>NZ_CP090419.1:3031666-3340000 GCF_032716425.1 Pseudoalteromonas sp. N1230-9
GCTTCTTCAAAACCACTACTCACTTGAGATACATTTTTAACCACTAAATACAAAGTGGCAGGTAAAGTTAAACTCAAGCCTAAAACAGCAATCGTCATCAGTGATGCAAGAGGTGTTCGCCACATTTCACCTAAACTATGCACACCTTGTCGAATAAGGTTCATTATAAAAAAGTAAGGCGAAGCAAAAAATGATTTTTGTTGTCCCTCTGTTTGGCTTGAGCGACTTTTGAATAATAAACTCATAGTGTTTCCTCCGCTAACGGATCTTGAATCATTCGACCATCCTTTAACGTGAGGCTGCGGTATCGCATACGCGCAATCAAACCAATATCATGAGTTGCAATTAATACTGTTGTACCATGGTGGTTAAAATCCTCGAATAAGCGCAGGATATCCATTGAAAGCTCAGGATCTAAATTACCTGTTGGTTCATCAGCTAATAAAATTGGTGGCGAATTAACAATCGCTCTGGCGATCCCTACACGCTGTTGCTCACCACCAGATAAAGTAGCAGGACTACATTTAGCCTTATCGAGCAAGCCAACCTTATCCAGTGCACCATGAACACGTTTAGCAATTTGCTTGTGATGCGTTCCTTCAATCACAAGTGGTAAGGCAACGTTATCAAATACAGAATAACGCTCTAAAAGGCGATGGTTCTGAAAAATAATACCAATATCACGACGAATATACGGGACCTGGCGTGATTTAACGGCATTTAAATCCACACCATTTATTAGTACCTGCCCTGCTGATGGGCGCTCCATGAGGCTAATGAGCTTTAACAAAGTACTTTTACCAGCACCACTATGGCCTGTTAAAAAAGCAAGCTCGCCAGGCTTAATATGAAAGCTGACTTTTTCAAGGGCACGGTGGCCCCCCGGATAGGTTTTACTGACTTGCTGAAAATTTATCATTTTAATTATCAATCATCTTACAGCTAAAAAGGGAGTTAACTCCCTTTTTAATTAGTTATGCATCGTCCTCATCTTGGCTAAACAGCGCATCAATGAAGTCATTACTGTTAAAGGTGCGAAGGTCGTCAATTCCTTCACCAACACCTATGTAACGAATTGGAATATTAAACTTATCTGCTACAGCAAAGATGACTCCACCTTTTGCCGTACCATCTAACTTAGATAATGTGATACCGGTTAAACCAACGCATTCATTAAAAAGTTTTACTTGGCTAATCGCATTCTGACCCGTACCCGCATCAATTGTTAACATTACTTCATGCGGTGCATCAGGGTCTATTTTTTTCATTACGCGGGCTATTTTTTCAAGCTCTTGCATAAGGTTATCTTTATTTTGCAAACGCCCTGCTGTATCAGCGATTAACACATCTACATTACGTGCTTTTGCCGCTTGAAAAGCATCAAATACAACTGAGGCACTGTCTGCGCCAGTGTGCTGAGCAATGACCGGAATGCTGTTACGCTCACCCCATACTTGTAGCTGCTCAACAGCTGCAGCACGGAAGGTATCACCTGCGGCTAACATGACCGACTTACCTTCATTTTGGAATTGCTTCGCAAGTTTACCGATAGTCGTTGTTTTACCAACGCCATTGACACCCACCATTAAGATCACAAATGGCTTTTTATCACCTGATACAACCAACGGCTGCTCAGCAGTTTTAAGCATATCAGCCATTTCTTGCTTCATTAACTCATAAAGAGCATCACCATCTTTTAACTGCTTACGATCCGCTGCATCAGTTAGGTTATCAATCAACTTCATTGTTGTATCAACACCTAAATCTGCTGTTAATAACTGTGTTTCTAGTTCTTCGAATAACTCATCGTCTATTTTCTTACCGCTAAAGATAGAGGCAAAGCCAGAGCCAATATTAACGCGAGTTTTTAATAGACCTTTTTTAAGGCGTGCGAAGAAACCTTCTTTCTTTGGTTTTTCAGCTGCGGCTTGTGCAGCTTTCTCTTGCTCTAAACGTTCTGCTTCTGCAATGCGTTCTTGCTCTAAGCGTTCAGCTTCTACCTTTTCTGCAGCAATACGCTCTTGTTCTAAACGCTCAGCTTCTGCCTTTTCTGCAGCAATGCGTTCTTGCTCTAAACGTTCCGCTTCTGCCTTTTCTGCAGCAATACGCTCTTGCTCTAAACGTTCAGCTTCTGCCTTTTCTGCTGCGATACGTTCTTGTTCTAAACGTTCTACCTTTTCTGCCGCGATACGCTCTTGCTCTAAGCGTTCTGCTTGTGCTTTCTCTGCCGCGATACGCTCTTGCTCTACACGTTCAGCTTCTGCCTTTTCTGCTGCAATACGCTCTTGTTCTAAACGCTCTGCTTCTGCCTTTTCTGCTGCGATACGTTCTTGTTCTAAACGTTCAGCCTCTGCCTTTTCTGCAGCAGCTTGCTCAGCTTCACGCTGCGCTTTTTCAGCAGCAACGCGTTCTTGCTCTAATTTCATTGCGGCTTCTTGCTCAGCAAGGCGAGCTTGTTGTTCACGGCGCTCTTGCTCTGCCGCTTGCTGCTCTTGAGCTAAACGCTCTGCTTCTGCCTTTTCTGCTGCAATGCGCTCTTGTTCTAAACGTTCAGCCTCTGCCTTTTCTGCAGCAGCTTGCTCAGCTTCACGCTCTGCTTTTTCAGCAGCAACGCGTTCTTGCTCTAAACGCTCAGCTTCGGCCTTTTCGGCTGCAATACGCTCTTGCTCTAAACGTTCAGCTTCCGCTTTTTCTGCTGCGATACGTTCTTGTTCTAAACGTTCAGCTTCCGCTTTTTCGGCTTCAATACGCTGTTGTTCTTCTAATTGCTTCTGGTTATCAGCCTCTTTTGCTGCTTGCTCTGTTTGTTGTTTTTCTGATTTGCCAAAACCAAACCAAGACAAGAATTTATTTTTTTTTGCCATACTTGCTAATAACCACTTATAAAAATCTGATAAACTTACATGAATAATAGGTTGGTGATAGTTCAGCTACTTTCAGCCAAACCAAAACGGGTACCATCTATCGCTAAGACACTAATAGTAACACTTTTAGTGCAGTAGAAAAATGACACACTAGCTATAAAGCACAATATTATCTGAGCTAGGTATCAGTTACCATTTATTAGTGAGTTAAATGAGAAAAAAATCAACACCTAATCGCCAAATTAAAGCGACAAGCAATAAGTCAAGCAATGGCTTTATTCGCATCATTAGCGGTCAATTTCGCGGTAGAAAACTTCCGGTCAAAGATGTACAAGGCTTACGCCCAACAACGGATCGAATAAAAGAAACCGTGTTTAATTGGTTAATGCAAGATACCCGAGGTGCAAACGTACTCGATTGCTATGCAGGATCTGGAGGGCTTGGTTTTGAAGCGCTTTCTCGGTTTGCGGCACATACGGTCTTTTTTGAGCTTGATAAAAGCGCAGCAGCACAGCTAAACAACAACATAGCCACTTTGCAACTTGATAATGCCACTGTAAAACAGGGCAATAGCCTAGCGCTTTTAGATAATAATGATAAAAATAAAAAGTTTGATCTAGTTTTTGTTGACCCACCTTTTCGCCAAAACTTGGCCGAAAAAAGTTGTTTATTACTCGAATCAAATCAATGGTTAACTGAGCAAGCGTTAATTTATGTGGAAGTTGAAAGCGAACTAAAAAGCCTAGAAACTCCTAGTAACTGGTTGCTACTAAAAGAAAAATCAGCAGGACAAGTAATTTGTCGCTTGTATCAACGCGCGGCAAATTAACGCTGTTTTGCCATCCTAGTTTCTGTTAATATTATCCTTTACATGTGGTGTTGCTTCGGATTACAATACCGCACCATTTTTGAACCACTTGATCGTTATTCGATCAACTTGAGCAACGCTCATTATTTAGGTAGGTGAATTTTTAATGCCAGTAATTAAAGTAAGAGAGAACGAACCGTTTGACGTAGCACTTCGTCGCTTCAAGCGTTCATGTGAAAAAGCAGGTATCCTTTCAGAAGTTCGTCGTCGCGAGCACTATGAAAAACCAACAGCTGAGCGTAAGCGTAAAAAAGCTGCTGCAGTAAAGCGTCACATGAAGAAGCTTTCTCGCGATAACGCACGTCGCGTTAAATTATACTAATCAGTATTTGGTCTTGTATAAATGAGCCTTTTATTGACGCTAAAAGATGCGCAAAAAGATGCGATGAAGGCAAAAGACAAAGAACGTCTTAAGCCTATCCGCATGGTACTTGCTGCTATCAAGCAACGTGAAATTGACGAGCAAATCACGCTAGACGACGACGGTATTACCGCTGTTTTAGTGAAGCTTGTAAAACAGCGTCGCGACTCTTACACCCAGTATATTGATGCGGGTCGTGAAGATTTAGCTGAAATTGAAGCCAATGAGATTAAAGCTCTTGAAGAATTCTTACCTCAACAATTGAGTGAAGAAGAAATCATAGCACTTATTGACTCGGCTATTGCTGATACAAATGCAGCGGGTATGCAAGACATGGGTAAGGTAATGGGAGTGATCAAAAGCAAAGCTGAAGGTCGTGCCGATTTAGGTAAGATTTCTGGCTTAATCAAGCAACGATTAACTGCCTAACCCCCACATACAGATGTATGATTCAAGCAAACCGAGCCTAGTGCTCGGTTTCTTGCTTTTGAGCTTTTATATAATCACCTTTTGTGTTCAAATCTTACTTTAAATGCAAAAATAGTGCAGGAAAAAACAACAGCCATGGCCGGAAAAATCCCTCGACAGTTTATTGATGATTTACTCGCTCGTACCGATATTGTTGAGTTAATTGATTCAAAAGTTGGCCTAAAAAAAGCGGGAAAAGACTACCAAGCTTGTTGTCCTTTTCATAACGAAAAAACCCCCTCTTTTACCGTCTCCCAAGATAAACAGTTTTATCATTGCTTTGGTTGTGGTGCCAATGGTAATGCCATTTCATTTGTCATGGAATATGACAAACTAGAATTTGTTGATGCTATTGAAGAATTAGCAAGTATGCTTAATTTAGACGTACCTCGCGAGCAAGGCACAAGTTCAGGCCCGCAACGTACCGCTGAACAAAAGCGCTCTGATTACGATTTAATGCTCCATGCTGCACGCTTTTATCAGCATCAATTAAAGCACCATGCTAATTCTAAAACCGTGATTGATTATATTAAAGGTCGTGGTTTAAGTGGCGAAACGGCAAAAAAATTCATGATTGGCTATGCGCCGAGTGAGTGGGAAGCACTGTGTCAGCAACTAGGTCGCAATAAAGAGCAAAAAGAACAGCTAGTAGAGTTAAAACTCGCATCTGAAAAGTCACCAGGTCGCCAATTTGACTTCTTCCGTGACCGACTCATGTTCCCTATTCGCGACAAACGCGGTCGAGTAATCGCGTTTGGTGGCCGTGTTATGCAGGCGGATCAAGGACCTAAATACCTGAACTCGCCGGAAACGCGTATTTTCCATAAAGGTTTTGAACTTTATGGCTTGTACGAAGCTAAGCAAGCTCATAAAAAACTGGACCATATTTTAATTGTCGAAGGTTATATGGACGTGGTTGCTTTAGCTGAGCAAGGTATCGAATATGCCGTTGCAGCCCTTGGTACAGCAACCACCGCAGAACATATGCACACTTTATTTAGAACCACAGATAAAGTGATTTGCTGCTACGACGGTGACCGTGCAGGTCGCGATGCTGCTTGGCGTGCCCTTGAGAATGCACTTCCTTATCTTGCCGATGGAAAGTCATTACAATTTGTATTTTTACCTGACGGTGAAGATCCAGACTCGCTGGTACAAAAAGAAGGCAAAGACGCTTTTGAAGCACGATTAAACGACGCGGATGATTTTAGTAAAGTGCTCTTTAATAAGCTCAGCCAAGAGGTTGACCTAACCCAAGATGCGGGTAAAGCAAAATTACTGAGTGATGCCCTGCCACTGATTGAAAAAATCCCCAGTGATTTTTACCAAGAGAATATTTTAGAACACCTTGGCCGCTTAATTGGTCGAACGCGAGAACAGTTAAATAACCGCGTAAAATCACCAAAGCAGCAACATGCAATTGAACGTAAATTTAAGATCACGCCAATGCGCCAAGCTATTGGTATTTTATTGCAACATCCACACTTAGCGACCAGCATTGCTTATATGCCAGAATTGGCAGAAATGAAAATTGCTGGTATTGAACTTTTTTTACATATCCAACACTTAGCACTAGAGCGACAAGGAATTACAACTGCACAAATTCTTGAGTCATTTCGTGATAGTGCGCAGTATGATGCCCTTGTGAAATTAGCAACTTGGCAACACCAAATAAATGACGATCGTTTAGAAACTGTTTTTAAAAATACTTTTAAATTTATTGAAGACCAGTGTTTAAATTATCGACTAGAGACCCTATTAATAAAAGACAAGACCCAAGGGTTAACAAGCGAAGAACGTCTTGAGTGTCACTTACTGACACAAGCGTTAAAAGGCAGCAACAGCTAGTCAGATTTGAATTATGCTGTTATACTGTGCTATTCACTGCGTCTAGTTAGTTTTCGTTTCGCTTATAAAGCGAGCTGGCGCCTGTTGTATCAACTTTCAGAGTGGAAGAATAAATCTCTATGGATCCAACTCCTCAGTCACAATTAAAGCTTCTGATTCAAAAAGGTAAAGAGCAAGGTTATTTAACTTTTGCAGAAGTTAATGATCACCTTCCACAAGACATTATCGACTCAGATCAGGTAGAAGATATCATTAGCATGATTAATGATATGGGTATCAAGGTAAGTGAAAACGCACCTGATGCCGATGAATTAATGATGCAAGAAACAACGACAGACGAAGACGCAGCAGAAGCCGCGGCCGCTGCACTTGCGACTGTAGAAAAAGAGATCGGTCGAACAACTGACCCTGTCCGCATGTACATGCGTGAAATGGGTACTGTTGAACTACTTACACGTGAAGGCGAAATTGTAATCGCTAAGCGTATCGAAGAAGGTATCAACCAAGTTCAGATTTCAGTTGCTGAATACCCTGAAGCAATTACTTACCTACTCGAGCAGTGGGATAAATTTGAAGCTGAAGAAATGCGCTTAAGCGATATTATTTCAGGCTTTTTCGATCCTAATAATGAAGACGAATCACAAATTTCAGCAACGCATATCGGTTCTGAGTTAAACGAAGAACAGTTAGACGAAGAAGACGATGATAGCGATGATGAAGACAGTGATGATGATGACGACGGTGATGATGATGAAGCTGATACAGGACCAGATCCTGAAGAAGCACGTATTCACTTCGAAAATCTACGTGATCTTTATAATAAAGCGCGTGATACATTTGAAGAAAAAGGTCGCTCTCATCCTGACTCATTAGCTGCTATTACCGAAATCGGCGAGTTATTTAAAACATTTAAGCTAGTTCCAAAACAGTTTGACCGCATGGTAAACAACATGCGCGAAATGATGGACAGAGTGCGTGTTCAAGAACGTCTTATCATGAAGCAAGCGGTTCAAATAGCTAAGCTTCCAAAGAAAACGTTCGTTAAGCACTTTGCTAATAATGAAACAGATACTAGCTGGATCGACCTTGAAATTGCGGCTAACGAAAAGCACTCAGTTAAGCTTGAAGAAGTAAAACCTGAGATCATTCGCTGTATCCAAAAATTAAGCGCAATCGAAGAAAGTACTGGTTTAAGTATTGAACGTATTAAAGACATCAACCGCCGTATGAGCATTGGTGAAGCGAAAGCCCGCCGTGCGAAAAAGGAAATGGTAGAAGCTAACTTACGTCTTGTAATTTCGATTGCGAAAAAATATACCAACCGTGGACTACAATTCTTAGACCTTATTCAAGAAGGTAATATTGGTCTAATGAAGGCGGTTGATAAGTTCGAGTATCGTCGTGGTTATAAGTTCTCAACTTATGCAACATGGTGGATCCGTCAAGCAATTACACGTTCAATTGCTGACCAAGCACGTACTATCCGTATTCCTGTGCACATGATAGAAACGATTAATAAGCTGAATCGTATTTCTCGTCAAATGTTACAAGAAATGGGCCGCGAACCTAATCCAGAAGAATTAGCTGAGCGTATGTTAATGCCTGAAGATAAAATTCGTAAGGTATTGAAAATCGCGAAAGAGCCTATTTCAATGGAAACGCCAATCGGTGATGATGAAGATTCGCACTTAGGTGACTTCATTGAAGATACGACCATTGATTCGCCAATTGATTCTGCAACGATGGAATCGCTACGTGGTGCAACCAATGACGTATTAGCTGGCTTAACAGCGCGTGAAGCGAAAGTACTTCGTATGCGTTTTGGTATCGATATGAACACAGACCATACATTAGAAGAAGTAGGTAAACAATTTGACGTAACACGTGAACGTATTCGTCAAATCGAAGCGAAAGCGTTACGTAAATTACGTCACCCTTCTCGCTCAGACTTACTGAAAAGCTTCTTAGACGCTAAGTAATTACACTGCACTATTAATAACTAAAAGGCCGCTGTTGCGGCCTTTTTTCTATTCGAGAGATTATCATGGCTTGGATCCAAATTCGAATTAATGCAAACGCTGATAATGCTGACATGATCAGTGATTTACTGATGGACACAGGTAGTGCATCAGTGACTTATGTCGATGCAAAAGACACCCCGATTTACGAACCAAAACTGGGGACCGTTCAACTATGGGCTGATACTACAGTGATTGGCCTGTATGACGCTAACCATGATATGGACAGTGTAGTGTCGACATTAAAAGCTGAAGCGACACTCGCTGACAAGCTTGTATATAAAATCGAACAACTTGAAGACAAAGACTGGGAACGTGAGTGGATGGACAACTTCCACCCGATTCAATTTGGTGAGCGCTTATGGATCTGTCCGAGTTGGCGAGATATTCCTGATCCTAGCGCTGTTAACGTATTACTTGACCCAGGCCTTGCATTTGGTACAGGTACACACGCAACGACTGCACTATGTTTGAAGTGGCTGGAAAGCCAAGATCTAACAGGTAAAACTGTGGTCGACTTTGGTTGCGGCTCGGGTATTTTAGGCATAGCGGCCATAAAACTAGGTGCTGAGCGTATGATCGGTATCGATATTGACCCACAAGCCATTGAAGCAAGCCGCGATAATGCAGAGCGTAATGGCGTGGCCGACAAACTTGAAGTCTACTTGCCAGAAGATCAGCCTGAATTTAGCGCTGATATCGTCGTTGCAAACATTCTTGCGCAACCATTAAGAGAGCTTCATGAGGTCATTTTAGGATTGTTGAAACCCAATGGTAAAATTGCCATGTCAGGTATTTTAGAAGAGCAAGCTCAATCTGTTGCCGACGTTTATGCCCCATTTTTAGCCCTTGATGATATCGCCATTGAAGGTGAATGGACACGCGTGAGCGGCACAAAAAAGGCATAAAACAGATAATACTTTTAATCCATAACACGCAAGGTAAAGCCACTATTTAACAGGCTTTACCTTATTTTTACATGCGTAAATTTTACCATTTTAAAACGGCTAAATTTTTTTTGTTTAAATAACAAACAAATCGACCCGCTCGTCAAACTGTTATCAAAAGTCAATACAAAAAGGGCAAAAAAAAGTCACTTTTGTTCAATTTATAGCCTTTGATTTTTGGAAAAAAAACCGTAAACTTAGCGCCCCTTGAAAAGAGGCCTATTGAATAACAGTGCGTATCGGTTCATACCAACTTGAGAACAATGTAATTGTCGCGCCTATGGCAGGCATTACAGACAGACCATTTCGACAACTTTGCCGACGCTTAGGTGCCGGGCTTGCTGTATCTGAAATGCTCTCGTCGAACCCGAAAGTGTGGAAAACCGAAAAGTCGATGAACCGTATGGATCACAGCGGAGAATCGGGTATTCGCTCGGTGCAAATTGCCGGAGCCGATCCTGAGCTTATGGCACAGGCAGCACAATTCAATGTCAGCAATGGTGCACAAATCATAGATATTAATATGGGGTGCCCTGCTAAAAAAGTGAATAAGAAACTCGCAGGCTCTGCCTTATTACAGTTTCCTGAATTAGTAGAAGAGATACTCGATGCGGTTGTTAATGCAGTCGATGTCCCAGTAACACTGAAAATCCGAACTGGATGGGATCAGGATAACCGTAATGGTGTCGAGATTGCGAGCATAGCTGAACGCTATGGCATTGCTTCACTGGCTGTACATGGACGCACGCGCGCATGTATGTATAAAGGTGAAGCGGAGTACGCCACAATTAGGGATATTAAACGTTCAGTATCTATACCTGTTGTCGCCAATGGTGATATTACATCACCAGAAAAAGCAAAACAGGTTTTAGATTATACGGGTGCAGATGCCATTATGATTGGTCGAGCCGCCCAAGGTCGCCCTTGGATTTTTAGGGAGATAGACCACTATTTGCGAACTGGAGAACATTTGCCAGCACCTGAAATTGCAGAGGTGCGAAGCATTTTGATGGAGCATTTAGACAATCTTCATCAGTTTTACGGGGAGCCAATGGGAGCGCGTATCGCTCGAAAGCATGTATCTTGGTATTTGCAAACCCATGACAGTGACGGTCAGTTTAGGCGAGTATTTAATGCGTTAGATAACCCACAGGCACAAATCGACGCATTAGAAGAATACTTTAAAACACTAGCAGCTAACTAAGAAAGAAAGAGACATATAACGATGTTCGAACAAAACGTGACTTCTCCATTTATCACAAACCCTCATGTACAGTCACACGAGAAACCACAGCCGTTGCGTGATGCAGTGAAAAAAGCGGTTCATCACTACTTAAAGCAACTTAATGGTCAAGACGTACAAGACGTATACGACCTTGTTCTTTCTGAGCTAGAAGCACCATTACTTGAAGAAGTAATGACGTATACGCGTGGTAACCAAACTCGTGCAGCAATCTTACTAGGTATCAACCGTGGTACTTTACGTAAGAAGCTTAAAAAATACGGCATGAACTAATACCCGTTATATTGAATCTGTAATCACTCTAACGAGCTATCGTTATAATTGCTTACAGCTTCATAGTAACTGGTAATAAGTTATTGAAAAAAGCACCTTAGGGTGCTTTTTTTATAACGACGAAAACTATGCAAAATCCTCATCCTTTAAACATCGTCTTTTGAGCCATATTCAGTTAAAATACCGCCTTTCTAAGCTAGCTCAAACATTGAGGTAATCAAAACTACAATGGATACACATCGTCCAATTCGTCGCGCACTATTAAGTGTGTCAGATAAAACCGGTATCGTTGAATTTGCTCGCGCTCTTGAAGCACAAGGCGTGGATATTTTATCAACGGGCGGTACTTGCAAATTACTTGCTGATAACGGCATCAAAGTCACTGAAGTATCTGACCATACTGGTCACCCTGAGATCATGGATGGTCGCGTAAAAACACTTCATCCAAAAATTCACGGCGGCATCTTAGCACGTCGCGGTCAAGATGAAGACGTAATGAGCGAGAATAACATCTCTGCTATCGATATCGTTGTAGTTAACTTATACCCCTTCGCAAACACTGTTGCGAAAGAAGACTGCAGCCTAGAAGATGCGATTGAAAACATTGATATCGGTGGTCCAACGATGGTTCGCGCAGCGGCGAAAAACCATAAAGACGTGACTATTGTCGTCAATGCAAAAGATTACGACCGTGTAATCAGCGAAATGCAAAGCAACAACGGTTCAACAACGTATAAAACACGTTTTGACCTAGCAATCGCGGCTTACGAGCACACAGCTCAGTACGATGGCATGATTGCAAACTACTTCGGCAAGATGGTTCCTGACTACACAGAAGAAGCTGCTATCGATACTAAGTTCCCACGTACTATCAACATGCAGTTCACTAAGAAGCAAGATATGCGCTACGGTGAAAACTCACACCAAGACGCCGCTTTTTATGTTGAAAACGACTTAACTGAAGCGTCTGTTGCAACAGCGGTACAACTGCAAGGTAAAGCACTTTCTTACAACAATATTGCTGACACTGATGCGGCATTAGAGTGTGTAAAAGAATTCGACGTACCAGCGTGTGTTATTGTAAAACATGCAAACCCTTGTGGTGTGTCAATTGGTGACAACATTCTTGAAGCCTATGATCGCGCATTCAAAACTGACCCTACATCAGCATTTGGTGGCATAATTGCATTCAACAAAGAATTAGATGCAGACACGGCAGAAGCGATTGTTGCGCGTCAATTTGTTGAAGTTATCATCGCACCTAAAGTATCTGAAGCGGCGGCACAAATTGTATCTGCTAAGCAAAACGTACGTTTATTAGAGTGCGGCGAGTGGACAGGTAATGCTACAGGCCATGACATCAAACGAGTAAATGGCGGAATCCTAGTTCAAGACCGTGACCTTGGCATGGTAACGCAGAGCGATCTTAAAGTTGTCACTAAGCGCCAGCCAACTGAGCAAGAGTTAAAAGACTTATTATTCTGCTGGAAAGTAGCTAAATTCGTTAAGTCGAACGCGATTGTTTATGCACGTGACGGCATGACTATCGGTGTAGGTGCAGGCCAAATGAGCCGTGTTTACTCAGCGAAAATTGCAGGTATCAAAGCAGCTGATGAGAACTTAGAAGTAAAAGGTTCTGTTATGGCATCTGATGCATTCTTCCCGTTCCGTGACGGTATTGATGCCGCTCGCGACGCTGGCATCACAGCTGTTATTCAACCTGGTGGTTCAATGCGTGATGAAGAAGTTATCGCCGCAGCTGACGAAGCAGGTATGGCAATGGTATTCACAGGTATGCGCCATTTCCGCCACTAATCACACAAAGGGTTAAACAGCGTGTTTAACCCTTTTTGTTTGCTACAAATTCACGTATTCTGATTACTAATTGCTTAATTAATGAAGGAACAGACGATGAAATTTGCTCTAAAATCTATACTTGTTGCAAGCCTTACTCTTGCTTCTGCACATGCTCTTAGCCAAGACCTAAACTCAGCACTCACTAAAGCAGTCAGTGCAGCTGAGCGTAGTGATAACAGTGCCCGTGATGAATATCGTCACCCAGTCGAAACGCTTAACTTTTTTGGTTTTGAGCCATCAATGACTGTCGTTGAGATTGCGCCTGGCGGTGGCTGGTATACTGAGATTTTAGCTCCAGCATTAAAAGGTAAAGGGACTTATTATGCAGCACATTTCCCAGCTGATTCCTCAGTAGGTTACTACCAGCGTTCACTCGCAGGGTTTAAAAAGAAAATTGCAGGAGATGCACGCTTCAGTGAAGTAAAACTCACAGAATTTGCACCGAGCACGCATCTTGATATCGCTCCTGCTGGCAGCGCTGATATGGTTTTAACCTTCAGAAATGTTCACAACTGGTACATGGGCAAAGATAAAGAAGGCGCACTAAGCGCATTCAAATCATTTTATAAAGCCCTAAAGCCAGGCGGTACACTTGGTGTTGTTGAACACCGTTTACCAGAACAGCGCAGCGATGAAGATCAGAAATCATCAGGTTATATGAAGCAAAGCTATGTAATTGATATTGCCAAACAAGCTGGCTTTGAACTCGTAGCAAGCAGTGACATTAATGCAAACTCACTTGATACAGCTGATCACCCTAAAGGGGTGTGGACACTCCCACCAAGCCTTCGTTTAGGCGAAAAAGATGCCGCGAAGTATAAAGCGATTGGTGAAAGTGACCGCATGACGCTGAAGTTTAAAAAACCGCTTTAAATAGGATTATTTCGCCATGAATGTACTTGTCATCGGCAGTGGTGGCCGCGAACACGCACTTGCGTTTAAGGCTGCCCAAAACAGTAAAGTAAACACCGTTTTCGTTGCTCCTGGTAACGCAGGCACGGCTCTTGAGCCAAAACTTGAGAACGTTGCAATCAATGTTGAAGAGCTTGAAGGTCTTTTAGCTTTCGCTAAAGAAAACAACGTTGAACTAACCATTGTTGGTCCTGAAGTACCACTGGTACTGGGTGTTGTTGATACATTCCGTGAACACGGTTTAGCTATTTTCGGCCCTACAGCTGGTGCGGCCCAATTAGAAGGCTCTAAATCGTTCACCAAAGACTTCTTGGCTCGCCATAAGATCCCGACTGCTGATTACCAAACCTTTGAGCAAATCGATCCTGCCCTTGAATACCTCAAGGAAAAAGGTGCACCGATTGTTGTTAAGGCTGACGGTTTAGCTGCGGGTAAAGGTGTTATTGTCGCCATGACAGAGCTTGAAGCTGAAGAAGCTATTCGCGATATGCTTGCTGGCAACAGCTTTGGTGAGGCAGGCAGCCGTGTGGTTATCGAAGAGTTCTTAGAAGGTGAAGAAGCGTCTTTTATTGTCATGGTCGATGGCAAAAACGTACTGCCATTTGCAACAAGCCAAGATCACAAACGTGCTTACAATGGCGATAAAGGTCCAAATACTGGTGGTATGGGTGCGTACTCACCTGCGCCAGTTGTGACTGATGAAATTCACCAACGTATCATGAATGAAGTGATTAACCCTACCGTTGAGGGAATGGCAAAAGAAGGCCACCCTTACACAGGTTTCTTGTATGCAGGCCTTATGATTGCTGCGGATGGAACACCAAAGGTTATTGAGTACAATTGTCGTTTTGGTGACCCTGAAACGCAACCTATGATGCTTCGTCTTAAATCAGATCTTGTTGAGCTAATTGAAGCGGCTAACCGTGAAGAGCTTGATAAAACAGATATTGAATTTGACCCTCGTGCAGCAGTTGGTGTTGTTTTAGCTGCAAAAGGCTACCCAGGCAGCTACCCGAAAGGTGATGCGATCAATGGCTTACAAGTAACCTACCCTGAAGGTGAAAAAGTATTCCACGCGGGCACCAAGCAAGATGGCGAGCATGTAGTTACGGCTGGCGGTCGAGTATTGTGTGCAACAGCACTTGGCAATACAGTCACTGAAGCACAACAACGTGCCTATAAGCTTGTTGATGATATTAGCTGGGAAGGTATGGAATACCGCACTGACATCGCTTATCGCGCAATAGCGCGCGAAAAAGCGTAAGGTCAAACCAGTTAAATCTAAGAAAAAGCGCAGTTTATCTGTGCTTTTTTAATGCTACACTATTGAGGAGCCAAACTAAGCTAAGAAGTCATTTTGAATAGTAAAACGCTAAAATATCATTTTTTGTCATTTTTTATTCTTGCGATCTTATTTTTTATTATCTGCACTTTATCGTCTCACTTGGCGAGCCCAACTCGTTACACCATTGACAAAACAGCCCCTGTTTACTCTCAAAATTCTTACTACATTGATGAGACTAAGTCGCTTACTCTTTCACAGTTTTTAAGTGAACCGAGCAAACTTGAAAAAAAGCCTTTTAAGCACATTGAGTGGGATTTAGCCGCAAAAGATTACTGGTTAAAGCTCGATTTAGAAAACAGGCAGCCGAACCCGATTGATTTGTTTATTCATTTTGATAACCCTATGGTTGACTACCTCACTGTGTATCAACTCAATGAACAGCAACAACTTACTAGCACGATTGAACTAGGTGATAAGGTCAGTGAGCTTTCTTTATTTCAGTACAGTACACCACACACCCCTTTAACATTAAAGGGCAGTGAAAAAGTCTCTTTGGTCATAAAAGTAGATACTGTCGGGATCAGCAAAACACCCATCAATATTTACGGTAAAAAAGAGTTTCAAGACTTATTGCGTTCACAAGCTGGTATTTGGGGAATATTTATTGGCGTGCTGATTATGGCTGCTCTTTACAACCTTGTACTTTTTTTGGGTATCCGTGATCGTGTTTATCTCATTTATATTGGCTACATTATTTCTGCCCTCTTGTTGATGGGCTCTGTGCTTGGGTTTGGCTTTTACCTTTGGCCACTGTCTTGGCAATTATTTTTTAACGAAAAAATAGTGTTTAGTAATTACGCTATTGCCTTTTTTACCGTTGCATTTTGCACCATGTTTTTGCGCTATCACAAAGATAATTGCCGACTATATAAGCTGAGCCTTAGCTTCTTGGCTGTTCTTTTCAGCTTAGGCTTAATGAGCTTTTTTATGCTGGAGTATAACTCCTCGAAGATCTTTTTTGCCATGATGGTCATTCTTTATATTTTATGTATTACCATGATTTATAAGAAACTAATTAGTGGTTTCAGATGGGCGAAGTTTTATGTCATGTCATGGATACCGCTTATTATTGGTGCTGCTGTACAGCCACTGGAATTAACTGGCTTTATTCCTTACAGTTTTACAACTCGTCACTTGTTCTTAATAGCCATACTTTGTGAGATTGTTTTAATGGCAATGGCACTGGCTGACAGAGTGCGTTATCAACGCGAAAAAGCGCTGTATCACGCAACTCATACTCAACAAACAAAACTATTAAACCAAGCCATGCTCAAGCAAGGGTACATGAGTTTAATAAATGAAAAACGCAGCGCACATTTGTGTTTAATTAAGATTGAGCAATTCAATGCATTACTTAGCATCTTAAACCCGAGCCAAAGTAGTAAAATTATCACAACGGTTGCTCTTTCGTTAGAAAACCACTTAGCCAAGCATAGACAGTTTATTAACCTTGAATATGCACTGGATAATAGCCCTAAAATAGCTGATCTAGGCAATGGTATGCTGGCCTTTATATCAACCAAAATACAGCCCAAAAGCGACTTATACGATGAGTTAAGTAATATTGCTAAACAACTGCCAAAGCAATATAAAATTGCAGGCCTCGATTTGCAGCTTTATTACCGATTCAGCGTTACCGAACCCATTGAAAATGATGGCTTTGACTCTTGGTTACAACGGGGATTTCTCGCAATTTCTCAAAAACAGGCGATTAAAACTCTCGACTCTGCCTATGTTGATATGGATTTAAGCTTGGCTGCATCATTACAGCACGCTATTCGTAATGAGCAATTAGCGATATATTTACAACCAATCATTGATTTACGCACGGGCAAAATTGCAGGAGCTGAAGCCCTACTACGCTGGCCAAGTGCTCATCAAAATTTAAATATCGAACAACTAATCCAGCTTGCTGAACGAACGGGACTTATCAATGAATTGAGCTTATGGGTAATTGAAAAAGCATGTCAAACTATAGCAAAGCTCAATCAGCACGGACATAAAGAACATACGATTAGTGTTAACTTAAGTGCCAAAAACTTAGCCATTCCTAAACTGGTTGAAAAAATTGAAAATACCATTCTAAAACGAGGTATTTTTGCCAATCAGTTAAAATTTGAACTAACTGAATATGCACTGATAAAAAACCACAAGGATATGATACGCTTTGTTAATGAGTTAAATAAATTAGGGAGCCAAGTGATTTTAGATGACTTTGGCACTGGCTACTCTTCCCTTAATTACTTAGTTAATTACTCGTTTAGCACAATTAAAGTAGATAAATCGTTTATTCTCGATTTAACCAATAACGATACTCACCAAGTGATCGTAAAAACAGCGATTGATATGGCCCATAACCTTGACATGAATATCACGGTCGAGGGGATAGAAGATCAAGAAACTGAGCAACTTCTTATAAAAATGGGGGCTGATCATGGCCAAGGCTACTTTTACAGCAAAGCCTTGGCAGTTGATGAATATCTTGAGCTTATCGACACACAATCGAAATAGAGCGTGTTACACTACCCCTTTTACATCTTTAGGGGCCAAGTAAAGATGCAAGGTACATTGCGTAAACTCAAGTCGACTCACAGTACACCTGTACAATATCAACTACCTGTTGGTGATGAACTAGTACCTTTAAACGACTATATAGGAAAAACACTCACACTCACGTACACCGGTAATATCTTTTGTTGTAACTGTGGCAAGAAAACCAAAAAAAGTTACTCACAAGGACACTGTTTTGTCTGTATGCGCAAACTAGCAAGCTGCGATATGTGTATTATGAAACCCGAAACTTGTCACTATGACCAAGGCACGTGTCGTGAGCCACAGTGGGGCGAAGAAAACTGCATGATCCCGCACTATGTGTATTTAGCAAATACTTCTGGCTTGAAAGTGGGTATTACCCGTCATACACAAATCCCGACCCGCTGGATTGACCAAGGGGCAACTCAAGCACTACCTATTTTTAAAGTACAGACTCGTTTGCAATCAGGTTTAGTTGAAGTAGCGTTAGCCAAGTTTATTGCTGATAAAACCAATTGGCGTAATATGCTAAAAGGGCAATCTGACGTGCTCGACCTAAAGGCTGCTGCCACAGAGTTACTGCCACAAATAGAAGAAAAGTTAGATGAACTTGCCGAGTTATTTGGTGCAACAGCCATCGAAAAACTAGATGAGGACGTTGTGACTCTTGATTACCCTGTCGACGAATATCCAACCAAGATCAGCTCATTCAATTTTGATAAGGCTCCAGAGGTCTCAGGTGTTTTAAAAGGTATTAAGGGCCAATACTTAATTTTTGACACTGGCGTCATTAATATTCGAAAGTTTACTTCTTATGAAATCACCCTAAGCTAAACTATTTTTGAGTATTAAGATAAAAGTCATACCACTGCTGCTTCGTAATGGGGCGGCAGAAATAATAGCCTTGAATCGTGTCGCAGTTAAGCGCTTGTAAGTAGTTTAACTGCTCCACTTTCTCAACACCTTCTGCAACAACGTGTATATTCAAGCTTTTAGCCAATGTCACAATCGCCGAAACAATCTCACTATTACCATATTCATCAGGGACTTTAGCAATAAAGCTGGCGTCAATTTTAAGTGTATCGATAGGCAGCTTGGTTAGATAACTCAATGCTGAATAGCCTGTCCCAAAGTCGTCAAGTGTAATATGTACGCCCAACTTTTTAAGTGCCAGCAACTCTTGTTTAGCTTCACTAAAATGACTTATGAAGCAGCTCTCAGTGAGTTCGACTTCAAGTTTGCATGGGTCCACCTCATACTCTCTCAATAAGCGTTCAACATTAGAAGCCAATTGCCCTTGCCGTAAATGATTGGCTGAAATATTAATCGCTAAACGTCCTGCTTCAATATCATTTCGCTGCCATATCGCTAACTCTTTACAGGCTTGTTCTATAACCCACATATCCAGCTTTACAATTAAGCCAAGTTCTTCTGCCAATGGAATGAATTTAGCTGGGGAGATAACACCTAAGCTTGGCTCCTGCCAACGCAGTAAGGCTTCCACGCCACATATTCGGCCACTTTCAAGGTGTTGCTTCGGCTGATAGTACAGTTCAAACTCATCGTTTTCTATGGCCGTTTGCAAACGGCTCATCATCGCAAGCCGCTCAAGAGAGCGCGCATTCATGGCCGGCTTAAATAATTGAAATGAGTTTCGCCCCACCTCTTTTGCCCGATACATTGCAATATCAGCATGTTTAAGCAAGGTAGCACTATCAATACCATCATCTGGAAACACTGCGGCTCCAATGGAAGCGGTTATCGCCACCACCTGCTCATTAATTAACAAAGGCATACTGACTTGTTGCAAGACCTGCTCTGCAAATCCAAGTAATGCTTCAATCCTCTCAACTTCGCATAAAAGTACAAACTCATCTCCACCTAAACGAGCTAGGGTATCCCCCTCAGGTAGTACAGATGAAATGCGCTCTGCAATTTGCTGTAAAAGATTGTCACCTGCATCATGACCTAGGCTGTCATTCACCTCTTTAAAACGGTCTAAGTCAACAAACATAACGGCTAATAAATCTTGATTACGCTTTGCTGCACTTAACGCAATTGACAACCTATCGTGAAATAACCGCCTATTTGGCAAGCCTGTAAGTTCATCGTAATACGCCAATTGTGAGATTTTTTCTTCCGCTCGCTTACGCTCGGTTATATCACTAAAAATAGCCGCATAGAGTACTTCATCAACATTAGGATCTTTAATTTGAATAATCGTCAGCCATTCAACAAACTCTTCACCGCTTTTTTTACGGTTGCAAATTTCTCCTTGCCAAACCCCTTCATACTCTATGGCATGCCACATTTTTTGATAAAATGAACGGCTGTGTGAGGAGGAGCTTAAAATGCTTGGTCGCTTGCCAATCACTTCATGTTCTTCAAACCCTGTGAGTCGAGTAAATGCAGGGTTAACTTGAATAATCGTGCCATCTTTACGAGTTAGCATGATGCCATCCAATGATGCATCAATAATTTTATTCGCTAAAAATAAATTTCGTTGCGACTTTTGTAAGGCAATATCGCGCTGCTCAATCGCTCGTTCAAGTTCACAGCAATACGCTGACTCTATTTCTGTGATTAAATCAGCAAACGAAATGACCCCACAAATATCAGTCTCTCTGACCGCTAAATGGCGAACATTATGTTCAGACATAAGACGATATGCATCAAACAAACTACTGTCGCTATCTATCTCTATCAATGGATAACTTGCGTATTGCCAACAAGGGTTAAGCCATTCGGTTTGAATAATTAGCCCAACAATATCTCGCTGTGTGATAATGCCATGAATATCCAAGGCTGGATTATAAACAAGCACACTTTCTAGGCGGCTCGTGCGCATAATTTCTACTACGCTTTCTATTGGCAAATTTGCATCAACAATGTCTAATTCAGTGCGATATTGTTCATGAATAGGACGAAATTGTAGGTAGTGATCAAGCCCTTGATTGTGCACAATATCCGACAAGCTCAACATACCAACAGGCTGTTTCTCGCTATTCATAACTAATAAGTGTCGAATACCATGCTGTTGAAAGCGCAGTGTCGCATCGCTCAGTAAACACTGACTAGGCACGGACACCACCGGTGCTGACATAACTTCATGAATAGGTACATTTTTAAATTCAGAGCTTGTAATATCAACATGTAGGCAGTCCGCTTCAGTCCATATACCAACAATGGATTGATCATGTTTAACAAAAATAGCAGTCACACTATGAACATGCATCAACCGCACAGCATCAACCAAAGGGGTATGTGCAGGGCACGATACCAGCTTTTGCGAAATAACATCCCCGACCTTTTGATGCCGTCTTGGTTGATTCATAAGTAGACTTACCTAGTTCTTACAGGAATTAGCAATTATAATCATTTCAATCTTTCGGGCTTTGATACAGGACAATAAATGCAATTTTCATTTCCTTTAATCATTTTTAGTAAGCAGGAAATAGCGCACCTTGAAGGTGAGAGCGACTTAAATGATTTTCTGTATGGTTTAACTAAGGAGCAAAGAAACGGGCTTTTATTATTGAATAAAGCTGGAAGGTACTTTGATTTATATAACAACGACGTGACACCAATCACAAGCACAGAACTGGCAAAACGAGTGACGCAACAACTTGCGCAAGAGGGTATCTGCTGCTTGAGTAAAGTAACTCAATTAACACCAGAACAAGCTTTTGTGATGCTAGATAATTAAGCTGTATCCACCAGCGCTTTAATATGAGCCACAGCACTGCGCCCTAGTGCTGACAAGGCATACCCACCTTCTAAAAATGACACAATTCCTTTGCAGCCTTGTTGCTGGCATAGCTCTGCTAATTGAGATGTAAGCCAAGCGTAGTCATCTTCAACAAATTTCAAACTTGCCATGTCATCTTCTAAATGTGCATCAAACCCCGCACTAATAAACAATAACTCGGGGTTAAATTCAGTTAGTTTAGGTAACCACTGCTCATAATAAACCGCTTTTAAATCAGTCCCATCGCTGGCGATAGGCAGCGGTGAATTAACCAAAGTCGCATTATTTTCAACTGCTGTATTAGGATAGAATGGATGCTGAAACAAAGAGCAAAACAGTACATTGTCATCGTCTAAAAAGATGTCTTGTGTGCCGTTTCCGTGGTGAACATCAAAATCAACAATGGCAATGCGTTTCACCCCTTTGCTTTTGGCATACTGCACAGCAATTGCTAAATTATTAAACACACAAAAACCAGCAGAGGTTGTCCTGTTTGCATGATGACCTGGCGGCCTGACTGAACAAAAAGCGGCATCTAGCTTATCAGCAAGAATTTCATCAACAGCTAATAACCCAGCGCCAACGGCACGTTCAATTGCTTTCATTGAGTCGGGACACAGCCATGTATCACCATCAAGTTCTGCAAGGCCTGACTCTGGAATGGTTTGCTCTACGTGACGCACCAAAGACTCATCGTGGGCACGTAAAAAATCTTCACGTGTGGCTTTTGGAGCTTGTAAATGAGTGACTGCAATATCAACACCGCTTGCCAGTAAGCGGTCAGTGATCATATCTAAACGCGCAGGACATTCAGGGTGATCTTCAATCATTTTATGTTTTCGACAAAATGGATGAGAGATAACGGCCGTTCTCATTGCGCGCTCCTTGAAGTAAATGTCAGCCAATTATAACAAAGCCGCTTTTGAGCGGCTTTGCGACTTTGGTTTACTTTTTAGCTTGTAAATCTAGGTTTCTAAAATCAAAGCTAAAATCTGTCACGGCAGTTGAAACTGCTCGCATCTTGGCGCTTTCAACGCGGTTTTCGGGACTCATTTGAAACTCAATAAATGCATCGGCTTCAAGTAGCTTTTCATCCCACTTCACAATAAACGTATTACCCGTGTAATGCTCAAGCTGGCCTTTCAAACGTTTAGTATGCGTAAAGTCGATACGTAACTGCCCATTAAGCTCTTCGATTACCACATCACCATACCAGTTATCATGCAGTGTGCCTGTGTAATTTATATTTGGTAGCTTTGGTTGGTAATCTGCCGGTGTTTCTGGTTTAGCATTTGCGTTGGCTTTTTCTTTACCTTCAAAGTGCTTTTTAGCTAACTCTTCTACCCAATCTTTATCTTCCAAATCCAACGCATCTTCAAGCACTTCATAGGTAACTGCGGATAACGCACTAAATGCTTGCTGGTTAGTTAAAATAACGATACCAAGATTTTTTTCTGGTAGTAAAGTCACCTGAGAGACCATACCTAAAATCCCACCACCATGGCCTAATTTTTTAATGCCATGAAAATCTTCAATACTCCAGCCTAAGCCATAGCCTCTAAATTGTTGATGGTACGCCTCGTAAGCACTTTTCGATGCTAAAGAGGTAATATGCGGGTGCCACATTTGCTGTTGCTGCTGCTCAGTAAATAACTGTTCGCCATTTGGCATTTTTCCATGCGCAAGTTGCGTGCGTAGCCACTGGCTCATATCATTAACACTTGAAGCGATAGCACCGGCACCACGAAAGTCTTCTAAATAATTAACAAAAAACGGGTGTAACTGACCATCCATAGGAATATGCCCTGTGGCCCAGTTTTTATTACTTTCTGGAATGCGTGAAAAACCAGCTCGAGAGTTTTTCATATCAAGTGGCTCTAGAATATTTTTCTCGATATAATCATTCCAGCTCATCCCTGACACACGTGCTACAACCTCACCAGCGGTCACAAACATTAAGTTGTTATACGCATATTTACTACGAAAACTACTGGCTGGTTTTAAGTACTTAAGACCAGCAATGATTTCATCAACCGATTTATCGGTGTCAGGCCAAATCATTAAGTCGCCCTGCCCTAAACCCAGGCCACTACGGTGACTCAATAAATCACGAATCGTCATTTCACGTGTTACATAAGGGTCATACAGGCGAAACTCAGGCAGATGATCAATTACTTTATCATCCCAGCTTAACTTTCCCTCATCTATAAGCTTCGCTAAAGCGGCTGCTGTAAATGCTTTCGTATTTGAGGCGATACCAAATAAAGTGTCTTTATTAACCTTTTTACCCGTATCAAGGTTGGTCACACCAAACCCTTTTGCCAAAACGACTTTGTCATTTTCAACAATGGCAACAGCCATCCCAGGCACATCAAAACGTGCCATTGATGTTTCAATTACTTGCTCAATTTTTTCACTGTCGATATCAGCGTAACTAAAGAATGAACAGCTTGATAATAAGGCCGCAGCAACGGCTAGTTTACACAGTTTCATAATGTCCCTTGGTCGTTTTTATTGTTGTGAATAGCGAACTCTCTCGCTGCTCGGGTTTTATCTGGATCATCGCAACTTTCGCGCGCGAGTATTGAGTCACTGTAATCATTTGGCACGCCAGCTTCAAGCGCGCCGCGATGAACATGCTGTAGATACCAGTCGAATGGCAAAAGAGTAGCGTCTAATGTATTGGCAATATAACAATGTGCTGTTAATTGCTCTCCATCTAACAATTCAACACACACATCAACGCAATCATAACGAGGGCCTTCAATCGTATCTAGCATCGCTTTTTCATCTTCATTAAGCTCATAGACGACCCCATAAACGAGTGCGTCTAACTGAGAGGTTTGGCGAACACTGCATTTCGCTGAGCCATCGGTACTGACCATATCAAATGTCAGCTCGTAACCTCTGAGTAAGGCTGTGCCTATACGTTTTGCTTGAGGTAATCGTGCCAACAACCGATTTGATGACATGTTTGAACCAAACGAAAAATTATAGATAGTCATAATTCACCTTACACAACAACACGAATGGCCAGCGCAATTAAGATCACGCCGATACCTCGATCAAACCAGAAACCACTTTTTAAGAAAAATTCTCGCACAGCGGCTTTTGATAACACCAGTGATAAACATGAAAACCACACCCAAGTTGCCAAAGCCATATACATACCATAGCTTGCTTGCACTAATACTGGGGTCTCAGGGCTGATAACTAATGTAAAGAGCGACATAAAAAACAGTGTTGCTTTTGGGTTCAGTGCATTGGTAAAAAAGCCACGTCTAAAAGCTTTATACACAGACTCAGGCTCAGCCTGAGCAAGCGTTTGCTGTGTATTATCAGCCGGTTTTGCACTACGTAAAGCTTGTACGCCTAAATAAGCTAGATAAGCACCCGCCACATATTTTAATGCCATAAATAAGCTCGGCGATTGCGATAAAATGAGGGCAACACCTAATACACAATAGGCAACATGAAGTAAAATGGCAGCCCCCACCCCCGCACTTGTCCATAGTGCATTTTGACGACCATGCTGAATACTTTGCTTAAGCACAACAGCAAAGTCAGGGCCTGGACTTGCAACAGCAAAAAAATGCGCAACTGCAATTAATAAAAATTCATCTAAATACGGCACTGATTATTTACCCTACTTTTTGTTCATCCAACGCCAGTAATAGCGGATTAGCACTACTATTAACTAATAACTTTATTTGCTTTTGCGCTTTCTTATACTGACCTCGCAAATGAGGCTTCAGGTATTTTTTAGACTGATTATCGCCTTTAAAATGCGATACCAAAGCATGCATAAATAAGGTTTGCGGTTCAGTCAATGCAGCTTGGCGATTGGCATAGGGGTTATAACCACATCCACAGCCCCCTTTAAACTGATACACAGTATTGCTCATCATCACACCAAACCCTAAAAAACAAGCAAGCGCGTCGCTGGCCTGTGGTAAAAACTCTTTACCGCCAGGAGGTAAAACACCAACATGATGAATTAATACTGTCGCCAGTGTTCCAGCAAAGCTCGCAACTAAGTCTTGTGGCTGATTTATTTGGTTTGGATTAAACGACACATTAATTAAGTGATTCGCAGGCACAATTAACTGAGCATGCTCTCCTCTTAGAGAAGCCTGAAATTCAAAATGCGGAAATACCTGCGGGACCAGCTGTGATGGTGATACTAAATTTACAGGCCACGCCTTCATCCCCGCATAGCCAACGACGCGAGAAAATACCGTTTTAGCCATATCTTCAACACTTGTGACACTGTCTGGGAAAAACTGGCCATTGGGTAGTACAATCTGCGTCTTGTGTAAAAAGTAGTCGCTATCAAAATGCTCAACAGCCCATATAAATGTGTCTATCAGCCACTGTTGCTCCTGCTCGTCAAGTAAGGGAGCTGATTTAAATAGGGTTAACATGTTTACTCTTGTCCTTGCGCCCACTGCCATGCATCCGTGTTATAAAGCGGAACGGTTGATAAAGCATGGTGATGACTGCCTGATGATTCTTTTGTCGAATATGATAAATACAGAAGAGTACGGGTTGGTGCATCGTAAATACGACGCACCTTCAATGACTTAAATAAAATACTCTTTGATGATTTAAATACCACATCGCCAGATTTACTGCGGTCTATTTTTTGTAACTGTTCAGCAGTAATGGGGCCAGTTTGACGACAAGCAATTGACATATCTGAAGGATCTGCAAAATCAAGATTTGCTTCAATATGGCTGATATGACAGGTAACACCACTAATGATTGGATCTTGTTGCGATACCACTTTGATATCTTTAGTCGTAAATAATCCTAAACTTACAGAAGCCGCGTCATCGGAACAACCATTCAACAAGATGACTGAGGCTGCCAGTGCAGCAAGTTTTAGTGTCTTCATCTTCGTTATCCTTATTAAAAAGCGATAGTTGTCCATTTACAACTATTTGCTTGCTATGTTTCAATACTATCTCAAAATATCTTCAACAACGAGCACCTAAACAATGAAAAAATCGCTTGGTTTACTGTGTTTAATGTTCTTAAGTAGTACCGCTCACGCAGGCTACTCTATTAGCGCCGGTTTCGGCAAAAACTTTACTAATTCGGTGCAAACCGAAGAAAACCTAAAAATTGAGCTTGAGGATGACAGTCATTTTACTGTCAGCCTTGATAGAACCATTGATAATGCTCGTTATGGTTTCTTTTATTCAGCAACTGAACTTGATATGAAAGACCAAGCCAACAAGCAAGTCGAGATGCAATACCTGCTATTTCAAAGTGCCGTAGAAGTGCCCTTAACTGACCATATAGTCGGTTTTGTTGGTGCTCAAATTGGCGCAAATCACGTCAGCACTGATTTTGCTGACTCCGACACTTTTTTTACCTCAGGCTTATACGGTGGTGCTGAGTACCTATTTAGCGACCAAGCGCGTATTTATGTTGAAACTCGCTGGTTGGCGACTATTGTAAATAATGCAAGTAACATCTCATGTACTTTGCCTGCATCCGAAAACGAACAATGCCTTTGGCACTTCGATGGTGATGTATTAAACCAATTTCAAACAAACATCGGTTTTAGTTACCGCTTTTAAGGAAGAGCCCCATGCCGCATATTGTTATTGAACATTCAGAAGATCTCCCTATTCTTCCTCAAGTGCTGGTTGAAAAAGTCCACCAAGCTGTATTCGACTCTGGTTTATTCGAATTATCGGCCATTAAAACACGTGCCATTGCCTACCAACACTATGAACTAGGTGAAGGGAAAGATGGCTTCATCCATATTGCCGCATCTATCATGGAAGGCAGAACCGTTGAACAAAAGCAGCAACTAAGCGAACAACTACTTAATTGCTTAAGCAAGTACTGTCGGCGTTCTTACAGTTTAAGTGTAAACATTTATGATATGAGCCCTGATATTTATCGTAAGTGCTAATTTTACTGCGGCAGAAATGCCGCAGGAAGACGCTTAATTTCAATCTCAGGTGACAGGTATCCTGTGTATACAAGCCAGCGTTCATCATCCACATAGGTCAACCCTGATGAACGACTATAAGCACGCTCGGGTAATGCCATCACATCAAAATGCTGTTTTTTCACCACGTCATAATAACTAATACGATAATCACCAACGCGTACTTTGAAATAATAAATACGCGCATTATGGTATTCGTTCTTACTTACATATAACCACGAAAAATGCCTCGCTAAATGAATATCATCAACAAGTACTTGTTCTTGCCCCGTTTCATGGTGTTTTATCCATATAGCCTTATTGTTATCAGTAAAAAGAATATCACCCGATGATAACTCAACAGCATATTTAGCAGGAGAACTTATCACTTTACCAAGGTTATTACCTTTTAAATCAAATCGATAAACATAATCGTTGTCTGACACAAGAATAGATTGGTTATCACTAGACCACGTTGGTTTGCGTGCATAGGCAAATGGAATATTTAACGCTTGCCTCTTATCGAGTTTAAAGTCATATAGATAAAGCATACTTTGCCCTTTATCCAGCACTGAAAACAAAATGTAGCGCCCATCCTTTGACCACGTTGGGTCAAATATTTGTCCAATAACATGTGGAAAGCTCGTCAACTGTTTACGCGAGCTTGCATCTGGGTTCACTATCCATAATTGAGAGCTGCCAGACTCATTTGATACATACAGTAGCTTTTTCTGCACCGAGTTATATTCAGGAAAAAGAGAGCTAAAATTAGTAGAGAGCATAGAAAAAGGTGAACTGGCAACTTGTTCATCAATTTTTAACCGTGTAATCACCTTGTCTATATCCCATTGATGAAAATAAACACTGCCATCAGCACTATACCTTGGCGAACTCATCCCTGCCACTTGAGTATTAATCAGCTTTTGCTGTTCAATATCGAAGAAAAAACCATAACGCTTCCCGCCTTTAGTTGCCGAAAAAACCAGTAAGTTCTTATTCGGATGCCAATCAACACCATGAATAAAAGCAAAGTTTGGAGTGAGTCGTTTAGCTTGCCCTGTTTGTACATCAACCATAAAAAGTGCTTGCTGGTCGTTTTCAACATTACGAGTAACCACAACATATTTTGCATCAGGTGAAAACGACACAGATTCATCGTTAATATGGCAATAGTCACCACAAGGAATCGATGTTTCGTGTAGGTTATCTGATTCAAGGTTCAGTAACTTAATGCGGCTTACCGTTTCACCGGCTTCGGTTACATACTCACCGATATAAGCGAGTGTTTTACCATCTGCACTGACATCAAGATCAGTTCCACCTTCGCGGCGACATTCACTCAGGACAACGCTCGTCGCATTCACAAGTGATAGTTTCACTATTTCGCACGCATTGCTTTGCGTATAACGATAGTAATATAAGGTGCTTGAGTCAGGGCTAAACACGGAGCGCCCTTCAGTCTGTGCACTGTCAGTTAACTGTTTTGCAGGGTGTTCAGGAAAATGGAGGTCACGTAAATATAAATCCGCAGATTTATCTAAGAGGCGCCATGAGTAAACTAAGTAATGTTGATCATTTGATACGGCAGGATAAATTTCACGTCCAGGGCTTGCTGTTACACTTTCTATACTATTTATCGGCATCACAAAGGCCGTGTGCTGCTTTGTTTGATAACTAGAAACATACCAAAATACACACGCAGCAAATACGCAAAGTATAAATACAGCAGCAACACTATAAAGTTGAGAACGTTTGAAACTAGGTGTATTTTCTTTAGGCTGCTGTTCAATTTTTTCAGGTGATTGAACCAATCGATACCCTGTCTTACGCAAGGTTTCAATGTAACTTGAGTTTGGGTCTAATTCTTTAAACGCCTTACGTAAATGCCAAATAGCATTTGTTAACGCCTTCTCTCCTACAAAATGGTTACCATCCCAAACAAGATTAATTAACTCTTCGCGAGTAATTGGCTCAGGATAACGGGCAACTAAACAACCTAATAACTCGATGAATTTAGGCTGTAAAACGTGCTCACTATCATCACAAACTAGTTTATTTTCAAGGGGATTAATTGTACACCGACCCAAACGGTAGGCGTGATGAGTGGTTTCCATTAAGTCTAAACTTAACCTCTTTTTAGATTTCTAGACGTGTATTTAGCTATCAATTTATCTCAAATAACAATGATTAACCAGCATTATAATTGTCAATAAGTTGACAGCGCAAAAATAACAACACATTGATTTTAAACGAATAGATATTAAATAGATATAAAATAGAGAGATAAACGAGTCACTAAAGATTGCAGTTGTATTCACATTTTTATAAAAAAATTTACGTCAATACCGACAAACCGGGGTGTTGTTCACTGTAAATTTTAACTGCCCTTAAAAGAGCAGCGCTCTGGTTTCACACAACTAAAAATAAAATAAGTACAACTAGGAACGCCTGTGAGAAATCTACTAACTAAGCCTTGTGCAATAGCGCTTGCTGTTGCCAGTGGTTTTAGCCAACATGCACTTGCTAATGAAACAGACATTGCACGCACAGCTAATACCAGCCCTGCAATCAAAGAACAAAACGAAACACCCGAAAAAATTATCGTTACGGGCTCACGTATAAAACGAGACAGCTTTTCGATACCCACGCCACTGGTTACTATGAACCGTGACGCAATCCTTGATACTGGGTTAACGAATTTATCTGATATTTTAGTCGATAACATGCCTGCACTGAGTGAGAGCATAGGTAATACCACCAGCCAATCAAGTGTTTCAGCAACCGGTTTATCAACGGTTCAACTTAGAGATTTAGGCGCTAACCGTACACTGACACTGATTGATGGTCGTCGTGTTGTTTCAAACAGCTACAGTGGTAATTACGTTAGTTTAAACACCATTCCTAGCGGCATGGTTGAACGCGTTGAAATAATTAGTGGCGGTGCATCGGCAACCTATGGGGCAGATGCGGTCGCAGGTGTTGTAAATATAATTACTCAATCGAAAAAAGAAGGCTTCGACTTTAAAGCCAATACAGGTGAAACAACTGATGGTGGCGGTAAAGAGTTTACCCTTGACTTAAATTACGGCACCTCATTTGCCGATGATCGCGGCTATGCATATTTCAGTGCTAACTGGGACCGTGATTTTGGCATGACGTTTTACGACCGTAAACGTGCGCAGATTGAAGATAGCTACGATTATGACCCTGAACGCATGTGTAATGTGATGCAAACAGCCGATGGCGACCAATGTATGCGCGACATCACTCAAGCTGACTGGGTAAGCAAAAGCGACGGTATTCCTGGCGGTGTGTTCTTAGAAAATAGCCGTAACGACACACAATTTTGGTATGACGGTCAAACTCTACGTGATGACTGGAAAGGGAATGAAGAAATTTACGGCATCAACTCTAATCAATACGTGATGCTGGATGTGCCAAGCGATAACTTCTCAACGGCACTGAAAATCGACTTTGACTTAACAGATGACGTTATGCTGTACGCACAGGTACAATACAGTGACAGTGGCTCATTTAACAATAAGTCTCCAGAGGATGAGTACGAAGGAGCTTTTGTACCTCGCTATGATCCCGTCACTGGCGATCCACTTTCAGATGTTGCACCAGGTTATATTCCAATTGATAACCCTTATGTGCCGCAAGAAATCTTAGATGCCAACCCATATAAAGATCGTATTTATTGGGATCGTCGTTTTAGTGAAGTGGGTAATATCAGTACTGATAACACACGTAAAACGATTCGTAGCTGGGCAGGTTTACAGGGGACACTCTTTAATGGTGAATGGGATTGGGATGTATCAGCTAGCTATGGTCGCTTCACTCAACATCAAGTTCGTAGCAATGAGTTAAACACAGTAAAACTAAGCCAAGCTTTACAAGCTGAGGAGCTTGCTGATGGCACAATCCAATGTATTGATGAAGCAGCTCGCGCAGCAGGCTGCGTGCCTATCAATTTGTTTGGCGAAGGGTCAATCACTGATGACATGGCGGCATGGATACGTACTAATCCGGTTATTGATACCGAAATTAAACAATATGGCGTAGTCGGTTACATTGCTGGTGACTTATTTGAACTACCAGCAGGCTCAGTGTCGGCTGTATTTGGTGGTGAATACCGTAAAGATAGCCAAGATCTAAAAACCAGTGATGATATGAAATCCGGTGGTATCACCTTTAACTATGTACCAAACTTCTACGGTGAAGTTGAAGTCTATGAGGCCTTTGCAGAACTTGCAATCCCACTGTTAAAAGATGCACCACTGGCAAAAAACTTAAGTGCTGAAACGTCACTTCGTTTGGCTAATTACAGCATGGAAAACGTCAATACAGTTGCCAGCTACAAACTCGGTATTTTTTGGGAGCCTATCGAAGGCTATGCTTTTAGAGCGAATTATGCACGTGCGCAGCGTGCGCCAACCATCACTGAACTTATGTCACCACCGCGTGGCGATTACGACAGCTATGATGATATTTGTGATGGTTTAACTGCAACATCGACTAAACCAGGTCACGATAACTGTCGCAAAGAGCCGACTTTAGCTGCGCAACTTGCTGCCGATCCTGATTTCGAATTTAACGATGAAAATAACAGTTATTCACCTGGCGCTGGTAATGAAAACTTGAAAGAAGAAACTGCCGATACGTATACGTTTGGCATCACAGTGGCACCTGCGTTTTTAGACAATTTCAACCTTGCGGTTGACTACTATGATATTGCAATTGTCGATGCAATTTCGCAGATCAGTAATGAAAACATCATGCGTGAATGTTACGACTCTGAAGTTGCGTGGGGAGCTGAAAACACCTTCTGTAATGATATTACCCGTAATAATGAAGGCAATATTATTAAGGTTTTACAACGCCAATATAACCTCGATGAGCTCACAGCTAGAGGCTATGATGTGGTTGCACAGTACAAGCTTGATTTTGACAGTTATGGTCAACTCTCGTTAAAGCTTGATTATAATCACGTGATTGAAAACTCACAGACCTATGAAGGCCTCGATGGTAGCTTAGTAACCAGTCATTACGCAGGCTATGGTCGCACTAAAGATAAAGCGTCAATGTCGATTACTTGGCGTAATGATGATCTACGTATTCGCTGGCGTACAAATTTCTTAGGCTCGTTTAAAGCAAGCCAGAGTCTTGAAGAAGATTACAATGAGTATGTAGCCGAAAATGATGCCCGCTGTGAGGCTGGTGAAGATACCTGTATTAGTAACCCAGAAAAACTTGCCTACCAAGATTATGGCTCGTTCTTAAAACACAGCCTTTCAGCGTCTTACACTTTGTCACTTGGTAAACAAAGCCAACTACGCGTATTCGGTGGTGTAAATAACGTGTTTGATAATAAAGGTGATTTTTATCCTTCAGGGCGTGGTAATTATTACTCTGAGTATGGTGGGGGTAAAGGTCGTTATGTGTATGTAGGCGCACAATATAGTTTTTAACATTTTCATATAAACCCCAGCTAGGCTGACAACAAAGGCGTATTTTTTAATGCGCCTTTTATCTTTTCCAGCTTTGCATCTCAACTAATCGAGACTCTGTACGCGCATACTCAAATGCCAGTTTTTGTCCTTGATATATATCACTAATGCCCGCCTCAGCCGAGATCAGCAGTAATCGACCTCTGTCATAAAACTCATCAACTAGAGCAATAAAGCGCCGTGCTTCATCATCTAAAAAGTGCTCTTGTAAATCCTGTTTTTCACGTTGATAACTGTCCTCAATACCATGCACAATTTGTTTACCCGTGGCTCCGCGTCCCATTACTGGCACATTGAGCAAATAAACACGCTGAAAGCGCTCTGCTAAATAAATGTAATCTGCTGTGCTTCTAGCCCCTGAACATAACGCCATAAAGTCAAACATAATGGCATCTTGAGCTTGCAGTTCACAGCGAAGATGACGATGGCAAACCTCTATCGTTGTTTGCTTTTGTACTGCTTGCTCTTGGTTTAAAAAGCGCTCTATTAGGGCACTTTTGTTATCAATAAAGTAATGTTCGGTTTGTTTACCAAAGCGAAAGCGATGATCGGTATTGCCTTCAACACTTAAAATATGACAATGATCATTTAACAAATCGATAGTGGGTAAAAATTGTGCTCGTTGTAAACCGTTGCGATACAACTGCTCAGGTTGACAGTTAGACGTCGCCGCTAACACCACTTGGTGCTCAAACAAGGCTTTGAATAAGCCACCTAAAATCATCGCATCGCCAATATCAGAAACAAAGAACTCATCAAAGCAAATCAAACGAATGTTCTGTGCCCACTCCTTAGCAATAATCGTCAGTGGGTTTTTCTGCCCCTGTAGTTGAACCAAACGCTCATGTACTTGCTTCATAAAATGGTGAAAGTGCAAACGCTGCTTAGCATCAATATTGACCAGTTTGAAAAACACATCCATCAACATGGATTTACCACGCCCAACTGGGCCGTATAAATAAACCCCTTTTATTGACTTAGCGCTTTGCCACCAATGTCTTGGCGCAGCTAATTCTGTGGCTAGATTATCAAGCGCATTAATCGCTGTGCGCTGGGCATGGTCTTCATGCAGTTCGCCTTTGGCTATTTGCGCTTGGTAATACCTTAATATTTGTCCTTGCTGTACTGTCATAGGTCACTAGTATCCGCTATACTCGCGGCCATTGTAGCCGACTAAAAATGTGATCCCAATGAAATTCCCATGCCGTTTAGATAAATTTATCAGCCATATTGCTGAATTACCTCGCAGTAAAACCAAAGCAGGTATCAAACGTAAATACGCCACTGTAAATGGCGAGGTGATCACCTCATTTGATTATTCTATCAGCCAAGATGACGACGTGCGCTGGCAAGGCGAGCCGTTGGTCTTTTTAGGCAAACGCTACTTCATGCTTCATAAGCCTGCAGGCTATGTGTGTGCCAATAAAGATGACCTTCACCCGACCGTATTTGACTTACTCGATGAGCCAAACATGAGCGACTTTCATGTTGCTGGTCGTTTAGATATAGATACCACAGGCTTAGTGATCATCACCAATGATGGTGACTGGTCGCACAAAATAACTTCACCAAAGCACAACAAGTTCAAAACTTATTTAGTTGAAACGCAAGAACCGGTGGATGAAGAAGCTATTGCAGCCCTAGAGCAAGGTGTACAGCTTCATAACGAAAAAGAGCTAACTCGCCCTGCCATTGTTGAAAAACTTGCAAGCTATAGCTTACGCCTATCCATTTGTGAAGGTAAATATCATCAAGTTAAACGAATGCTGGCCGCAGTTGATAACAAAGTTGTTGAACTACACCGTGAAAAAATTGCCAATATTCATCTTGATGAAAATCTAGCGAGTGGTGAATACCGCCCCTTGACTGCTGCTGAGCTTTCGCTCTAAATAGGTACTTGAACAAATATCATGATAACGCTGTCATTTTTACTTAATAAAAGCTAACAAGTTGCCGATAAACATGGTAGAAAAGTAGAGGGGATATAATAAAAGGAGGCTAACTGTGTTATCAGGACTAGCTTTAAAAACAAAAATTAGCTTATTTGCTACCGCTATTTTTATTGCACTTTGCGCAATAGCTTTATTGGGTTTACAGTCGTTACGTCATGCGAGTGAGAGCGATAACATTGCGCGTATTAACCAATTAATGAAAAGCACAACAAATATCGTTGAGCAATTCGAATTGATGGTAAAAAATGGCCAGCTTGATGAAAATCAAGCTAAAGAGTTGGCAACTCAGGTTTTAAGAGAAAATAAATATCACGATTCAGAGTATGTTTATGTCGTCGACAATAATTTAGATTTTCTTGCCACGCCACATGACCCAGAGCTTCATGGTACCAGCTTTAATGACTTTAAAGATGCCAGCGGTAACAGCATTGGTCGCATGGTCGAAAAACTAGTGGGTAATACCACAAATAAAATTATTACTTACCATTGGGACTCCGTCCGTGATGGCGAAACAGTAGACTTAACGTCTGTTGTACAAAAAACACCGCTGTTTGGCTGGTATGTTGGCACAGGAATTAGTGCAAAAGAAGTCGATGAACGATACTGGAGCACAGCAAAGTGGCTATTGGGTTTATCTATGCTCATTGCCATAGCCCTCACGTTTGCAATTGCACGCTTTGGCTCATCACTGACCAATGCACTGGGTGGTGAAATCGATGAAGTAATTGATATTGTTAAAAACGTCTCACGTGGCAACCTCCACTCAACTATCCGCCAAGATGCACCAAGTGAAAGTATCATTGCGGCCATGCATTATATGCAACAAGGCTTACGCGGCGTTGTTGATGGCATTAAAGACGTAACTGATAGCCTCAAAAATCAAAGTGTTGATAACGAGTCTCGCTCTGTTGAGCTTGATAAACTCACCCGTAGTTTAAATGAAGAAACACAAATGGTTGCCTCAGCCATTACCGAACTGACCGCCTCAGCGCAAACAGTTGTTGAGCATGCCGAACAAGCAGCCTACTCAGTACAAGAAGCTGAGAACCAAGGGCAAAGCGCAAGCCACTTAACCAACGAAGCAGCACAAACAATCGCACTTTTAGAGCAACAAATTGACAGCGCTGGTAATAACATTCAAGTTCTTGATGACGAAGTAAATAATATCGCTAATGTGCTCAGTGTTATTCAAGGAATTGCAGAGCAAACGAATCTATTAGCCCTTAATGCAGCCATTGAGGCAGCTCGTGCTGGCGAACAAGGTAGAGGGTTTGCAGTTGTCGCTGATGAAGTCCGTGGCCTTGCACAACGAACACAAACCAGTACCGAAGAAATCCGCAACATGATTGGTAAATTACAATCAGCAACACAAGATGCTAAATCATCTGTTGCACTCAGTATTTCGACCAGTGAGCAAACTGTGGCTAAATCAACCAAAGCCAATGAAGAACTAAACCGAGTTGCGAGTTCATTAAGTGCAATCGCACAAATGAGCCATCAAATAGCTATAGCAGCTAAAGAGCAATTAGACGCAGGTGAAGATACAGCAAAACGTGTGGTGACCATTTCAGATACTGCCTCACAAACAGCTAACGTATCCAGTCAGGCACATACGGCAACCGATTCAATCAAAGGCCTTACAGCTGATTTAGAGACAGAAACAGCTAAATTTAGCTAACTATCCACGTATCAAAAGTCAGACATTAAAAAGCCCAGTTAAGTTTACTGGGCTTTTAAGACTTAATCTGTACCAAATCGAAATCGGCCATTCCAGGCACTATTTTTTGTAATCGAGATTCAGTGACATCTAGTGAGTTTAAACACTCACAGTATTCAGAGGCTTTCATTTCAAGCTGCTCCGCTTTCTTTTGCAGTGACTTATCTATTTCCTTAGAGATAATATCCATACGCTGACCCATGTCGTTAATGCGATCTTCGATATTTCCTTCACGTGATTTAAACGCATCACCTAATGAAACTAAAATAGCCCCTAATGAGCCATGCACTGCTGAGTGAATTTTTTGGCTAATCTCTTTGGTAAAAAAGTCATCGATTTTCGACAATGATTGCGGGGCGATAAAGAAAAAGTCATCGCCACGCTTAAACTTATCCATCAGAGCACGTTCAACATACTGTAATTGCGTTTTAAGTACTTCAGGTTCTTTGTCGGACATGCCCTCTACGACCTGCTCAATAGCACTCAAACCTAGATTTACACCATCAGTGGCCAGTTCAACTAATTCAGGCACAGTGTCACGAATACCTAAACTAAACTGCTCCACGACTTTGCTTTCTTCTGGATTCAGGTCAACCCAATAGCCACGAATAAATAACTGAGTATTGTTGTTTATTTGTACACGGGTTTGGCCTTTATCAACAATACGAATAACATCATCTGTAATGATCAAGCCGTGACTAAGCTCAACTTCGCATTGTTTTTTAGCTAATGAGGCATAACTTGAAAAACTCGAGAATGTAATAGCTGCCGCAAGCAGCGAGCGAGAAAAAAACGCCATATACACCCCAAGAAGACAAAAAGAGAGGTCAGTAGATTAGCAAAAATCCAGTTTTATGCAAGTAAAACGCCTAGCTATGCTAGGCGCCTTAAAAGAAAGGTGAGTTAAATTGGCGAACCCGGTGGCATTGGCAATACTTTAAAGTTTGCAGGCCACTCACCGCTTGCTAAAAAGTGGCTGATTTGTTCGCTTAAATATTGCTTGAAGGCACTATCACCTACTGATGCACTTCCTAGCATTGATTCTTGCTGGTAACTCTTTGCAAGCTTGCCAAGGTAATAACGAAACTGTGCTTGTACCTCAGGCGCGACTTTATCACTCGTTACTAAATCAGCAAATTGCTTAGCCGTTAAAAGCTGCACTCGTTGGCTAATCTTACCCGCCATTCCTTGGGCAATTTTTTGCTCGAAAATTTGCTGATAAGTTTGAGCTAATAATGAATCTAAACTATAAAATGCATCGCTACGCGCTTGTTGCTGCGCGAGGCGATTAACACGCTGGCTATTAAATAATAGGCTTAAACTATGTGCAGCTGCGACTTCAGGCAATGCCATAGCATCCAGGGTTAACCCTGTACGACCGACAATGCTCTCGCGTGATTTAGATTCCCCATACGCTTTTGGTGGAATAAGCGCTAACACTGACTCAGGTAAAACAAGATTCTCAGCTTTTAGTGTAGCAAGTAATGCATCAACAGCCGCTTGCTGGGTTTGCTTAGTTACAACTTGCGCCCCTTTTGGCTCAGAGTCATCACGTACTTCATATTCGTAATTAACACCGGCAATTAATTTAACCGCAGCTTCAACTTGATAGCGATGGAATAAATAAAGTGGCACTAGCATTTCTTCTAATTGCGATAACGCAGTCCCCGTTTTGATATTTTCAATACCAAAGCTCGTCAGCGCTTGTTTGCGAATATCAAGTACACGCATTAACTCATCACTTGGTGAACGACCGTTATCCCACAAATGCCCCGTTGGATGAGCGCCCCCTTTAGCACGTGCATCACTGTCCGAAATAAATTCCAACCCTTTGCTTTTATTTTCAGCTAAAATTGCGGCCAGTTGTTGTGGTTCATCTTGGTTTGTAAAATCGCTATAACCATATTTTATCACTTGTGTGTCCCACACTCCCATACCAGAGGCATAGCCTCGGCTCACATCCAGTTTGCCTTGCTCATTGAAACTAAGTAGCGGGTGAGGATAGTCCATTACCGATGCTCTATCAGCGACCGACGCTGAAAAGTTATGTGCAATCCCTAAAGTGTGGCCTATTTCATGAGCGCTTAGTTGACGAATACGATCAAGAGCCATTGCTTGTAAACGAGTAGCAACTTCATTACCTTCAAAATAAGGGGCAGCTAATGCCTCAGCAATAAGGATATCTTGACGTACACGTAATGAGCCCAGTGTTACATGGCCTTTAATAATTTCGCCCGTTCTCGGGTCTATCACTGAGCTGCCATACGACCAGCCACGTGTTGCACGGTGTACCCATTGGATCACGTTGTAGCGTATATCCATAGGATTAGCATCATCAGGTAACACTTTAACGATAAATGCGTTCTTATAGCCAGCAGCATTGAATGCATCATTCCACCATTTAGCGCCCTCTAACAAGGCTGTTTTAACTGGCTCAGGCACGCCCGGATCTAAATAGTAAACAATCGGTTCAACGGGTTCGCTAATTGGCAGGCTCGGATCTTTTTTTGCTAAACGGTGGCGCGGGATATAACGCACATACATAGACTCACCAAGTGGTGCGGCGTAATCTTTATGCTCAATACTCCAGTAACCTGATTGAGGGTGGAATTGACGTGGTGTGTAGTTATCATCAGGCAGTTCAATAAAAGAATGATGCATATGTACTGTAAGTATGTGAGGATCAGCGCTCACTTGACGAACAAACTCACCTGGGTTACTACCTTGAAAAGTGAGTATTGCCTCTAACTCTGTATTTTTCACAAATGCGTTTGAACGAGCTAAATAGACTGCGCTTCGGTTACCATCTAAATTAAAGCTCCCCTGCGAAGTTGCAGCTAAACGACGACTTACACCGTGTACATCACTCAATAAATAAGGAGTATAGTCTACAAGCACCGCTGAGTCTGACTCTGCAACAACACTAAAGCCCGCAAGAATACTCGAAGCAAACGCTTCTTTGATACTTTGCTGCTCGGCCAAGTTGGTCGTATTCGCTCGATAATAAGTATTCAATGCTCGTAACATCACCTTATCACCAAAACGTTCAAATTGTACTAAATAGGTATTGCCAAGTTGCCCTCGATCAAGGCCTATATCATTTGAGCCCACGCCATAAGGTAAGCTTTGCTGAAGTAAAAAAGGTTGCTTTAGTTTATCAACTGCAACATACACTTTGCCGCTTTCAGAATCATAATAGAAAGAATAATAGCCCGAAAAATGACTCATTTTTTCAGTAAAATCATTTATAGGCTTAATTGCTGCGTGTGCTTGAGTTATTATAGTAAGCAGCACAGCTAAGAGCAGGTATCGTAGTAATGGTATTTTTTGCATAATCTTATCTTTGTTATTCGCGTTTTAAATACTGTACAGGTATTAGGCAGTATAAAGTATCGCCAACAAAAAACAGCTATTTAAGACGAAATTCAGCGCTTGCTAAGACATTCTCTCTCACACTTAAAAATGTCTGGCTACAACGTTATCAGGAAAATAGAATGCGTAGACTCCCACCGGTATTATTAGAAGATGGTTGCCCTCGTGAACTGATCTCATTGATCAGAACAGTGCTTGCGGCATGTAAAGAAATTTCATTCCGTGTTGGTCAAGGTGCCTTATCAGGTGTGTTAGGTTCAACTCTTGACGAAAATATTCAGGGTGAAACACAAAAGAAATTAGATGTACTTACCAATCAGCTTCTAAAAGACATTTTACTCGAATCGGGCTACGTAAAAGCCATTGCTTCTGAGGAAGAAGATTTTACCGTTGCGGGTAACCCTGATGCTAAATACATCGTTGCCTTTGACCCGCTTGATGGCTCTTCAAATACCGATATTAACTCACTGGTTGGTACGATTTTCTCAATTATGGCAGCGCCTGATGGCGCGGATCCTGCTGATCCAAGTATATTTATGCAACCGGGTAAAAACCAAGTTGCAGCGGGTTATGTATTATATGGCCCATCTACCGTGCTGGCATTAACAACTGGCAAAGGCACACGCTTTTTCACCTTAGATAAAACGCACGGAACCTTCTTATTAACAGAAGATTTTGCAAAAGTCCCTGAAGACACTAGCGAATTTGCTATTAATGCCTCGAATCAGCGCCATTGGCAACCGGCGATGCAAAATTACATCAATGACTTAATTGCTGGTGACACAGGCCCTCGTGGTCGTAACTTCAACATGCGCTGGATTGCTGCAATGGTGGGTGATGTGCACCGTGTTTTATGTCGTGGTGGTATTTTCACTTACCCGACCGATACGAAAGATCCAAATAAACCTAACAAATTACGTTTACTATACGAAGCAAACCCTATGGCGATGTTAATCGAACAAGCTGGCGGTATTGCCTCAACGGGCACAGAGCGCATCATGGATATTCAACCTGACGCTATCCACCAACGTGTTGCGGTGATCTTAGGCTCGAAAAACGAAGTTGAAACCTGCTTGAACTATCATAAGTAGCAACAAGTACATACCTTAGGCTGAAAGATATAAGACTCTTTCAGCCTAAGGTCAGTTCTAATAACTTCTTTAGCGTACTTTTACTCAACTCACCCATTTGCTCGTTATTACTTAAGGCAAAGATCGCGCCTTCAACCTCACTTTCATCGATGTCTTGACGAGATTCCAATACATTTGCCCAAAGTTCTAACTCATCGATATCTATTTCGCCGTCAATAACACGCTGTAAAACCTGACAAAAAACGTCTTGCGTAACGATATACACATCACCTTGATTGTCAGGGCTGCTGGTAATAATAGAGATTGCCTCAAATCGGTTTTCACCAAATCGGGCAAACTCATCTAATGCGTCTAATTTATCCATTTGCTATGCTTACCTTTTCAATCTCAAAGCATCTTTTTACTGAATGACAACCCTTACTTGCTCGCAATGCAAAGCAACACTTAACTGCCAAGCCGACAATATAAATGCTTGTTGGTGTAATGAATTACCCGCCATTTTACCACTTGATGAAGCAGCTACATCCTGTTTGTGCCGTGATTGTACAATTAAGGAAATAAATTTATTTTTATCCAAACTATACCAACAGCCTCTTAAGCAACAACTCGCTTTTGCCAACCCTTTCTATCACCAAGGTAAGTTAATTGAAAATCTCGATTACACAATGAAAAACAACTACATGGTATTTAGTCGCTGGTTCTTTTTAAAGCGCGGACATTGCTGTAAAAACGACTGCACCCACTGCCCTTTTTCCGATAGTTAATATCCAGATAGAGTATTTATTCAATTATTTTGCATTTTATTGCAAATAACGCATGACTACGAGAATAAAAATACACTATAATTGGATATAAATTCACTAAATCAATCTCTTTTAAGCTTAAATTACTAGCTACGCCTATTTTTTAAGCATAAATTTATTGTAACTACATCGGAATCAAACATGAATACCTTTAGGCCTGCTCTACTTGCAAGTGCAATTTCTGCGGTTTTAATCAATAGCAATATGGCATTTGCAGCAGAAGATACTATCGACGTCGATAAATCAATTGAAACAATTCAAATTACTGCAACACGACGAGCAGGTTCTGTGCAAGATGCACCACTCAATATTACGGCCCTAAATGGCGATGTAATTAGCGACCAAAATATTAGTGATTTAGAAGATGTTGCACGCTGGGTGCCAGGCCTAACGATTTCTGATCAAGGTGGCCGTGAAGGTTCTCCGATTATCGTTCGTGGTTTGAACACCAATACCTCTGACCGTATTTCTGATAGCGGCACAGTCGCAACTTATGTTGGTGAAATCCCACTTAGTATTGATTTACGTTTAACTGATGTTGATCGCATGGAAGTACTCATCGGCCCACAAGGTACACTGTATGGCGCAGGGACTTTAGGCGGTGCGATCCGTTATTTGCTTAAACAACCCGATCTAGATTTAACAGAAGGTCAGGTAACAGGTGATGTATTTAGCATTAACGAAAGTGACGGCACAGGCGGTGAGTTTGGCGTGGTATTCAACACCCCGCTAATTGAAGAAAAACTAGCTCTTCGCGCTAGCTTAAATTATTACGATAACCCGGGTTACATTGACTACACGCACGTGGTTCAAGAGCCAGGTGTATCAAATCCGAATCCTGACTTTTCTGACAGCAGTGATGTTAACGCCAACTTAAAAAGCGTAAGCGATGTTAACGATGAGCAAATCACCACAGCACGTTTATCACTGCGTTGGCTTGCAACCGAAGATGTAGATGCAACGCTTAACTACTTCTATCAAAAACAAGAAAATGGCGGTAACTCAACATCGCAATACGGCTCTCTTGCTAATAGCAGTGCGCTACAAGGTATCCCAGGAAAGTACGAAAACGTTGCCCGTGTACTTGAGCCAGGCGAAGAAGAAAACGATTTATTAAGCTTAGAGATTAAAGCGGATCTTGGTTTTGCTGAGTTGGTATCGGCATCTGGTTGGTCTAGCTATGAGCAATCTGGTCAGCGCGACCAAACCGATCTACTTTACGATATTTGGTCAGGTTATGCCGACTTCCCTTCTTTCGTTGGCTACACACACGACACCTCTGAGCGCGATACCTTCACGCAAGAACTTCGTTTAGTTTCAAATAGTAGTAGCGCTTTTAACTGGATCGTAGGTGGCTTCTATAACAAATTAGAAAGTCACTCAGATGACCGTGAGTACACGCCAGGTCTGACTGAATATTGGGGTGGCGGTATCCCTAATGTTGAACAAGACCTTGAGTACATTCTAATTTCAGATAGCGAAACCACTGAAAAAGCACTTTTTGGTGAAATCGGCTACAGCATTACAGATCAGCTTGATGTAACTCTAGGTGCACGTTTTTACGAATACGATGTTTCTACAACATCAGGTTCTGCTACACCGCTTTACTCAGGGGATTTTGATTCTCTTGCTAATCTAGATATGGAAACGGTTAGTGCCAGCGATAGCGGTAACTTATTTAAGTTTAATGCTAATTACACATTTGATAACGGTATTCTTGCTTACTTTACTGTGAGTGAAGGTTTCCGTATTGGTGGTGGTAACGGTATTGCTCCTTGCCCTGATGTATTACCTGAGCAACAAATAGTTTGTGCCCTGCCAAACGAAGAAGATTACAAACCAGATACAACGGTCAACTACGAGCTAGGCTTTAAGTCATCATGGTTACGTAACCGCCTACACTTCAATGCAGCGCTATTTAATGTTGATTGGAAAGATGCGCAAGTAGGTAGCAGCACTGTAAATGGCCAAGAGCTAATTACTTCGAACGCAGGCTCTGCTAATTCAAAAGGTGTTGAGCTTTCTACTCGTGCAATGATTGGTGACAACTGGGCTGCATATGCGACATACGCGTATGCAAAGGCTGAATTGACCGAAGATGCGCCGTACTTATTTGGCGTGTTAGGCGATGACTTAGCGCAGTACCAAAGCTACTATGATGGTGCTAAAGGCGACCGTTTACCAGGTGCTCCTGAGCATCAATTCTCGTTTGGTCTTCGTTACGAGCAAGATGTCTTAGGTGATAAGTTATTAAGCGTAAACTACGGTATCACAGCGCAAAGTGATGTAATCACCAAAGTAGGCTTAAAAGCAGACGGCGAAGTATTACCAGGTTATGCACTAAGTAACTTATCTGCCAAAATTACTGGCGATATGTGGTCTGCAACGCTTTACGTAGACAACTTATTCGATAAATATGCATTCACTTCTGTACGTCGTGATAAGTCTTGGGCAGGTATGTCGCAATATGCTGAGCTTAACAAAGAGCTACCTGAGCTACAGCGTGTTTATGGTCACTACACCACCGCGCCTCGTACCATCGGTATGAAGTTTAGCTACAACTTTGAGCTGTAATTAAACATCCCCATAAAAGCCTTGCCTCCTTTAGGCAGGGCTTTTTAATAATTAAGTATTCTGGTGAATTGGTATACTATGCGCTTATGCTAAATGATACCCAACAAGCGCTTCGCGCTCATATCCAACAGTTGTTAAGCAACAAACAACTAAACGATGCACATCACCTACTTGTGCAGCGGCTAAAACAAAATCCTGAAGACCACGTATGTTACTTTTTACTCAGCGAAGTCAACACCGCAGCTGGCGATATCAACAAAGCGATTAAGCTGCTTGAGAAAGCGCTAATCCTAGCCCCTTTTGCGATTTATCATTTAGCACTTGCCAAGTTATACGTACTGTTAGGCAAAATAAGTAATGCGGCTGTGCATTATCAAAGCGCTCTACAAACAACTGACTTTGGTGCCGCTGATTTTGATACATTAGCCAATATTGCGACCCGTTTAGGGCATTATGACGACGCCCTTAGCTTTCAAAAAGCAGCCTACCAACGCAACAAGGATAACCCACAAATTAGCTATAATTTGGCGGTGTGTTATAAAATTCACGGACTGTTCGATGAAGCTAAAAGCTTGTTACAGCAACTAACCACACAGCAAGCTAGTTTTTATCAAGCCCACTATTCGCAGGCTGAACTCAATACTGTTATAGATGCAGAGCTACATATTCAAAAACTACAAGCCTTGGCGGATAGAGAAAAAAGCATTATTGACCAACAAGTGTATTTTCATAGTCTTGCTCTTAATTATGAGCACCTTAATGACTACAAAAATGCATTTAAATACTTTGCACTAAGTAAGCAAGCGATAGCCGGTAAACTTAATTATCAAGCCACACAGCATCGCCACTTTTGTCAAAAACTGATTACCCATAGCAAACAGCAAGCAATTGAAAGTAGTGACTCTGAGCTCTCACCGGTTTTTGTCGTTGGCATGCCCCGCTCTGGTACAACCTTAGTTGAGAAAATCCTTAATCAAAGTACACAATTGCAAGGCATTGGGGAATTAAACGATATTGCGCAATTGATACAACACGCCACGCAATCAGCTCGTGTGATTGACAGCGAAATGCTCGGTAAGGCATATGAATCTGAGGCGATAAAGACAGCACTGACTAACTATCAACAAAGAGCCCAGCTGCTAAGTGATGGCCTAAGAAGTTGTGATAAACAGCCATTTAACTTTTACTATATTGATTTTATTTTAGCGGCTTTTCCTAATGCTAAAATCGTTTGTATGCTGCGGGACTGGCAAGATTGCAGCATTGCCAACTTTAGGCAGATGTATAGCCCGCAAAGTGTGTTCCATCACTACAGCTTTACACTTGAGGATATTGCCTCGTTCCATCAAGATTACTCGGCATTAGTCAGTCATTTTGCTAACAAGTATCCTGAGAACGTTTTTTTACAAAGCTATGAGCAATTGGTGGCAGAGCCTCCCCTACAAACTCAAAAGCTCTATGCGTTTTGTGATTTAAGCTGGCAGGAAAACTGCCTGACTTTTTATAAAAACAATGCAGCATCAGCCACGGCGAGTAAAAAGCAAATTCGCCAGCCACTGAATAAAAACAGTATCGGCAGCTGGCAAAATTACGCTGAGCTTATTGATGTGGGCCTGTTTCAATAGGTAAGTCGTGACGAGCGCCCCACTCACTCCATGAGCCATCGTAAACACGTAAGTTGGCGTAACCGCATTCATCGGCACACAATGCAATTGCGCAAGCGGTTACACCTGAACCACAGCTAAACTGTAACTGGGTGTGATGCGGCGCTATGTGTTGCTCAAATAATGCCTGCAACTCGCTTAGCGATTTAAGCTCACCGTTATTTAGCACTGTTGCAAGAGATAAACTGTGACTATTTGGAATATGACCACTACGCATGCCTTCACGCGGCTCTTCGTGTTCGCCGGTAAATCGCTCATAAGGACGAGCATCGAGTGTTAGTGTGCTTTGTTCATCCAGTGAGTTAAGTACTTGCTCAGCACTGATAAAGTAATCAGCGCGGGGGCTGGCAACAAAGTTGCCTTGACCAGTAGCAGCTGAATAGCTTGCTTGTGTTGCGTAGCCAAGTGCCTGCCACTTAGCTAAACCGCCACTTAGAACTTTTACGTTATCAAAGCCCATTGCTTTAAACATCCACCACGCACGCGCTGAACTGAATAAACCTTGATCCTCATAAATGACAACCAGAGAGTCTTGGTTAACCCCTGCAAGCTGCATATGCTCTGTAAACTGCTCACTACTGCACATCATACTTGGTATAGGGTTAGTACTATCAGCCAGCGTCTTTTTGAAATCAAAACGCTGTGCATTAGGCAGCATTGCTTTAGGCGCATACTCACCTGGCATGCCAGGGCGCACCATTCCCGCATCAAAAGTTATGATATTTGCATTATTATAATTTTTATTGAGCCATTCTGGCGTGATTATATTTTTCATTTTGACCTTCCAACTGGAATAACTAACTCTACTTTAAGCTCAAATAAGTCTAGATAATACGTTGTATTTAATGTCATATTCATACGCACTTTCTTATTATGATGATAAACTACGAATAAATACATAACTGGGCAAGAACTAGATTAGATAATAACGGTCTAACCCCAGCAAAATTGAGCCTTATTTTTTCAAAAAATGAGTTGGGTATTGTCATTCATACCCTCTATCATCTTTGAAAAAATAAGATGAAAGTAAACTTATTGAGAATGAAAAAGCCCTTGCTAACTAATCTAACGTTAAAAAGATAAGCATTAGCAAGAAATAGTTAAAGATTAATCTCTCAAGAACATAGCAAATAAAAACATCTCGGCCTCATTCAAATGCCCAAAAACCAAACAATTGATAGTAAAAAAATCCAAGGGAATATACTGGTTGTACTTCCCAAGTTCATTGGCGATACAATTAATTGCACCCCAGCAATCAAAATGCTTAAAACACTTTACCCGAACAAAAAAATCTATGTGTTAGCACGCCCACATCTTGTTGAAATGCTATCTAGAGATAACTCGATTGAGGTTATTTCTGATAATCGCTTTGATACGCATCAGCCTTGCTCACTTTTAAGCCAAGCGAGTATATTAAAAAAAGCCAATATCGACTTAGCAATCATACTAAGAAATTCTCTTTCAGAAGCGCTCCTTTGTTTTGCAGCTAAGATTAAATATCGTATTGGCTATGCACAAAATGGACGTTCACCACTACTAACTCACACATTAAAGCTTAATAAAAATCACCATTATATTTACCGCTATTGCCGTTTAATAAACGAGACACATGGGTACCCTTTTTCAGAAATCCCCAATACCGAAGTGCAAGCTAAAAAGAGTCACTACATAAAACAGAATAAAAAGAAAAAGCTAGGTATTTACTTTGGTGGTAAAAATAAACGATGCCGTCATTACCCAGAAGATCTCGCAACTCAAACCTTGGAAAAACTTAGTGAAGAGCACCCTGACTGCGATTTTTATATTGTTGGCGATCCTTCAGAGAAGGATGAGGCTGAGCAGTTAGTCGCTAAACTTAATAATAGCAATGCGTCAATCACGAACCTAGCCGGTCAAACCTCTATGCTAGAAATGCTCGACTTAGTTGCGTCTTTAGATTTATTTATTACCATTGACTCTGGCCCTATGCATATTGCAGCCGCCGCAAACATCCCATGTGTGGTATTAGTCGGGTTAGGCACATCGCCTTGGAGTACTGTTGCCCCGAAGCAAAAGAATTACATTGCCTTGGTTGCCAACGGCCAGCAATTAATAGACAGTGAACTCATAAGAGACATAAAGCCTAGCCAAATTTGTGAGGCGGTTAATCAGCTAATTTAAATATTGATCACTTGTGAACGCATGGGCGCTAAGCGCTCTAAAAGCGTGTTTTGCAGCCGCTGAGGTATATGCTGCTCGTCCATTGCGTTTATTAAAAGCTCAACAACGCGGTTAAAGTCTTTTTCAGATATATTCATACCGGTATGAATATCAATCATCGAATCGCCTGTATAGCTGCAAGGCCCATCGGTCACTGAGCATAAATGTGAAATGAAGCCTTGACGAAAGTGCGCTACATTTGCTTGCTTAAAATACTCAAGAATCTTGCTATCGTGCCCTATCTGGTTAATAAAACTATCAACCAGCTTTTCTATACCTTGCTGTCCATCCAATTGTTGATAGAGGCTAAGCTGGTTTGTTGCTCTACACCCACTCAGCAATACCACAAGTGCAAAAACATAAAGAACATATTTCATTACCAATATCCTGTCACTGACAAATACCAACCTGTTTGATCATCTGCTCCCGCAATACGCCCTAAATCAAGCCATGCAGCAGTGACACTAATATGTTTATTAGGAAACCAAGCAATAAATATATCTTTCCAATCTTGTTCCGAAAGACCAAGATTATTACTTTTTTCACGGTACTCGATACCCACTGCCACCTGATGCGTTAAAAATACAGCACTGGACGCTTCAAATAACAATTTTTCAGCGCTGTTTTTACCCCCATATCCTAATAAGCCTAATTGGTTAGCCTCGCTGTAACGCACAGTGGTGTTCCAAAACCAATTATATCCAGCAAGTGCCCCTAAGTGGAGTTTACTTGCTGCAATATAAACATCGGTGCCTTTTGTATCCTCAGCGCCTAAAAGTGAAGCAATTGCACCGTTTTGTAGTTCCTTATGCTGCACTCCCAAACTTACTTGTGGCCATTCACTGTAAACAATATCACCATAAAGCCTTATTTTAGCCGCACTAATTGATTGTTCAATTTGAGTGTCCAATGCAGGCACATCAAATTGCTGCTGCGCATAGCTAAGTTCTACACGATCAAATAAGTTAAACTGCACGCCACACACATCTAAGCGGTAGTCAGTTACATCTGCACGACTACAAAAGCCGTTGATTGCCACTTCATCAGCGCTTGCATAACCTGCTAATTGCGCCCACGGTACTAACCCGCCTCCAGCACTTCCTTCGACTTGCGAAACCCCAGGGGTTGCCAGCAACTTTCCCGTTGCAGCGAGACTTGAAGCCGCGCTAGCTAAACAATATAAACCCACAAACCATTTAAGATGCTTCATTGTATTGTGCTAACCATTGAATAAATTGTTCGGACTTGAGAGGTCGACTTAAATAATACCCTTGTGCATAGTCACACTGTATTTGTGTAAGTAAATCAAGAGATGCTTCATTCTCAACCCCTTCTGCTACAACCGAAAAGCCGAGTTGATGGCCTAGGCTTACGGTCGATTGAACTATGTATTGATCTTGCTTAGATTGATCTAGCTTTAAAATAAAACACTTATCTAGCTTTAATTCATCAATAGGCAGCGATTTCAGACGTCCAAGCGATGTTTGCCCCACACCATAGTCATCCAAAGAAATCTTAACGCCTAAGCCTTTTAAATTCTCAAGCGCTTTTATTCCTTGCTCTTCATTTTCGATCATGTCGCGCTCTGTAAGCTCGATAGTGATTAAATGACCACTTAACTGGTGTGTTTTGAGTTGTTTAGCCAAATGAGAGTAGAAGCTCGGGTAAGCAATATCCTGCGCCGACACATTAATAGCTGCCTGCATCGAAATGCCCATTTGCTGCCACTGCGCAACTTGTGAAACAACCGTCTTAACTACCCAAGCCGTTAACTCAACAATCACACCGGATTGCTCTGCTAAATCGATAAATAACTCTGGGGAAACCCATTGACCATCTTTACGTTGCCAACGAATCAGTGACTCAACTTTATCAATACATTGCGTTTTAATATTTAGCTTGGGTTGATAGGTCATAAAAAGCTGCCCGTCATCATCAAATAACGCTTGCTTTAGTTCATCTATAATAGCCAATCGTTCGAGGTGCTCTTCGTCCTCACCTTCTTGATAGTAGTGCACATTCTTTTGTTCAGATGATGCTGTATCAACGGCAATTAATACACGGCGCATTAAATCATCAGGCTTCACACCTTGCGACATACAATGAACTACACCAGTACTAAAGCGTAAGGTTATATTTAACCCTCGAATTAAATAGCCCACTTGTAATTGTGCCATTAACTCCATCACACTGCTTTTTAGTTGCCCTGCTTTTTGACTGGGGAATAAAGTTAAAAACTCATCGCCACCAATTCGAGCATTCACTCCACCAATCTGCTCTGAGTACTGACAAATTCGCTCTGCCACCGCTTTTAAGCATTCATCACCAATGCGTGGGCCCAGTTTATCGTTAATATGTCGAAGGCCTCTGATATCAATTGCCACTAAGGTGTAATCAATTCCAAGTCCTAACAAAGACTCCATTTTTTCGAGCATGGCACTGCGAGTTAAAAAGCCAGTTAAAGAATCATGACTTGCTTGAAAGCTGATTTGCTGCTCACGCTCTTTAATATCATTACCCATATTATTGAAAGCATCGATAAGTGTTGTAATCTCACTACTTTGCTTTTTGCCAACAAAGTCTGCTTGATAATTACCACGGGCAAATTGCTGCGCCAGCAATGTAAGCTGTAATAAAGGGGTCGTTAAATTTTTAGCTAAAAAGCCACTGGTCAACACCCCAATGAACACCGTAATAACCGCTAAAATAATGATAGTAAAAAAGAGTTGCTCAAATTCTCGGTAACTTAACGTTAAGTCTGCACTAAGTAATACTGTAACCTGATGTCCTGACAATGAGGGAAGTTGAATTAAACGATTACGATAAACTGGCTTTTCCCCAAAAATCCGATGTGTCATTTTATTATTGAAGTGTTCAAGTACTGAGCTTCCATAAAGGTCATCCGTGAGCGATGTTTCAACAACATCATCCTCTTGACCAATAAAGCTCACATCCATTGTAGTCAGGTTTTTCAACTCTTTAGCAACTAAGTCAGTAATTTTGAACCCAACGAGGCTGTATGCCACTGTACGAGGCGCTCTCACTGGCAGTAAGATCACCTGATATAAAGTTTTATCAATAATAATAAAATTTGATTGCTCAGCATGCTTCAGCAGTTCACGCATCAAAGGGGTAAACTCATCAGAGGTATGATTTAACTCAGTATTTGCCGATACAAGTTGACCCGACAAATCAATTAACATCATTAAATCTGCGTTAATACGCCGACTGTGATTATTTAAAACGCTACTAATTGTGTCGGCATCTTGCGTGGCAATAGCTTGTTTAAAACCAAAATCAGCAGTCAGCACTTTCGCAGCCGTTAACAATAAGCTTTCTTTGGCGCTAAGATACTGCTTGAACACATTCTCAGCAACATTGATATCTTCAACTAACTTTTGATTATTAAAACGATTTGTTGACCACCAAGAACTTAATAAACTCACCAGTGTGGTAAGTAAAACTAAACCCACGCATAGCGCAATAATTCGCCCTCTTAAACTATTAACCATTATTTACCTTAAACATCTCGCCAAATGTATTTCGTGGTGCAGGTTCCACAGTCTCAACAATAACTTCATAAAACTTTTTAGGAGATTGATTTACAATGAGTGACTGCTTAAAAGTAATATCGCTTACTTGGTTTGGGTGCCAAATAGTTAAACTTAGTGGATATATAACGTCCTTAAGTGTTGCCATTCCCTGTTGATTTGTTTTTGTAGCCCGATGATTTTTAGCGACATAAATATAGCCGACCATTGAATCATGGATATTACAACCAAGTACCACAACACCTGAGGTATCAAATTTTTCAGGCTTTTCGGGTTGCCCCGCATACAGCTTTATATCAAAGACTTTAGCAGGCGAAAAAGAGTAAACATGGTGACGAATATCATCACTATTAGGAAAATCCACTAACTGCCCTTGTTGAACAATCAGTACCGTAGGAGAAAATTGTTTATTAACTTGATCCATTACCGCGACTGGAAGAGGCGTAGATTCATTATTTTTTATTGCAACCTGCTCAATAACAGCGTCAGATAACGGATTACCTAGCTGGTCACGAACAACAAATGAAATATCCGCTGCAAACAAAGTTGAACTGGTAAAGAGTGCAAGACCACACGTCGCGCGAAGACAATGCGCAAATAAAAACATAGGTTGGTTCCTTGCTTAGCTTATTCTGCTAATTAGTATAGATTAATCTTGTGTTAAGTTAATGACTGAAAGCAGGAAAAGCAAGAAAAAAGCCAAGCAAACGTACCTAAAACATAAACTTGGCTTAAAAATAAGAAAGGCCTTGAAGGAATATTAGGCCTAAAAATGTGTTTAACTGTGTTTAATCAAACCGTATTCGCTGTCTAAAATAGCAATCACTTCACCACGCGGATCGCTTGGTATCGTTATTTTTTCGCCCACTATTTTACTTGCGATACCAACATAAGTATCAGACACTTCAAGCATCACAGATTCAGGTAATGTGTAATCTTTTGCTAATTGCTCGCGCTCACCCATACGATCTTTATTTAACAATACATCACTGTCTGGCACATTATTAATTAATAACTGGCGGAAACCTTCTTTTGAATTTTCAACTATTTTACCATCACGATAAGCAGGGCCATCCCAAATACGTGATGAATCAGGCGTGCCCACTTCGTCAATATAAATAAGCTTGTCAGAGCCATCGATATCTTCTACATAACCAAACTCAAACTTGGTATCTACGAAGATTTGGTCAAGCTGTGCTAACTCATCACTAATAAGCTTAAAGCCCTCAACTAGCAATTGCTCATATTTAGCGACATCGTCTTCAGATTTAAAATTAAATACTGATAGATTATTAGTAATGTTTTCGCGGGTGATATTAACATCGTCCACCTCAGGAATTTCGGCAACACCTGTGATGATCCCTTTTGTTGATGGTGTAATAAGTACATCATCTAACTTTTGATTAGCTGTTAGACCTTCAGGCAAATCAATACCACAGAAATTGCGTGTACCTTTCGCGTAATCTCGCCACATGCTACCTGTAATATATTGGCGAGCAATGGCTTCAACTTTTACAGTGCTTGCTTTACGCACAATCCACACATATGGATGTGGAATATCAACAATGTGATTACCTGCAAGACCTGCTTTGTCAAATAACTTAAACCAATGTGATGCCACTGAGTTTAAAGCAATACCTTTACCTGGCACACCATTTAAACCATTTTCACCTTGCCAAATACAATCAAACGCAGAAATACGGTCTGAAATAACCATAATAGCTAGCTCAGTTCCCTTTGGAACTTGGTAACCTTTTTCATTAATTAAACGAGCGCTGTCTTCATCAGTTAACCAATAAACTGAACGCACTTTACCACTGTGTACCGCACCTTTGGTACGGATCGGTAAATCATCGTTTACGTCTAAAACTTTATAGCTAGTCATGCTATCTCCGAAAGTATTTGGCATGCTCAAATGAGCACATGTATGGGATTGGGGTTATGGCCGCCTATAATAATCTAGACGCTATGAAAGCTCAATCATTGCGCTACGATCCGCTTTTCAATTCTCATGACAAAATCAATAAACTTTAAATGTTCTGTAATTTTGCTGTCATAAACAAAACTTCGCTATAATAGCGCCCTCACAATAGGAGGTTTTCTTGGATTACTTAGCAGCTACCGCAGAAAAAAAATACTTAATGTATATTTCACAGAATTATTCATACGCCATCTTGCGCCCTCTACAGCAAGAAATTTTAGCTCATGGCGGTGAGGTTAAGTGGTTTCTAGAAGGAGATGAGGTTAACCCTGATTTTCTTCACCAAGAAGAGCAACGTTTGATGTCATTAAACGATGTAAAAGAATGGCAGCCCGATATTGTCTATCTACCAGGAAATATTGTTCCAAACTTTATCCCCGGTAAAAAAGTCAAAGTTTTTCATGGCTTTAATTCAGGAAAACGCGTTAATAATGGCTTAGATAATCATTTTAAAATTCGTGACTGTTTTGATTTATATTGCACTCAAGGGCCATCGACTACGACCACCTTTACAGAGCTTGCTCAGAAGCATGGCTACTTTCAAGTAAAAGAAACAGGTTGGCCAACACTGGATCCCTACTTTTCTGAGGTCGAAAATAACCCTTACGAAGATAAGCAAGATCCGCGTAAAACATTACTCATTTGCTCGACTTTTTCTCGGCGTATCTCACTTGCTCCAAAGCTTTATGAACAAATTAAAGCATTTAGCGAGCAAGGAAAATGGCGCATTTTAATGCAGTTTCATCCTAAAATGCCAAGCGAACTCGTTGCGCAATATAAAGCGCTACAAAATGAAAACTTAACCTTTGTAGAAACCGACAATGTTTTACCGCTTCTAAAAGCAGCGGATGTAATGCTCTGTGATACCTCATCGATATTACTGATGTTTATTTTACAACGTAAGCCTGTGGTGACCTTCTGCAACCAAAACCCAGATGAGCATCTCGTTGACATTACAGATGCAGATAAAATCGAACAGGCCATCGATTATGCTCTCACAGAGCCCGATGAACTAATGGCTAAAATTGAACACTTCTGCCAACAGTTACACCCATATCAGGACGGCTTATCGAGTCAGCGTGTACTTGCTGCCAGCAATGAATTACTATTGAGCAATCCAGCACTTAAGCCAAAACCACGTAATTTTATTCGTAACCTCAAAATGCGTAAAAAGTTAAATTACTGGCGATGGTAACAACTTATAGGTCGTTATGATCACGCTTTCAAATGTGCTATTTAAGTGGCACTCACAACAAACGACGCCAACGATCAATATTGCACAATTGCAGATTGATCAAGGCGAACATGTTTTTCTTCATGGCCCGAGTGGCTGCGGTAAATCAACTTTGCTGTCTTTGCTTGCCGGTGTTGCTACTCCTAACAAAGGCACAATTGAGTTACTAGGCAAAGCAATAAACCAACTTAGTAATAGCCAGCGCGACCGTTTTCGTGCCGACCATATTGGTTATATTTTCCAAAACTTTAATTTACTGTCTTATTTATCGCCCATTGAGAACGTAACATTAGGCTGCCAGTTTTCGACATCTCGCAAACATCATGCGCTTCAAAACAATGCCACTATTAATGCAGAAGCGAGCCGACTGCTTACAGCGTTAGGGTTAACAGGCAGCTTACAGCATCAAGCTGTCGGTGAATTAAGTATTGGTCAACAACAACGTGTTGCAGCAGCCAGAGCATTTATAGGTAGCCCAGAAATCATTATCGCCGATGAACCAACCTCGGCACTAGACACACAAAACCGTCAAGCATTTGTGAAGTTACTGTTTGAACAAGCCACAGCCACTAATAGCACGCTCGTGTTTGTCAGTCATGATGAGACCCTGCGCAGCCTTTTCAAACGCAGCATTGACCTTGTTGAACTACAAGGAGGCAGACATGCTACTACTTAAACTTGCCGCAAAAAGCTTATTCAATCGCAAAGCCAGTGCTTTGCTTACGTTATTCACTATTGCTATTAGTGTGATGTTGCTCATGTCGATTGAGCGTGTTCGTATCGATGCCAAAAGTAGCTTTAGTAATACCATTTCTGGCACAGATTTGATCGTTGGCGCTCGCACGGGCGACATTCAATTACTGCTCTCTTCTGTATTTCGTATTGGGCATGCTAATAACGGCGTCAGTTGGCAAAGTTATCAGTATATTGCAAAGCAACGAGGAGTAAGCTGGAGCATTCCACTGTCGTTAGGTGATAGCCATAAAGGCCTTGCGGTGCTTGGTACAAACAAGGACTACTTTACTCACTATCGCTTTGGTAAGAAGCAGCCATTAAGCTTTGCAAACGGCCATGAGTTCAATCACTTATTTGACGTTGTTCTTGGTGCTGATGTAGCCAAATCCCTTGGCTATCAACTGGGTGATAAGGTCGTGATTGCTCACGGCATGGGTAATACTAGCTTTCATAACCATGATGATAACCCATTTACCGTTGTTGGTATTTTACAAGCAACAGGTACACCCGTTGATAAAACCTTGCATATTCCACTTGCAGCGATTGATGAAATTCATGGTGGTCATAGTCATCAACATGAAAAAGCCCACGACCACGACCACGACCACGACCAGCATGATGATGTCGATCTCATTGGCACACCAAAACAAATAACCGCTTTTCTACTCGGTTTTGATTCGCCACTGTACACCCTACAAGTACGCCGTAATATTAACCAATACAAAGAGGAGGCATTACTTGCCATCATGCCTGGTGTGACCTTACGTGAATTGTGGGAAATGCTCTCAATTGTCGAAAAAATATTATTACTTTTTTCAATTGTGGTGGTCATTATTAGTTTACTTGGCATGTTGACCAGCTTGCTGTCGAACTTAAATCAGCGTCGCAGAGAATTGGCTATTTTGCGCTCGGTAGGCGCTAGGCCTTGGCATATTTTTACATTGATAAGCGCAGAGTCATTACTCATCACTGGGCTAGGCTGCCTTGTTGGTGTCGCCTTGTTCTATGCTTTAATGCTATTCGGCGCAGGTTACTTGCAAAGCCATGCCGGAATAAGCCTTAATATAGCGCTATTATCGGCCTATGAACTCATGCTATTAGCTGCGATAATGTTTGCAGGTTTTATCGTTGGGTTGATACCTGCAACCCGCGCATATTTTTACTCACTTGCCGATGGCATGAGTATCAAAATTTAAGGAATTTTATGCAATTTTTTCAAAAATTTATTGCTGTTGCCATGCTTTTATCCTGCACGTTAGCAAATGCAGGCGAACCTAAAGAAATTTTTTGGGAAGACTTAATCCCACAAGGGCATGTACAAATTGACACCCAAGCACAAGCTAACCATGAGGGTTCAGAACAAAATTGGGTACAACCTGATTTAGATGCGCCGGTTGTTAAAGAACTAAACGGCCAATCAGTTAGTTTGCCTGGCTTTGTAGTGCCGCTAGAGGGCGACAGCGAAGTAATAACTGAGTTTTTACTGGTGCCATATTTTGGTGCCTGTATCCATGTACCACCCCCGCCACCTAATCAAATTGTGCATGTCACAATTGAAGGGGGTGTGCCTATTGAAAGCCTATATGATGCAATCGTTGTTACAGGCGTGATTAGCACAGAAACTTGGTCGGGTGAAATTGCGCAAGTTGGCTATAAAATGAAAGCGGTCGGTGTCGCCCCATTTGAACTATAATTTAAAAGCACGCCGAGGCGTGCTTTTTTGATGGTTGCTTTCAGCGTCACTTTTGGCAATTAGAACAGTAAACCGTGCTTCTTTGCCCTAATCTAATTTCCTTTAATGGCTCTTTACAATTAACACATGGCTCGCCTTTGCGACCATAAACCAATAATTGCTGCGCAAAATACCCTGGCTTACCGTCACTTTGGGCAAAGTCTTTTAATGTTGTGCCACCTTGTGTAATAGCCGCTGCAAGGGTTTCTTTAATAATAGGCACCAATTGCTGATAACGCTTTAAAGACACCTTACCGGCTTCTCGTTTAGGATGAATTCCAGCCTTAAATAGCGACTCATTGGCATAGATATTACCAACACCAACCACCACAGCGTTATCCATAATAAATTGTTTAATGGGTACTTTTTTGTTTCGTGACTGCTCAAAAACGCGCTCTGCAACAAACTCTTCTGTTAACGGCTCAGGCCCTAGCTTTGACAGCAAGGTATGGCATTCATTTGGCGCTTGCCATAAGCAAGCACCAAAACGACGAGCATCATTAAGCCGTAACGCTTTACCAGACGCTAAAATAAACTCAATATGGTCATGTTTTTTTAAAGGCTCAGTTGCATCCACAACACGTAAATTACCCGACATTCCTAAGTGCAAAATCACACTACCCAACTCACAACCGAGTAATAAATATTTTGCTCTACGCTCTACTGAGGTAACTTTAAGCCCTTGCAATTGATAAACATCATCAGGCACAGGCCAACGCATGCTGGCGTTATGAATATTTACTTTAGTCACTGTTTGGTTAAGCACATGCGGCGTTATTCCCAAACGGCTAACTTCAACTTCTGGTAATTCAGGCATCTATGACTCTCTTAAAACGGGTATAGCGGAAATAACTTAACGACATCAGCTTGCTCAAGCTCAAATACCCGTTGTAACCGCTTATCCAATAAATAGTATTGCTGCTCAATGCTATATAACTGATACACCGCTGGCAATTGCTCACCAGCAAGCCATACAGAGGCAACATAATCCGCAGACGCCTTTGAAATTTTACTCACTGGCAGCGCTGCTATGGTTAATTGCTGACGCTGCCAACGTTCGACTAATTGTTCGAGCGTCTGTTCATCGGCTTGCCATGTAATGCTTTGTAACTCTTGGCTCCGCCACGAAGTACCTATGCGCTCAATTTTCAGTTCAGGAAAAGCCATTGCTAAAATAAAGCTTTGCTCAGGCAGTAGAGCTTGAACGCCCTCATTCACAGGGGGAGTATTGAGCTTTTTGTGCAAACCGTTAAAGAAAAAAATCATCAACAGCATCGAAATAATCACCACATTATTCCATGCTTTTCGGCTCAAACGCATCGTATCTTCCTCACTTTTCAATACCTTAAAGTGTAACTAAAAAGTCCATTAATTGGCAGTTGTAATTGATCAACAAAATTTCATGTCTGTTATGTATCAATCTGTAGAGACTTTGCTAAAATATCCGCCAAATTTAAAGGAGTTCCGTCAATGTCAATGTATGTAGTGGGTCATAAGATCCCTGATTCAGATTCAATTTGCGGTGCAATTGCGCTTGCTTATTTAAAAAACCAAATCGAAGAACCTGCAATACCAACGCGTTTAGGTGAAGTATCGCCTGAAACACAGTTTATCCTAGATAAATTTGGTTTCGAAGCCCCTGAGCTAAAGCTTAGCTACGCAGGTGAAGACGTTTATATCGTTGACCATACAGAAAAAACACAAGCACCTGATGACATCGATGAAGCACGTGTTGTGGGTGTCGTTGATCACCACAAACTAGGCGATTTAACATCATCAACACCGCTTGAGTGTTGGATCCGTCCTGTTGGCTGTTCAAACACTATCATCAAAATGATGTATGACTTCTACAATGTAGAGATTCCAAAAGATATCGCAGGCATCATGTTATGTGCAATTTTAAGCGACACTGTAATCTTTAAATCACCAACCTGTACAACGGCTGACATCAAGTGTGTTGAAGCACTTGCTGAAATCGCAGGTATCGAAGATTTTAAAGAGCTTGGCATGGAAATGTTCAAGGTGAAATCAGCGGTTGAAGGCACACCTGCACGCGACTTAGTCATGCGTGATTTCAAAGACTTCAACATGAACGGTAAGCTAGTAGGTATTGGCCAGCTAGAAGTGATCGACCTTGCTGTATTTGATGAAATCAAAGCAGATCTTGAAGCTGATATCGCAAAGCTTAAAGAAGAAGGCGGTCGCCACTCAGTATTACTCCTGTTAACTGATATCATGAAAGAAGGCTCTGAAATGCTAATTGCGTCTGATGACGTATCAGTAATCGAAGCTGCCTATGATGTTAAATCAGAAGATGGTCGCGTATGGTTAGATGGCGTATTAAGCCGTAAGAAGCAAGTAGTACCGCCACTACAAGACGCTTTTGCAAAGATCTAATCTTACGAAATAGACACAAAAAAGCCGATGTAACTTCACTTCAAACATCGGCTTTTTTATTACTCTATTATTAAGTTTTTATCTAGATATTACTAAAGGCTACCTATAATAGGTGCTTTTTTAAAAACGGCGTTATCTCAGAGAATAACTTTATTTGGCTTTCTTGATCGTCAAAAAAGTGTGTTCCATCCTCTATTTCAACATATTTAATATCTAGCTGTTTTCTCGCTTTGTCATAGAAATCTTTCGATTGATTATAATTAACGCGCGTATCGTTATTACCATGTATTAAAAGAATCGGCGCCTTAATGTGGTTAATTTTTCTTATTGCTGATACCTCAGCTAACGCATCGATAGACTTATCATCTTTAACATCAACGATATTACCTAAGTATTTCCCTTGTCTATCTGTTTTCGTAACAAAAGTTTCAAGGTCTGAGACGCCTGATATACTCACCACACATTTAAAGCGCTTGGGCTCTTGAAAGGCAGCTGTTAAGGCAACATAACCACCGTAGCTTGCGCCAAAAATACAGGCATTATCTTTTTTAGCTAAACCTTGCGCAATTGCCCAATCCATTGCCTCATACACATCTTGTTGCATACGTTTACCCCACTGGTAATAACCAGCCGTTTCAAATGCGCTACCAAAGCCTGCAGAGCCCCTAAAGTTAACTTGCAATACAGAAAACCCTAATTCAACAAGATACTGAAGCTCTTTGTCAAAATACTTATAATCTCTAGCGTGCGGACCACCATGCGGCATAACGATCAATGGCGGGTTTTTAACATTTGCTGGCTGCGTAAAGTAACCCGTTATTTCCAGACCATCACTGGCTTTAAAGCTATAATTTTGTACTGGGCTAAATGACTTTCTGACTAAATAAGGATATTTCGATAACCAAACACCTCCTTTTTGAGTATTTAAGTCGAAGTAATAATAAGTTGGCGGCGTAACATCGTTAGTGACTGATACTAATAATCGCGTATGATCTCGGCTACGGCTGCTGATTGTGGCCTGCTTTCCTTTAAATAGGCCTGCCACTTCACGCTCTTGTGCGCCATCTTTGTCATCAAAATAGTGAGTGCGATAGTAGTCATCAAAAAAAGATACACCGATAAACTCACCCTCATTATCAGTTATTGCGCCATCGAGATCATATTTATCATTACTAAAAATCAACTCCTCAAACTTGCCTGCTTCTATGTTATAGAGCCAAAGAGCTTCACGTCCAAGCTCCCTATTAGAAAGCACATACGCTTTGGAGCCATCTTTTGATAAAGCTTGAATAGAAAAAGTATCATCTTCCCCCCACACCTGTGAGTGAATTTTTTTGAGCTCTGCGTCTTTATTTGCTCTATACCAAATTGATGCTGTAAATACGTCATCTTTTTCTTCAACGGCTAGTCCAAGTCTGATAACCCCTTTACTATCTGCATACCAGCTACCAATATCATTTTTGTTACCCTGAACTTTATCAAAGCCAGATGTGCCTAAATGCACACGATAGACAACATAGCCTTTATCATTTTTGTCGTAGGTGGAAATCAGTGCATAATCGGTTTCATCCTTGAGTGATGATACTAACTCAAATGACTGATACTTATACCAACGATCATCTGTAAAACGCGGAGATGTGAGCACTTTAGTTTCAGAGGTTTCTACATTGATAGAGTACAACCGAGATACTCTGAAAAACTGACCATTTACATATTCAGGATAACTTGCCGATACGATAATGTAGCGATTACCTGACCAGCGAATAAAATCAACACGGTCTTTGTTTTTCTTTAACCGCGCCAACACCTTAAAATCAATATCAGGAAACTTAGTAACACTAATAGTTGGGCCTGAATCAGTATTATAAAGTGTCGCAATAAGCTCACCATTTGGCGATAAGCTTGGCTGCTCAACCATTGGAAGTTTAGCGTATTGTTCCCATACAGGGGCTTTAGCATTGACAATAAATGTTGCCAAAAGCAGGATTGTCATGATTCCTTTTAACATATTTTCCCTTTTGAATTAATCAGTTAAATGACCATAAAAGGGTAACACACGAAAAACAATTAACACAGGGTTAATTCATCATTAACGCTTCAAGGGGGATTATTTAATATTAAATAACCACCTCTATAGAGGTGGTTTGAACATTGATATTTGGTAGGGTAAGTCAGCTTTATAACTGCGTTGCATTACGCTGGCGTAACACTTCAAATAAACAAATACCGGTCGCAACTGAGACATTTAAGCTTGATACCGTGCCCGCCATTGGAATTTTAACGAGTAAATCACAATGCTCACGAGTCAGGCGGCGCATACCATCTCCTTCTGCGCCCATAACAACAGCCATAGGTCCAGTGAGATTTGCATCAAATAACTCTGTATCTGTTTCACCGGCAGTGCCGACAACCCAAACGCCAGCATCTTTAATTTCACGCAAGGTACGCGCAAGATTAGTGACTTGTACCAATGGTACTGTTTCCGCTGCGCCGCACGCTACTTTGCGTGCTGTGCCGTTGAGTTTGGCAGATTTATCTTTAGGAACGATAATCGCGTGTACACCCGCGGCATCAGCGCTACGTAAACAGGCTCCTAAATTATGCGGATCAGTAATACCATCAAGCACCAATAAGAAAGGTGTTTCTTCACGGGCTATGATCTCATCTAGATCTTTTTCATTATACATACGCGCCGCTTTTACATTGGCAATAATGCCCTGGTGTTGTTCACCATTGGCTTTATTATCAAGCGCTTTACGCTGCATAAACTGTACAGAAATACCGAATTTACGTGCTTGGTCAATAACCGGATTTAAACGTTTGTCTTCACGACCTTTTAAAGCGTATATTTCTAAAAAGCGCTCAGGCTCTTTTGCTAAAATTGCTTCAACTGAGTGAAAGCCAAAAATTAATTCATTACTCACGTATTATTTGCTCCTCGGCCATTACGTTTACGGGCATTCTTACCCGGTCTTTTTGCCTTTTTAGTGGCTTTTTTCTTACTCTTTTTGTTACTGGCTTTTACTGCATCAGCTTTTTTACTACTTGGCTTTTTGCGCCCTTTAGAAGGAGAAGACTTGCCACGTTTTTCGTTCTCTTTATCGCCTGATTTTGCTTCAAAGCGACTTGATTCAGATTTTTTACCAGGAATTTTACCTGCTTTAAGCTGGGCACGAACACTTGGTTTTGCAGGGGCGCTACGGCCACGACGACGTGCATAACGGTCTTGTTGTGCTTCGCCTGCTAACACTAAGTTTATGCGACGCTCATCAAGACTGACAGATGAAACCTGAACCGTTAATTTATCGCCTAAACGATAAACAGTGTGGGTTTGTTCTCCAATCAAGCAATGCTTAGCACCATCGTAATGGAAATACTCATTGCCTAAGTTGGTTACGTGGATCATGCCATCGATTTGTAAATCGTCTAAGCGTACAAATAAACCAAAGTTAGTTACCGATGAGATCACCCCACCAAATTCGTCACCAACATGGTCTTGCATAAATTCACATTTAAGCCAATCTGCGACTTCGCGAGTTGCGTCATCAGCACGGCGTTCAGTGGTTGAACACTGCTCACCTAAAATATCAACTTCGTCATCAGTGTATGCGTACTCACCCGATGTTTGCTGACCTTGCGCTTTAAGCACGGCTTTAATTGCGCGGTGCACCACTAAATCAGGGTAACGACGAATAGGCGACGTAAAATGGGCATAGGCTGGCAAAGCCAAACCAAAGTGACCAATGTTATCTGGCTGATACACCGCTTGCTTCATTGAACGGAGTAACATGGTTTGAATAAGCTCAGCTTCAGGACGGTCGCCTAATTTTGCTAACACTTGAGTGATTTCTTTTGGTGTTGGCTCATCAGAAATCGCGGTTTCAATACCAAGCTCTGATAAAAAGTTTCTGAAGAAACCAAGCTTTTCACCATCCGGCTCATCATGCACACGATAAAGCGCACTTGCTTCGTGTTTTTCTAATAAACGGGCAGCTGATACGTTCGCAAGAATCATGCACTCTTCGATAAGTTTGTGTGCATCATTGCGCACCACAGGCACGATTGATTCAATCTTACGGTGTGCATTAAACACAAAACGCGTTTCTAAGGTTTCAAACTCAATCGCACCACGTTCTTGGCGTGCTGCTTTTAGTGCCATATACATTTGCTGTAAGTCAGTTAAATGCGGCACCATCTTGGCATATTCTTCACGCAGCTTTTCATCGCCTTGTAAAATCGCATTCACTTTAGTGTAGGTAAAACGAGCGTGTGAATTCATCACCGCTTCGTAAAATTTATACCCAGATAACTTACCTGCATCCGACACTGTCATCTCAGCAACCATACACAAGCGGTCAACTTCAGGGTTTAACGAACATAAACCATTCGATAACACTTTTGGCAGCATCGGAATAACTTGCTCAGGGAAGTACACTGAGTTACCACGCTCGATCGCTTCTTTATTCAGAGGCGTATTCATCCCTACGTAGTGCGACACATCGGCAATGGCTACCCATAAACGCCAACCACCTGATGGTTTACGCTCACAATAAACGGCATCGTCAAAGTCTCGGGCATCTTCACCGTCGATAGTAACCAGCGGTAAGTCACGTAAATCTACACGACCTTGCTTTGCTTGCTCATCAACAAATTCGCCTAAATGAGCAACTTGCTTTTCAACCGCTTCTGGCCACACATGAGGAATATCGTGATTGCGTAGTGCAACTTCAATTTCCATCCCTGGTGCTAAGTGCTCACCGAGAACTTCGGTTACTTTACCTACTGCATTCATATGTCGGCTTGGGTTTTGAGTAATTTTCACCTGCACCATTTGGTTGTGGCGCGCGCCATTTTCACTACCCGGTAGTATCATAATGTCTTGCGTTATGCGTGGGTCTTCTGCCACAACAACAGCAATACCATGCTCAACAAAATAGCGGCCAACAATCGGTGCTCGTTCATTGGTTAATACCTTAATGATACGTGCTTCGCACTTGCCGCTTGAACCTTTGCGATTGCCTTTGGCAAGCACAATGTCACCGTGCAACACCATATTCATTTGGTGCTTTGCGATAAACCAATCTTTACTCTCACCTTCAACTTCTAAAAAGCCGAATCCGTCACGATGACCAATGACCTTGCCTTTAACCAAGCCAGATTCATCGATCAATGCGTAGCATTTAAACTTATTGAAATACAGTTGACCATCGCGCTCCATAGCACGTAAACGACGTTTGAACGCTATTTGGCGCTCTGTATCGTTCACATGTAATTCGTCACAAAGTTGTGTGAAGTTTGCTGGTTTGGTGCGAGATTCTAAGTGAGTAAGTATAAACTCACGGCTAGGGACGGGGTTTTCGTACTTTTCTTGTTCTCGACTGAGATTGGGATCCTGTTTTGACATTCACTATCTTGTTAGTTGGTTATGTTGTTATTTTAACCCATAACCTAACAATGAGACAGGCAAAAGCTATGAAACTTTTAAGAAATTGATTAAACCAGTTTTCGCACTCAAATTGTTCAATAATTTAATAGCAAAATTAAGGACCTTATAACCACCCTTTTCTCTTTGCAATTCTAGCAGCGTCGATACGGTTACTTGCATTTAATTTACTAATCGCCTCTGATAAGTAATTACGAACGGTCCCCTCACTTAAGTATAATTTAGCTGCAATCATTTGCGTTTTTAACCCCTCTGCAGCTAACTTTAATGATGCCCGTTCTTTTTCTGTGAGTGGGTCTCTATCATCTAAAGCACTTAAAACTAATTCAGGATCTATCACTTTATGCCCAGACATGACTTTTTTAAGTGCTAGAATTAAACTATCACTTGATGCCTCTTTAAGAATAAACCCCTTTACACCGGCATCTAAAGAGCGCCTGATATAGCCTGCTTTAGAAAAAGTAGTCATGATTACTATACGACTTTCACTCTTTTCTATTGCCAACTTTTCTGCAAGTTCAATTCCTGATAACTCCGGCATTTCAATATCTGTAAGTACGATGTCAGGTTTACACTTTGGTATTTCAGCAAGTGCCACCTTGCCATTTTCAGCCTGACCAATTACTTGAATATTTTCATCAAGGCCTAAAAGAGCAGCAACAGCTCCTCTAACTAACGCTTGATCTTCAACAAGATAGACCCTTATCATTCAGCCTGCTCCGATTTAATACTCAAAGGCAATTTAATAAATGCAACGAACTGTTGATTGCAAAAACTAAACTCGGCCTTTCCCCCTAGCTGTAGAGCTCGCTCTTTAATTCCCGACAGACCATTTCCAAGTGTAACTTGGCTATTTTCATTCGCATTATTTTTCATTTTAATGTCAACACTATCCAGTGTTTGTAATATTGATATTTCACAATATTTAGAACTACTATGGCGCAATATATTGGTTACAGCCTCTTTAATTATTAGGTTAGCAACTCCTTCTAATTTTGCTGGCAAGTCAACAATCTTAATATTATGAATAACTTTGAAGCCACTCTCCTCTAACCGAACAATTAACCTATTAATTTGTGTATCTATATCCAATTCTTTTAAATCAGTTACAACTTTTCTCACATCACTTAATAGCTCCCTAGCCAACTCCGCAACCTGAAAAATTTCCGATCCTGCTTGAGCCTGTCTATTAGCTTGACTGAATTTGCTCGCGAGTTCCGCTTTTAAAGCGATTGAAGATAAAGAGTGGCCTAAAACATCATGCAAATCTCTAGCTATGCGCTCTCGCTCTGCAATTGCCGCAAACTGCTCTAACTGTTTGCTATTTTGCTCTTCTCGGCGTTTATGGAAAAATTCATTACGCCCTGCAATGCCATAACTAAATAAAGCGACCAGCAATATAAGAGAACCACTGAGAAAATATTCAGCATAATTTTCATTGATTATTTGGCTACTAGATAGCAAAGCTAAAAGTAGTATCGAAATTGCAAAAATACGCGCACGGCTCGAAAAGTTATAGCCTACAATATATGCTACAAAGCCAAATAAAGTCGCGGAGCCAACTGTTAGGTAACTAGCAATGACACAAACCAAAATAAGCGACATTAGTTGCAGCCAAACTTGTTCTGTTCCTCTTTGTGTTGCTTTCACATACAAATAAATAAAAATGAAGTACAACAGAACAATCGCGAACATCTGCATAAAGTCAGTGCTTTCAATTTGGAAAATACTCGGAAGCAAATAGAATCCCGAAAAAAGCAGTGGCCCCCAATTCCAAAAAGAGGTCAAATTCGTTTTTTTATCCTTAAGTCGACTATTAAACATATCACTTGCTGCTTTAGTTTGTTTGAAATTTTAGCCCAATTATTCCGACTAAAATTAATATAATACAGATTATCTGAGATATCGTAATAGACTCTCTAAGCCATATCACACTAAATATTGATACCCCAACAGTACCAATACCGACCCAAATCGCATAACTAATTCCGAGAGGTAATGACTTTAAAGCAAATGACAAAAAGGCAAAGCTGGCCCACATAGCTGCAAATGTAACAACTGAAGGCCATAGTTTAGTAAAGCCATTTGACTGCTTCATAGCGAGTGCCCATATAACCTCAAAAATTCCTGCAATTAATAAACTTATCCACGCCGCATTATTCATTTTTATTCCTCCAGAAAGTAAAGGCTTAACTATTACTTTTTCTACTTGGCGAAATAAGTGAATTTTGTCATTGATTAAACTGACATTTGTCATAAAAAAGCTATGAAACTTTTAAGAAAGTGATTAATTCTGGCAAAAAATGAGGCGTTGATATTCTTTGCAGCAAACACTCTGTGTTAATATTTTCGGTAAATAACAATACACTAACAAATTTATATGGATATTAACTTAACCCACTACCTATCAACGATGGCCTATAACAGCGCCTATATTGGTCTGTTCATTGCGATTATAGCCCTTGCAAAATTGTCCTATAACCTAGCAACCCCTTATAACACCACCAGCCAATTAACCGACAATGCCAACTGTGCTTTAGGTTTATCTATTGGCGGCTACTTAGGTGCGATTACTATTATTTATGGTTTTGTGTTGGCGGGGCCTAGCCAAGGTCTACTAAGCGATTTGATGAATGTATCACTTTACAGCGTATTAGGTATGGTGCTACTTACTTGCTCACGCATTTTGAATGACAAGTTACTACTGCGATTGTTCTGCAATCAAGAGCAATTAATCAACCAACAAAACGAGGCGGTTGGCCTAGTACAAGCAGCTAACTATATGGCCGCAGCACTGATCATTGGTGGCGCATTAACAGGCGAAGGAACCTGGTTATCAGCCATCGTCTTCTATTTACTCGGGCAATTGATGCTGATCATTTTTGCCAAAGGCTATGATCGCCTGACAAGTTTCAACCTTCATGAGCAACTCGAAAAAGGCAATAAAGCCGTCGCACTTAGCTTTTCTGCCACTATGTTGGCATTAGCCATAATCTTATGCCATGCACTGATTGGTGGCTTCCACAGCTGGCAACAAAGCCTGAGTTTATTCTTTATTGACGCATTATTTGGCTTTTTAATTTTACCAATTGTGCGCTACCTCGTTGATAAAATTATCTTTAGTAAAATCTCCCTCGACCAAGCAATGCACGACAACAACACTGCAGTGGCGGTTATTGAAAGTAGCATTGCAGTCTGTGTCGCAGTAATCATTACTATCGCTATTTAAGCTTATTCATGGAGTAACGGATGAACATCTATAAGCTTTGTATTATTGCTGCCATCACATTTTTGGCCTGCTTAATAATACGATCAGACCTACAGACGCCTCTAATGAGTGGCCAATATGGTAATTTTAAAGACTACGATGGACAAGACAAAGCCTACCTATTTACAGTGCCTGAAGATGGCCAAATGATGCGTTTAGAAATAAAAGGTAGGCTGCCTTTAAATTCATGGAAAGCCATTGATATGGAAATTTTTGACCCTGAAGGCAACTATCTATTCAGTTATTCTGATGAGCTATGGGCTGAATCTGGACGTGACTCTGAAGGTGAATGGCGAGAATATAAGAGCAGGGCTTATCATGATGTTCACTTCCCTAAAAAAGGCCAATATAGTGCATATGTAAGCAGTAGTTTTGGCCCTAATAATAGCGCTAAGCATTTCAGTTATACATTTCGTATCATTCCAATCAAAGGCAATATCAGTTTCATCGACCCTCTACTTTGGATCACAGGCATAATAGCAGGCTTCTCTTTAATTGTTATTTTGCATCGACTTGGCGCAAAGAGAGAAAACTCTGAACTTACTTATAAACCAATCAACACGTTAAGCCCAAAGGCTATGAAAGCAATGGAAACCCATATCCCAGCTTGGCCAATTGCATTGTTGTTTTTCGTGCCTGTGCTAGTTGCATCTTTGATTGCTTATAGCAAAGGCGATAATGAGCACGATTGGCAAGTTTATTCATATCACCACTTCAATATAAACGTTGATAAACAATTACGTGAGCAAAGTATTGGCAGCGCAGGTTTCCGTTCACGAGGCGGCTCAGGTGGTAAGTAAGTCAATTCGCGAAAGCCACATTTTACTGTTTAGTATTTTTGTTGCTGGACTTTGCTCTATTATTTATGAATTATTAATTGCAACCACTGGCGCCTATTTTTTAGGTGATAGCATCACCCAATTTTCCCTGACAATTGGCGTATATATGGCGGCAATGGGGGTTGGCTCTTATTTTTCGCGTTTTGTGCCTGATAAGCCATTGCTGGTGTATTTTATTGGTTTTGAGCTACTACTTGCGTTACTAGGTGGCTTGAGTGTGCCATTACTATACTTCGCTTATGCGTATGGCTTACCACTACAAGTGATTAGTGTTTTACTCACCACCTTAATAGGTATTTTAATTGGTTTAGAAATTCCGTTGTTAAGCCGCTTAATGGAAAAACATTATGCGCTAAAAGCAAACCTTGCCAATGTACTATCAATTGACTACTTTGGTGCCCTGCTCGCGACTTTATTATTCCCTTTTCTCTTCTTACCTTGGCTGGGGGTATTTAAAACAGCCCTAAGCTTTGGCTTAATGAACCTAAGTATTGCGCTATTATTGCTGTGGTACTTTATTGACCATATCAGCACTCATCGTCGACACGTGCTAAGACTCACTCTCATTTTAGTTAGTCTCATATTGGTGCTTTGTTTATTTGCTAGTAAACAGCTCACCCATCTTTGGCAAAGCCAAATCTATGATGATCGTGTCGTCCACTCGGAGCAAACGCCTTATCAACAAATCGTACTGACTCGCCATAAAGATGATATTCGGCTTTATTTAAACGGTGGCTTACAGTTTTCATCGATTGATGAATATCGTTATCACGAAGCGCTTATTCATCCAGCTATGGTGCGCCATGGCAATGCAAAACGTATTCTAATTTTAGGCGGTGGTGATGGCTTAGCAGCTAGAGAGCTTTTAAAATACCCACAACTAGAGTCTATTACCCTTGTCGATTTAGACCCTGCTGTTGCCAAACTTGCACGGACTAATTACAACCTCACAACCCTTAATCAACAATCGCTAAATGATCCAAAGGTTACGGTTATTCATCAAGATGCCTATGTGTTTATTGAGCAAGGCAAGCAACTGTTCGATATCATTTTTATTGATTTACCTGACCCAAAGGCGATTAACTTAGCACGGCTCTACAGCAAACAATTTTACCAATTAGTGAAAGCTAGATTGCCTGACAATGGCATTGTTGTGACCCAAGCAACGAGCCCGTTTTTTGCGAAGCAGGCATTTTGGTCTATCAACAATACGCTCCGCGCAGCAGGCTTCGCCCATACTTTGCCTTATCATTTAAACGTACCGTCTTTTGGTGAATGGGGCTTTGTTATGGCTTGTAATTTGATATGTAGCAATCACCAGTTATTGCCTGTTAACACTCGCTTTTACCGCCCTGAAAATGATGCTCAACTATTTATTTTCTCCCCCGATATTAGCGCTAACAATGAAAAAGTATCGACGCTTGATGAGCCTAATGTGCTCCACTATTACTTGCAAGGTTGGAAATATTGGAACTAACCGAATGGATTAGCCTATTTAGGGAGTTTACAAAGTAAAGGATTACCGTTACAAAGAGAGCTAATAACAACAAACAAAAGGTTTGTAATGCAGGCGCACAAACAGAGCCTTATGTACTTACACATTGCAGTGCTACTATTCGGTGGCACGGCATTATTTGCCAAATTGGTCAGCCTAAGTGCATTAGATATTACCGTTTATAGAACAGCGATTGCAGGCTGTGCCTTACTGATTTTACTCACAATTCAACACAAAGCCATTAAGCTTCACTCTCGTCGTGATTACCTTATAGCCTTGCTACTTGGCATCACTGTTGGAATACATTGGCTCACCTACTTTGCTGGCATGCAATTGGCGGGGATTGCGGTGGGTATGATTGCCTTTTTTACTTACCCTGTGATTACGGTATTTTTAGAACCTTTTTTTTATGGCAGCAAACCACAGCTCAAAGATATAGCAAGTGCCTTGGTAGTTATGTTGGGTATTTACTTACTCATTCCTGATGCCAGCTTAGGTAATGATGTGACCTTAGGGATTGCCATTGGTATTTTATCGGCGTTCTTTTTTGCTTTTAGAAATATTGTGCATAAGCGTTACTTTAGCCAATATGGCGGCCCACAAACCATGCTTTATCAAACTTGGATCGCGTGTATTATGTTGTGCGCGTTTGTCGAAATACCACCATTACAAGTTGATACAATAAATTGGCTGCTATTAATTACCGTAGGGGTTATTTTTACAGCAGCACCGCATTCACTGTTTGCAGCAAGCTTAAAACATTTATCCGCTTCAACCGCTGGTTTAATATCTTGTTTGCAACCTTTATACGGTACGTTTTTCGCTTTTTTAATTTTGCATGAGCAACCTACAATTAGCACACTTATTGGTGGTACATTAGTGATTAGTGCCGCTTTTTATGAAACATGGTCAGTGACTCGGAAACACAAGCAATGATGAAAGTATTCGCTCACAGAGGTGCCAGTGGTACCTATCCAGAAAATACCAAAAGCGCCATTATTGCCGCAGTAGATTTGGCAGTAGATGGTATCGAAATTGACGTACAAAGCTGCATTGATGATTATATGATCATTCACGACACTTGGCTCGATCGCACAACCTCTGGTCGCGGTAAAGTAAATGCCTGCACAAAAGAGCAAATTCAACAATATGATGCAGGTAACGGAGAAGTTGTTCCCTGTCTGCAAGATGCCATTGACTGGGTAGAAGATAAAACGCTTTTAAACCTTGAACTAAAACACACTTTTTCTTTAGATAAGTTTGTTGAGATGATAGAGTCAAACATTAGTATTGGAAAAATATCAAGAGACAATATTTTGGTATCATCCTTTGATCATCATCAACTCATGTGGCTCAAACAAAAGTTACCATGGGTAAAAATTGGCGCTCTTACGGCTTCAATTCCAATCAATTACAGTGAATTTGCTCAAAAACTGCATGCCTACAGCATTCATATAGATAAAAACTTTATAAACCATGAATTTGTTGCAGATGCAAAACAACGAGGCCTTCAAGTTTATGCTTACACGGTCGATAAAGTAGAAGATATTGAATTAATGTTAAGTTATGGCGTGGATGGTATTTTTACCAATTTCCCGTGTCATACACAAATGACACTTCAATCACTGTAACTCAGCAAGAGTAAGCTATACTGTTGAATTGAGTGGCATTGAATAAGACTAAGAAACGTCCAAATGAATCAACACAACACCTTAATGAGTAGCTATATGCGCATGTATAATTTTATCGAACAGACTTTCTTTTACACCTTAACGCGTAAAATTGTCGGTAATTTAGGATTTGTGTTTGCATTCCAAGCTATCACTTTAATCTGGCTTTACAATAGCCTGTCTGAGCAACAAGCAAGCATGGGCTTGTTTTGGCTGATGGCGTTTATCATCGTCGCGAGCTTTATTTTTACTATTTTCTATATGCGCTTTTTAATAGTTCGCCCAGTCCAAGCCATGCGTGACACTTTAGCGCATATAAACAGTCATGATGCTGATCTATCTGCTAAATTACCACACTTCACATTCGATGAATTCAGAGATCTCAGTGAGCAATACAATACCTTTACGGCACACTTAGGTGAGCTACTCGCGACAACTTATCAAAGTGCGCAAGCCAGTGCCCAGAGCAGCTCAAAGATGACTCAATCAATGCAACAAACGGCAGAGATTAGCCATCAACAAATTAAATTTAGCCATACAATTACTGATTCAAGTAACCAAATTACTTCAAGTTTAGAAAATATTTCGGCTAACACAGACAGTGTACATACGATTAACAGTGAGCATCTGGCATTTGTGAAACATTCAGCCACTGAGCTCTCTGCCCTTGTTAAGAAGGTCGCGATGATTAGCCAAATTTTAGCTAACTTCTCAGCGACTATTTCAGGTTTAAAAGAAAACAGTGAAAATATTCGCGCTATTTTAAAAATGGTTGAAGAGTTTTCCGACCAAACTAATTTGCTTGCATTAAATGCAGCGATTGAAGCGGCACGCGCTGGCGAAGCTGGACGAGGCTTTGCTGTGGTTGCAGATGAAGTGAGAACACTTTCAATAAAAGTGAATGATGCGACCCGTCAAATAAGTGACTTCATCAATCAAATGAATTCGTTAGTTAATGAAACAAACAAAGAATCAGAGCAGTTAATTAGTCATTCTAGCGATGCAGAAACAGCGATTAGTGACACCTCTGCAGGGTTTAGTAATATGCTTGGCGAATTTGAGCAAAATCAGCAGCAATTACAACAAATAGTCAGTGCAGTGCATTTGCTGGAACAAACACAAACACAAACTCATCAAAGTGTTGAACAAATTGTGACATTAGGTGAACAAGCGAAACAGCAAATAGATGAGTCACTGGCTGATTGTGAGCAATCACATTTACTAAGTCAACAAACACTACAACAGCTAAAGCGGTTTGTTTAAGGCTCGTTTTTAGCTCTTTTGTTTTAACTATTTATGGTAAAGTAGCCACTTCTTGGCTACTTTTTTATTGAATGTGACAACTCCTACTACCGATTACCAACAACTCGCTTTGCAAATTAAACAATGGGGTAAAGACCTTGGTTTTGCCGAAGTGGGGATCACCGATATCGATCTCACTAAGCATGAAGCACAGCTTCAGCGCTGGCTAGATAAAGGCTATCATGGTGAGATGGAGTACATGGCTGCCCACGGTATGAAACGTGCTCGCCCTGCTGAATTAGTTCCAGGTACACAAAGGGTCATCTCAGTTAAGATGAATTACCTGCCCCCCGATGCCAGCTTTGCAAAAAACTTAAAGCAAACAAACAAAGCGTACATCAGCCGTTATGCCTTAGGTCGGGACTATCATAAGCTACTTCGTAATCGTCTAAAAAAACTCGGCCAAAAGATTGAGCAGCATGTTGGCGAGCTAGGGTTTCGCCCATTTGTCGACTCTGCGCCAGTACTTGAAAGGCAACTTGCTGAAAAAGCAGGCTTAGGTTGGCGAGGTAAGCATAGCCTGTTAATCAATAAAGAGGCGGGCTCTTGGTTTTTTTTAGGTGAGTTATTTGTTGATATTCCACTGCCTATCGACGAGGAAAACACCTTTGAAGGCTGTGGTAAATGTGTTGCTTGTATGACGTTATGCCCTACAGGCGCGATTGTAGAGCCTTATGTAGTGGATGCTCGTAAATGTATTTCATACTTAACAATCGAGCTACAAGGCGCGATCCCTGAAGAGTATCGTCCTTTACTCGGTAATCGGGTGTACGGTTGTGACGATTGCCAGCTCGTCTGCCCATGGAATCGTTATGGTCAAATAACGGATGAAGCTGATTTTCACCCGCGAAAGCAATTAAAAGATCAAGATCTCTTAACTCTTTTTGCTTGGGATGAACCAACATTTTTAAAAAATACTGAAGGTAGTCCTATCCGACGAATAGGCCACCAGCGATGGCAGAGAAATCTCGCTGTCGGCTTGGGTAATGCTGAATATAACGAAAAAATAGTGGCAACATTGAGCGACGCGCTTAAAAGCGCAACTCCACTTGTAAAAGAGCACATAGAGTGGGCGCTTGATCAACAGACCCATAAGCGCCAACAACAGTTACGTAAAACAGCACGACTTATCCGTATTGTAGAAAAAGGCTTACCACGAGACGCTTAGCGCGTTACCTCATAAATGTTAGCCTTTGAGTAACAAGGATAAATCGTCTTCAATTTCTTTAAATGCCGCTTTAACACCTTGTACTGACTCTTCACGTGCAACTGAATTTTGAATCGTTTCATCAACTTTTTGATAAATGAAAACCTCTTGGTCTTCATCAAGCCCCATTGTTGGTATTCGCTGTTCAAGGTCTTCCTGTAGTTGTTTAAAAACAGCTTCGTTATTGAGACGGTTATCATTTAACAGCTCAATTAAGCCACGAAACTTACTATGTACTTTACCCACCGCATCATTTAATTGCTGTTGCTGACGAATAAGCTCTTTTTTAGTAATAATCGCTTTAAGCTGTTGCTCGGTAACACTCACCAAAAAGCAAATATGATCTCGAATTCGACCATGCTTATCAGGGTCTTGTTCAGGCATATTGAGGATCAATAAACTGATCATTTCATAGTTCACTAAAATTCGGCTCGAAAACTCATGTAAGCGGCCTTTATTTTTTAGCATTTCAAACAGTTCAACCACAATAGGTGAGCATATCCCTGTTACAGAAAAATGCTCTACCCCTGAGTCAAGACGAAACTCAACATTGCTTTGTAAATCGAATGAGCTTAAACAATGGAGCAATGCCTTTCCTAGCTCTTGTTCATTATCAATAGAACCAATATGTTCAATATAATTAACAATTTGACCCATCTCACTGCTATTTGCCATCGCATTAAACGCTGTCGATGTTGCATCCTCGACTTGTTGTTCTAAGGACTCTTTTTCAATGAGTACTTGGTGTAGATGCTGAAGCTTCAGTTTTAATTCTTCATGCCCAAATGGCTTCACAATATAATCTTCGGCACCAACCGAATATCCCTCCATACGCTCTTCAACTGTGCCTCTTGCCGATACAAACATAACAATAATATTTGCTGTGTTTGGGTTTTCTTTAAGCTTTCGGCATACCTCATAACCACTCATTTGCGGCATACTTACATCAAGTAAAATAACTTGTGGGTCAAACTCTTCAACTACGGCTAAGCATTCTGGACCACTGTTAACCATTTTTAATTCAAAATCGAGCTCTTCTAGAATCTCTTCAATGATCTCTAAATTAAAAGGCTCATCATCAACTGCTAAAATTCGTTTTAAGGCCATCTCACCCTCTTCCATTTTAATTTAAGCTTCATAATTGCTTTGCACTCGCTCTTCATTTGTTAAATGCTGAGGAAAGTCAATTTCTAAAGGCAGGGTCACTAAAATAGTGGCACCACCGTACTCGTTGTTACTTGCTACAATAGTGCCTTGATGTAGCAAAACAAACTCACGGCAAATCGCTAAACCGAGTCCTGTGCCTCCTGCACCGCTATTGGTTTTACTGCTTTGTTCAAACTTTGCGAATACTTTTTCTAATTCATCGTCAGGTATACCTATGCCACGATCAACAACTGCAATTTCAGCCGACCCATTGCTTAGCGCCAGCTTTATGTCTATATCGCTATTGGGTTCACTAAATTTAAGCGCATTGCCAAGTAAGTTACGCATAATTTGATTAATTTGCTCTTCATCACACTCAAGTGTGATGTTTGGATTAGGCGCAATTAATTTAATAGTGATATTACGTTCAAGCGCTGTACCCGAGACATCATCAATACTGGTTTTTATGATATTCATCAGGCTATGCTTCTGCGGATTAAAAGGAAATTTACCAACATCAAGCTTAGATAGGTCGAGCAAGTTATTGAGTAAAGAAAGTAACCGTTCACCACTTTGCTCTATTCGTGATAAATACTTATTAAGTTTCTCTTTACTGAGATCATCATTGGCTACTTTTTCTAAGCCAAAACGTGCGAAGCTAAGAATAGAATGCATAGGTGTTCTTAGCTCGTGAGACATATTAGCTAAAAACTCTGACTTACTGTGATTGGCAGCTTCAGCGACATTTTTTGCGTGCTCTAACTGGGCTGTGCGTGCTTTAACTTCTTCTTCTAGAGTGTCTTTTGCTTCAAGAAGTAACTCTTCTTTTTCCTTAAGGTGCGTAACATTCTTAAAGATGACAGCAAGTGCTATTTCACCGTGATGGTCAATTTCATTGAACGAGCCTACCAATGGAACCGATGCACCATTTTTCTTTAGTAGCTTTAAATCACAACTAAATTGTCGATTCTTATTAAGTGTACTGACTTTATCTTTTATACGTTTAGTCGAGGCTAAGTCAAAAAAGTCATACACCGAGCAATTTTCAAACTCTTTTAATGACTTCTCAAATAACGACTCACAGGCATCATTGGTCTCAATAATTTTACCGTTTCGATCAAATAGAATTATCGCATCGGGTGTATGCTTAAAAATAACACGTAAAAGGCTATCTTTTTCAATGAGTGCATCAACCGTGTTTTGTAAACGCTCTACTAACTCTGCATTATGACGTTTTAGTAGTTCAGTTTGCCAAAGCTTATGAACCGATTGCAGTAAGCTATTGTCATCTATGGGCTTAATTAGAACATCTTCAACACCTTGGCGAATAGCAGCAACCATGGAGACTTGATCGGGCTTAGAGGTATAAAGTAAACAGCGGCAATTAGGTTGCAATGTTTTGAATTTATTAAATAGCTCAAGACCAGTACCATCCTCAAAGGTAAAATCACTAATTAATAAATCAATTGTGTGCTGGTTCACCAACTCTACCGCAGAGAATATATTCTCTGCGGTGAAGGTTTTAATATGTGCACCTTTTAAATTGTGCGCGATCTTATTTAATCGCTCAGGGCAGTGATCAACAAGTAAAACCGTAGGAAGTTTTAAGATATTATCGGAATCAAGTTCAAGCACGCCTTCTAATAGAGCGCTGATCTCTTTGTTGGCAAAGAAAGGGTATATGACCACCGCATTGGGCAGCAAACGATTAATCTCACTAAAGTGTTCAAGTAAATCACTGCGCTGTGCTTTAGGGGCCAAAAGTAAAAGGTGCTCTTGAGAAAACACTTCCATTAGCTTCTTGATAGTATCTGTTGGTACACCATGTGAAGCAGCAACAAGATCAAACTGTTGAGTTAAAACAGCATTATCAACCATTGAAAAGTGTATCAGCTCAACCCTACAACCTATGAGCTCAAGTAACACCTTGACTCGCATTGCTAAAACACTATTACTATCAACAATTAATATCTTTCGCACTTTACACTACGCCCACTTAATCATGTTACTTAATTAGCGTAGTCGAAAAAAAACGATGCAGCACAATTTACACCGTATTTTTTTATTAGTTTATGAACAAACTATGAATCTAAATGTTTTCCCAAAATAGTTAAGCTGTAAGGCTTTTCATCCATAATTGCCACATTCGGCAATTCACCCCATACTTTATAATTAAATAAATTAAAGAGCTTAATACTCGGTAGGTTATGACTAAAAATAAATGCCAAAAGTACTTTTATTTTAAGTGTGCTTGCATGGGTCTCTGCGAATGTCAGCAATTGTTTTCCTAGCCCTTTTCCTTGTGCACTTGCGGTAATATAAATGCTCACTTCAACAGTGCCATCGTAAGCGGGTCGTCCGTAAAAAGACTTGTAACTTATCCATGCTAAAACCTTCCCTTCTTGTTCATATACGAAAATAGGCCGATTAATAGAATGGGATAAGAACCATGCTTCTTTATCTGCAACAGTTACCTCTTCGGTATCTGCTGTTACCATACGTCCTGGGATTGTTTCATTATAGATTGCGACAATTGCCGCTAAATCATCATAAGTTGCTGTACGAATAGTCATAAAACGAATATTTGGTGATCACTTTTGCGCATATTAGCGTATATTCGATTGGAAAAACTAGCAGGAAATAACCATGTATAAATTTGCTTTGTTACTTAGTGCAACTCTTTTAACCACTCAGGTTGCAGCTCAAACGCCCGCATCATCAAACACAACACAAACACAATGTGATGATTTCACTAATGTTGAATTACGGAAGCTTCGTTCCAAAGAAACGATAAACCTATGCCAATTTAAAGACAAACCATTGCTAATCGTTAATACCGCAAGCAACTGTGGTTTCACCCCGCAGTTTGAGGGCTTAGAAGCACTAAACAAAGAATATAAAGACCAAGGCTTAGTTATTTTGGGTTTTCCGTCTGATGATTTTTTCCAAGAAGAAGATGATGAAAAAGAGACTGCCGATGTATGTTTCATAAACTACGGAGTCACGTTCAATATGTTCGCGACCAGCGAAGTGAGAGGCAGCGGCGCAAACCCTGTATTCCAACATTTAAATAAGGTAACTAGCTCACCAAACTGGAATTTTTATAAGTATCTCGTTTCCGCCGACAGAAAAACGGTGACGCGCTTTAACAGCAAAACTAAACCGCAATCAGAGAAATTGCGCAAAGCTATAGAAACAGAGCTAGCTACACAATAAATTTAATTGTTCGTTCATTAAATATTGAACTAGACTATTCATTTAATTCATAAAAACACACATTGTGGGGAGTAATTATGGCAGTAGCCAGCGCGAGGCATATCTTAGTAGACAGTGAAGCACACTGTTTAGACTTAAAACAGCAAATAGAACAGGGTGCAAACTTTGCAGATCTTGCACGAGCTCACTCAAATTGCCCATCAGGTCAAGATGGCGGTGCATTAGGTGAGTTTGGACCAGGGATGATGGTGCCAGAATTCGATAAAGTGGTATTCTCAGCTCCAGTAAACCAAGTACAAGGCCCTGTTCAGACTCAGTTCGGTTATCACTTACTTGAAGTCACCAGCCGTACAGATTGATACAAATACCAATAAATGAGCCGCTTACAGCGGCTTTTTTTTCGACAGGAGATCATCATGGAATTACTCGGTTCAACAACTTCTCCCTTTGTTAGACGTATTCGAATATGGGCTGACTTAAATGGACTTGCTTTAGTATTTAAAAATCTAGATATATTTTCTGAGCAAGATAGGCAGACGATGATAACTCATAGCCCTGCAAGAAAAATTCCTATCCTTATTGATAATGGCTTTAGCTTATACGATTCAAATTCAATTATTCGCTACCTACTCGAAAAAACAAATCAGCCACTGTTGAGTTGGCGACAAGAAAACTTTCTTACCATCATTAATGCCTGTAATGACTCATTAGTAGAAATACTACTATGCCAACGCTCAGGGTTCGATACACACACTGACAAACTGTTTTTTAATTTACAGAATGAACGAATTGCTGAAACATTAACCTATTTAAATAATCATTTATCTGAGCCAGTATTTAAAAGCTGTGAATACCTCAACATCAGTTTATACTGCTTGCTAGATTGGATCCGCTTCCGCGAATTAACTGATTTTAGCCAACTAGAAAAGTTAGTTGGTTTTTATCATGAATTCGCCGATAAAGCGGCGGTACAACAAACAGATCCACGAAAATAAGATAAGGGTTAGGCAAATGAGCGATATCGAAATTGAATCAGAATTAGTAAGCTTCGTTGAAAAAGTTCGTCTCAACGAGACAATGTGGGCACTCGGTGCCGAAGATGGTGGTTTTGTTGTCTGTGAGTCAAACCAATTTAGCGACACTGATGTCCTATTACTTTGGGGCACCGAAGACGCCGCCAAAGCACAATGCAAAGACGAATGGCAAGACTATACGCCAGTTGAAATTGGCTTAGACGAGTTTCTTGATGAATGGGTTGAAGACCTAAACGAAGATGATGCACTGGTTGGTTTAAACTGGAATGATGACCAAGTCTGTGTAGAAATCGAGCCTGTGGGACTTGCTAAAGCGCTTTGTGACTAACCCTATCACGGCACTACGTTCACTATCGTAGTGTCGTTAGGCTGGAAACTAAACGTTGTTCAGGTATACTCTTTAAAGCGTCTTTATTATCAAGGTATTAGGTTGAAGTCCCATCTCGGTCGCCGGCCCTTTTCGGCCATGGAATTACATACCCTGTATAACGGTTACATCTACAGTGATCAACGCCTTCCTCGTGAGCAAGCAAAGCACTGGCACTTTTGGCTGCCTTTGTTTGCTTATTACACCGGTGCCTACAGCGATGAAATTGGTCATTTAACTCTAGATAACATTACCACTTGTGATGGTATTCGCTGCTTTGATTTTCACACTCATGGTAAGATAAAACCACGCTATGTGCCCATCCACAATGCATTACTTAATGCAGGACTTGATCAATACTTAAATTTTTTAAGCGAACAAAACCAACAACGGTTAATGTTTGATTTACCGGCTAAGTCAGGCCGCTATAGCGAAAAAGTACGCATTTGGTTTTCCGGTGAAGGTGAACGTGCTGGTTATTTACAAAAATGTGCTATTCCCAGTGTTGACCAACAAGGAATGAAAACGGCGATTAGTAGCTTACGGCTCAACTTTGAACAACAAATTCGTATTCATGCACTGCAAGCAAACAGCAAAGATGCCTTTAACTACTTACTTGGTTTTAAAGATTTCAACGAGCAACGTTTTACGGATATGCCACTATTAAACACCGTGCTACAAAATGTGCGACAAATCAACCCGCAACTACATTGGCAACGCTTCATCGACCGCCATCATTAGCTGACAAACTTTGTTACTAACTATTTATTACTGTTCAAATTAAAACCTGATAGCATGGTATTTCGCCCCTCATAGCAGGTGCCTTTCTAACAACAAAAAATCAGGGATACTTATGTTCTTAAAAAGTCTATTAACAGTGAGTGTTGCACTTGCTGTTAGCTCAGCCCATGCCAATGAATATGTTATCGAAAAGCTTGCCAAGCCTAGCTCACAACAAGTAAAACTTACGCTTGATCCTGCAAAAGACAATTTTTCTGGTCATACCGACATTGCCCTTGAAGTACTTAAAGCAACGAATTATATCGAACTAAACGGTATTGATTACGCTGTGAGTATGGCCAAGATTTTAGGTGCAGAGAACTGCGACCTCAGTGCTGAAATGCTAAAAACAGGTAAAGTTAAATTCACCTGTGATGAAAAAATTCAGCCTGGTAAATACACTTTAAAGATTGATTTTACAGCACCTTACAACCGTCAAAGTGTCGGTTTATATAAAACGCTTGATCAGGGTACGCCTTACCTATTTACTCAATTTGAAATGAGCGATGCCCGCCGTGCATTCCCTGTATTTGACGAGCCTAGCTATAAAATTCCATTCCAGCTAACAATCACAGCGCCAACATCTCAAAAAGTGTATGCCAACACACCAGTATTAAAAACCAAGGTTGATGGCGAGATGACAACACACTTTTTTGATAAAACGCCGCCTATTCCTTCTTACTTAGTAGCAATGGCTGTAGGCCCATTTGAAGAGCTTGAAATTAAAGGCATGCCAATTCCTGGTCGTGTACTGACACCGCAAGGTAAAATTCACCTTGCTGATTACGCAAAAGAAAACATGCCGCGCGTATTAAAAGCACTGGAAGATTACTTTGGCATCCCATACGTTTATAAAAAACTGGATTCAGTTGCGGTACCAGAATTCCCATTTGGCGCGATGGAAAATGCAGGCCTTGTTACTTACCGTGAAGATATTCTTCTAGTCGACCTTGCCACTGCAACACGTAGTAAAAAAGAGCGCAATGTATCAATCATTGCCCATGAATTAGCTCACCAATGGTACGGTAACCTAGTCACCATGAAATGGTGGAATGATTTATGGTTAAACGAAGCGTTTGCAAGCTGGATGGCTGCGAAAATCACCGCACAAATCAACCCTGAGTTTGAGTCACACCTAGACTTACCACAAAACCATGTAATGGCACTCGATGCACGCTTAAGTACTAAGCCTATTCGTAAGCCAATAAAAACCGAAGCTGACATCATGGATGGCCTTGGCCTTGCTTACAGTAAAGGCAGTGCGGTGCTTTCAATGGTGGAGAACTGGATTGGCGAAGAAGCATTCCAGCAAGGTATTCAAGCTTACTTGAAGAAGTTCTCATATAAAAATGCAGAAGCAGCAGACCTTTGGCAAGCATTAGGCGAAGCCTCGAATAAAGACGTTGCAAGTGTACTAAAATCGTTTATCGAACAATCATCTTTCCCACTTATCAAAGTAACCCAAGACGGTAAGAAAATTAATATTAGCCAAAGCCGCTTTGTGAATGCCGGTGTTGATGCGCCAGGACAACTGTGGAATGTTCCGGTTGCAATTAAATATGGTGCAGGCGATAAAGTTGAAACAGCCAATATATTACTGAACAAAGAGACACAACAGCTAACCCTCGATTTTGAACCTGAGTGGATTTATCCAGATCAAGGCGCCATGGGTTATTACCGCTGGCTATTAGATGACGCACAGTTTAGTGCCCTACTCGACAACGCAGCGGATAAGCTAACCGTGCGAGAGCGCTTAGCGCTTCTTTCGGCGGTAGACTCCCTATTAGATGCAGGCGTTATTTCTGCTGCAAATCTAATGCAAACCCTTGAAGCATTCGTAAGCGATGCGCACCCGCTTGTTGCTAATACAGCCCTTGGTTATTTAGCGTCGCAAAAACGTGTATTTGAAGATGACAGCAACCGTGATTTATGGCCTAAATTTATCCGTAACAGCATTGCACCAGCGGCGAAGCAATACGGTCTAACAGCAAAAGTGAATGAAGATGCTGCTGTATCACAATTACGCGCACAGGTTATTAGCCGTTTAGGTTTTGATGGCGAAGATCAAAAAGTGATTGATACAGCAAAAGCACAAGCAGCGCTTTATTTGAATAACCCTGAAAATGTTGACCCATATTTAGCTTCAACCTACCTAAATTTAGCAGCCTATCACGGCGATGCAAAGCTCCTTGAAAAGTACAAGCAAACCTTTAAAACAACCAAAGACCCGCAAGTACGTACTAAGATGCTAGCTGCGATGGGGTATTTCGGAAAGCCTGAGCTACAAAAAGCGGTATTAGATTATAGCCTAACAGATGAAGTAACGGCCTCAGATATGCGAACATTATTAGGTGGCCTAAGTTATGGTAAAGAACGCCAAGCATTGTTCATTGATTGGATCTACAAAAATTACGATGCTATCACTAAGAGCTTACCGCCTTTCTTTGTTCCAAACTTGCCGTTTTTCACAACCGCAAACTGTGATGCGAAAAGCCTAGAAAAAACAAAAACCTTCTTTACAGATAAAATTTCTGAACAACCTGGCTATGCTCGCACTTTGAGCAAGTTAGAGGAAGGAGTGAATGATTGTATCGCACTTAAGAAACGTGAGCTAAGCTCAGTGAATAGTTTTCTTAAACGCTAACAACCACGTTAAATAAGGGCCACATGTGTGGCCCTTATCATTGTGCTAAAATAGTACTTAGCTGCTTAATAAATAATTCAACGGCTTGAGTGGTTGTCACTTTAAAAGCAACGCCATAATGAATGGGCTGAGCACTTTTATAAATCCGTGTAGGGAAACGTGTCATTTCACTACTATGAAAGTAATCTTTAACTCTAGAGATACCTTCCAAAGCTTCAAAATCAGCGCTAAACACTTCAAAAGCAGGCCTTATAATTAATTTAGCCTGACCACTTTGCTCATGCACATAAAACGCCTCTTTGGAGTGAGCAAGCATGAACTCGTTAATATTTTTTATTTTAAAGTTACTACGACAGCCTAATTTTATAAGCTGTTCACTAAGTTGTGCTGCAGATAAAGACAAGTGCGCGCCTTGTTAAAAATGATCAATAATAAATACAGTACAGTAATCTGTTGAAAATCGTTACTTATTTATTACACACAAATGCAAGCTTACGATTATGATAACTTAATCGTGTAATTGAGGTTTCACAATAACGACCTAAATCAAGCCACTGCGATACCCCCCCTGCATCAGTCAAATCACGTTTATAAATACGGCTTTGAACTGCATACGCCACGGTGTGCTCATTCACTAATGTAAAATCTTGTACTGCTTCAGGTAATCGAAATAAATCAGCAACTTCACTCGTTTTAGGTGAAAAGCGCGCCAACCAATGCTGGTTATCTTTTTTGTAGCTAAACAAAAAGCTGTTTGTGTGTTTATCAAAAATAAGTGTACGACCAATATCACCGGCAATAACTTGAGGTTTAGCAGCAGCGAGTGATGTGTATTGTAAGGTATGTGGTTCCCCCAAAATAAACATAACAAGATCATTGTCGGCTCCCCAAGCATGGTAGCCAACAGGCTCAATCCATTCAAAAATACGACTCGCTTGTTGGTCTGATTTTAAAGGGTATTGCCACAATTTTTGCTTACCATCCTTTTCCACCACGATGGCTGATAAAGCCTGTTTGTCAGGCATTAAAGTAGGTGAATATTCACTAACAGGAGAATTGGTTAGGTTAAAGGCACTTTGACTGGCAAAATCAAAATAATACAAGTCAGTTTGTGATTGCCCCTGCTCAGCAATTACTTCATGGGTATAATAAACACCTTGGTCAATCAAAAATGGTTGATTGTTATAGCTTGTATCATCGGTAATACGAGACACCTTCATGCCATAAGGTGTATCCAGATCAGCTAATAATATTTCGCTTTTCGGCATCGCAGCATCCACTGCACTTGATAAAAATGTACTTGTCAGTGCAAAAAATAAAGGCGAAATTAATTTCATGTTGCTCTCTCGTTTTAATTTTTATTCGCTCATGATAGCGTTATTTAATTGGCCAGTCACTTGACCTTACTATACTCGACCTTTATAACTAAGGCGTGTTTGTTTTTTGTTACTTTAACTAAGTGCTTGAGCAAATAACACGACTTCACTAATAACGAGAACAATTATGTCAGCTAAACACCCAATTATCGCAATTACCGGCTCATCTGGTGCAGGCACAACCACCACCACGAATGCCATTAAGCATATCTTTAGAAGCTTAAATATTGATGCGGCCTTTATCGAGGGTGATAGCTTTCATCGTTATACGCGTCCTGAAATGGATAAAAAAGTTCGTGAAGCACAGCAAGAGGGCAAGCACATAAGCTATTTTGGTCGTGAAGCTAACGACTTTGGTGCACTCGAAGAATTATTCTACCAATATGGTGAAACTGGCCAAGGAAAAATTAGACGCTACTTACATACTTTCGACGAAGCGGTTCCTTATAACCAATTACCGGGAACCTTTACACCTTGGCAAGATTTAGAATCAAATACAGATATCTTGTTCTATGAAGGTCTACATGGTGGTGCTGTCGATGAGAATCATGATGTTGCTAAGCATGTCGATTTATTGATTGGCATGGTGCCTATCATCAACCTTGAATGGATCCAAAAACTAATCCGTGATACCTCAGAACGAGGCCACTCTCGCGAGGCTGTCATGGGCTCAATTGTGCGCAGTATGGACGACTACATCAACCACATTACACCACAATTCTCACGTACTCATATTAACTTCCAGCGCGTGCCAACGGTTGATACTTCAAACCCATTTAGCGCTAAAGATATTCCGTCACTAGACGAAAGCTTTGTTGTTATCCGTTTTCGTGGCATTGAAGATGTAGATTTTCCATATTATCTACGCATGATTGAAGGTAGTTTTATGTCACGTATAAACACCCTCGTTGTACCAGGTGGGAAAATGGGTTTGGCGATGGAACTTGTTTTAACACCGCTAATCAAAGACATCATTTTGAAAAAACGTGCGCTGGAAAATTTAGCCCCAGTTGACTTGCCGATTTAAATCACTCGGGTACACTGCTGACTTAACTAGGAATGATGGAGTCGTCAGCTTGAAAGAAACATTACGTGTTATTGTCGGTTCAAAGAACCCTGTTAAAATTAACGCAGCTAAACATGTCTTTAGCCTTTACTTCCCAGACCATATCATTGAATGCAAAGGTGAACATGCGCCATCTGGCGTGCCTGATCAGCCGCTAGGTGAAGATGAGACCCGCATAGGTGCTGAAAACCGTGTAAAGTACTGCCAAACTCACTTTGACGCTGACTTTTATGCAGCGATGGAAGGTGGCGCAGAACAGTTTAGTTATGGTGCAGCAACCTTTGCCTTTGTGGTTATTGCAAATAAACAACAATTTAGTGTTGGTCGCAGTAGTAACCTCCCCTTACCGCAATCTTTTTACGATGCCTTACTGGCCGGTAAAGAACTGGGTGACGTCATGGATGATGCGTTCAATACCGTTAATATCAAACAACAAGGGGGCGCTATTGGCTTATTAACCAATCACCTTGCTACCCGTGAAAGCACCTATACACAAGCGCTTACACTAGCAATGGCGCCATTTTTACACCCGAGCTTATTTAATCAGTAGTTAGGATAACCATGAAGTATAGCCACGTATTATTCGATGCCGATGAAACCCTATTCAGTTTTAATGCATTTGAAGGGTTAAAGGTGATGTTCGCCAATTATGGCGTAGAATTTACTGATGCAGACTATCAGCATTACCAAGCCACTAATAAACCTCTTTGGGTTGCCTATCAAAAGCATGAGATCACTGCCAGTGAGCTACAAATAACCCGTTTTACCCAGTGGGCTAACAAACTTAATGTTCCCGCTAAAACTCTCAACGATGGCTTTTTAGATGCAATGGCATCAATTTGTGTACCACTACCTGGTGCTGTTGAGTTGTTGGCAAAGTTAAAGCCGCATGCAAAGCTGGGGATTATTACTAATGGCTTTGCAAAATTACAGCAAAAACGCCTAGAGCATACAGGTTTACAAGATATGTTTGATTGGCTCGTTATTTCAGAGTTAGTAGGTAAAGCAAAGCCTGCTCCTGAAATTTTTCAGCACACGTTTCAATTAATGGGCAATCCGCCAAAAGAGCAAATCTTAATGGTTGGTGATACAGCGGCCAGCGATATTTTGGGGGGTCATAATGTGGGTATCGATACGTGCTGGTTGCAACACCCAGGTGTTCTATTACCTGAAGATATTAAACCAACTTATCAAATCAAGCAGTTAGTAGAGCTTGAAGCTATTCTTGGATTATAAGCAAGGCAAAAAAAATGACGCTAAAAGCGTCATTTTTTATAACTGTAATATGCTTGCGATTAAGCTGTCGCTACTTCTAGGCCAGGTGCAGGCATAGTCACTGGGGTCTCAAATGTTGCCCACTCCCATGCTGACTCAGTTGCCATAATTTTACGAAGTAGTTTATTGTTTAAATCATGGCCTGATTTATAAGCCGTGATTTTACCTAGAATGTTGTGGCCAGTCATAAACATGTCGCCGACACAGTCTAAGATTTTGTGTTTAACAAACTCATCGCTATAACGTAAGCCGTTTGGATTTAGTACTTTAAAGTCATCCAAAACAACTGCGTTATCCATGCTACCACCTAATGCTAGGTTATTAGCATGCATATACTCGATATCTTTCATAAAGCCAAAAGTACGTGCACGGCTGATTTCTTCAGTGAAGCTCTGCGTAGTAATATCTAAACCGATACGTTGGCGGCTTTCATTGATCGCTGGGTGATCAAACGCAATTTCAAAGTCGATGTGAAAACCATCATAGGGTTCTATTTCAGCCCACTTATCGCCTTCTTCAATACGTACTTTTTCTTTAATACGAATAAAGCGCTTAGCTGCATTTACTTCTTTAATGCCGCCTTTTTGTAACAAGTAGATGAATGGTAATGCACTACCATCCATAATCGGCACTTCTGAGCTATCTAATTCAACAATTAGATTATCAATCCCCATTGCCGCAACGGCAGCAATAAGGTGCTCAGTCGTTGATAAGCGAACACCATCTTTATTTGTTAAACAGGTACACAATTGCGTATCGCCAACGGCTTCAGGTGTTGTTTCAAAATCAACAACCGGGTCAAGGTCCACACGACGAAATACAATCCCAGTATTTGCGCTCGCAGGTCGGAGAGTAATAGTGACCTTCTCACCTTTATGAAGTCCAATTCCTATGGCTTTGACTACTTCTGCAATCGTACGCTGTTTAATCATAGGTTCGCTCACTTATAGTTACAGTTAGACGGCGGATTGTATCATAAATACACTCAACTGCCAAATTTGTTTACTTTTCAGGCAAAATACCATAAAAAAATCTTAGTCAGCTTGTTTTCTCAAAAACGCTGGAATGTCGAAATAATCGCCACCCTCTGACTTATCAGATTTTTTACTGCTTTCAGTATTACTTGATACTGAACTACTTGTTGTACTTTGCTTCACAGATTCTTGCTTATCAACACTTGCTGACACGCTTACATCGTCGCTACTACCTTGGCTTGCAAAGCTTGGCACGTACATGCTGCTAGTAGATTGGCTTGTTGTGCTTTGCACATCTGAACCCGATGCTTTTTTAAAGCCATTATCAACAATACCAAACTGTGGACGACGCTCGCCACCTAAACCTGTTGCAACGACAGTAACGCGTAACTCATCACTCATTTCAGGGTCAATTACCGCACCGACAACCACCGTTGCATTTTCTGACGCAAGCGCTTTAACGTGATTACCAACAATCTCAAACTCTTCAATCGCAATATCCATACCTGCTGTGATATTAACTAGAATGCCTTTAGCACCTGTTAAATCGACATCTTCAAGTAATGGGCTTGAAATAGCGGCTTCTGCTGCTTCTTGCGCACGGTCAGGACCAGATGCTGACGCAGTACCCATCATCGCAGTCCCCATCGCTGACATAACAGTACGTACGTCGGCGAAATCCACGTTGATTAGACCAGAGCGTGTGATTAATTCTGCAATACCTTGAACCGCACCAAATAACACGTCATTAGCTTTTGCGAAGGCATCTAATAGTGTAGTGCCTTTGCCTAAAACTTTAAGCAATTTATTGTTCGGAATTGTAATAAGTGAATCAACAGTTTCTGACAATTCATTAATACCTTGTTCAGCCGCTGCGGCACGCTTTTTACCTTCAAAGTCAAATGGGCGTGTTACTACTGCAACAGTTAAGATCCCTAACTCTTTAGCAATTTTAGCAACCACAGGAGCCGCACCGGTACCAGTACCACCGCCCATGCCCGCTGCGATAAATACCATGTCAGCACCTTCAAGGCTTGCACGGATTGTTTCAGCATCTTCTTCCGCCGAATTACGACCCACTTCAGGGTTGGCTCCAGCACCTAAACCAGAAGTGATTTGTGTACCTAGCTGTACCGTGACATCTGCTGATGAATTACGCAGTGCTTGTGCATCCGTATTCGCCGCAATGAAGCGTACACCTTCAATTTGTTGTTTTACCATGTGCTCGACAGCGTTACCGCCGCCACCGCCCACGCCAATTACTTTAATGACAGCTTCTTCGCTGTGCTGTTCCATTATATCAAACATCTTTACTCTCCGACTTGAGTCTTAAAACTCACCTTGGAACCACTTCGTAATACGGTTCCACCAATTATTATCACCTTCTGCTTTCGACTTTTGTGCATTCATCGATTGCATTGTACGGCCGTATTGTAACAAACCAACAGCGGTTGCGTACGAAGGATCATCAACATAATCTGTCAAACCAACTATCCCAATTGGTTTGCCAATTCTTACAGGCATTTGGAAAATGTCTTCTGCCACCTCCATTGCACCTGTCATTTTTGCCGTCCCGCCAGTAATGACAAGACCGGCAGCAATTTGGTCTTCTAAACCTGAGCGGCGTATTTCTTCCATTGCCAACTCAAATAATTCTCTAAATCGTGGCTCAACTACCTCAGATAAGGTATGGCGCGACATAATACGTGCAGGTCGACCACCCACACTCGGCACTTCAATGGTGTCTTCATTGCTTGCCATTTGGCTGCTTGCACACGCATATTGTACTTTGAGTGATTCAGCATGCGATATAGGTGTTCTAAATATTTTTGCAATATCGCCAGTCACCTGATTGCCCGCAACCGGAATAACTGCTGAGTGACGAAGTGCACCATTAATATAAATGGTGATATCCATCGTTCCGCCACCGATATCCATAACAGCCACACCCAGCTCTTTTTCATCATCTGTCAGAACGGAATAGCATGACGCTAATGCCGTAAATATCAGTTGATCAACTTCTAACCCACAGCGCTCAACACATTTTTCTATGTTTTTAGCCATGTCATTTGAGCAAGTAATGATGTGCGCACGCGCTTCCATACGTACCCCACTCATGCCTAATGGGTTTTTAATCCCCTCTTGCATATCAATGCTGTATTCTTGCGGTAACGCATGCAGCATTTTGCGTTCAGCTGAAATAGGCACTGAGCGTGCAATGTGAATCACATTCTCAATATCTTCATCTGTGACTTCAGTGTTGTTAATCGCAACCACGCCGCTTTCGTTTTGACACTGAATATGTTTACCAGAAATACCTAAATAAACAGAGCTGATACGGCAATCTGCCATTAGTTCAGCTTCATCAATAGCGCGACGAATCGATTCAGAAACAAGGTTAAGGTCGTTAACGCCACCTTTGTCCATACCATGCGAAACTTGGCTGCCAACCCCCACAATGCTGAGTTTATTATCTGCGGTGATTTCACCAACGGTGGCCACTACCTTTGAGGTGCCAACGTCTAATCCAATCACTAGGTTTCTTTCTGCTGACTTAGTCATGCCTTACTCTTATTTTCTAATTGTTCCTCTTGCAGTGGCTTCCAGCTCACTGCAAGACCGGTATCGTACCGTAAATCAACAACATCAATTTGTGCATTTACACGTTGTTCCATGCGCGGATACACATCTATAAAACGTTGTACACGCTTTGCTTTTTCTTTACGCCCCAAATTAAGGCGAATGCCATTATCAAGCCACAGCTGCCATGAAAAACGCTCTGAAAGCGCGAGGCTTGTTAGCTCTAAATTATTCACTTTTAGCATCGCTTTAAATTGACCAAATGCCGTCCATGCTTCTATCTCACTCCCCTCAGGGCCATAAAGCTTGGGTAATGTACTTGGTAATTTATCACTGCTTGCTTGAAACACTTCACCAGACTGATTTAACAATAAATCATCATTCCAATGTGCAACCGCTTCATGCTCAACCACATACACTTGAATGGTGTCTGGCCACTGCTTTCTGACCGATGCAGTCGCCACCCAAGGCAAACTTTGTACTAAGCGTTGCACATGTTTAACATCCAATTCAAAAAAACTCGATAAGTCGGCTTTTTTTATTGCGCTAATAATTGCCTTTTCATCCGTATACTTAGGCTCACCTTGTACAGCTAAATGCTTTATTTGCGCATCTTTATTTTCGACCAACCAATCTGACACACCGGTAGTGATTTTAACCAAACTAAAAATCACGATGAGAAAAAAGCTCACGCCAAAGATCAACGACCAATTGAGCCGCTGCTTTAACTGTTGTGCTTTTTCTAAAAAGTGATGCATATTAAAGGGTTTGCTCCAAAATGCGAACAACTAATTGCTCAAAACTCGCTCCGTTGGCTTTTGCTGCCATTGGTACCAATGATTTTTCAGTCATGCCAGGAACTGTATTGACTTCGAGTAAGTAAAAATTACCTTGCTCATCGCGCATCGCATCGACACGTCCCCAACCGCTGGCCCCGACTAAATCAAATGCTTTTAATGCCATATCTTGCAACAGTTCAGTTTCTTGCACAGATATATCCGCAGGGCAATGGTACTGAGTTGTACTTGACTGATACTTAGCTTGATAGTCATAAAAACCATTTGGCGTGGTCATTTCAATGACCGGCTGAACATCGTGTCCAAGCACAGCAACGGTAAACTCACGCCCCGTGATCCACTGCTCAACAAGCACTTGACTATCAAACTTAAATGCAGCGTTGAGCGCAGTATCTAGTTGCTCTGCGTTACTCGCCTCAGCCATACCAATGCTTGAGCCTTCATGTGACGGCTTAACCATCACTTTGCCAAATTCATTAATAATTGCTTGGCTATCAAACTCATAGCGGCTATCAACAACAGCATAAGGAGCGGTACTTAAGCCCATTGCTTTAAACAAGTGTTTACAGCGTACTTTATCCATCGCCAGTGCTGAGCCTAAAACATCACTACCGGTATAAGGAATCCCCATAAACTCAAGAGCACCTTGAATAGTACCGTCTTCACCACCGCGACCATGTAGAGCAATGAACACACGTTCAATGTTTAGCTCTTTTAATTGCCACAAAGGCTGATCTTTTGGATCAAAAGCAATGGCATCAACGCCCACACTTTGCAAAGCATTCAATACAGCTTGGCCTGATTTTAGAGAAACTTCTCGTTCCGCAGATGTGCCGCCAAAAAGCACTGCTACTTTGCCAAATTTGTCGCTTAACTGGCTCATACATTTACCTGCTTCAGTTGTTCAATAGATAAGTTAGTAGCCGCGAGCGTCTTAACTAACTGACCAATGTTACCAGCACCTTGAGTTAATACTAAATCATTATCTTGCAGAAGGTTAGCAAGAACGCCTGCAAGCTCAGAGCTATTGGCAACATGAATAGGCTCTTTGCCTCGTTGACGCAAACTACGGCATAAACTCTTACTATCGGCTCCGACTATTGGCTCTTCACCTGCTGAATACACATCAAGTAATAAAAGTTGATCGACATCTGCCAATACTTTCACGAAATCTTCATACAAGTCACGTGTACGGCTATAGCGGTGAGGCTGATAAACCATCACTAAGCGCTTATCAGGCCAACCTTCGCGCACTGCCGCAATGGTTGCTGCAACTTCTGATGGATGATGACCATAGTCGTCCACCAACATGACATTACCACGTTCATTATCAAAAGTGCCGTAATGCTGAAAACGACGACCCACTCCTTCAAACTGCGCAAGCGCCTCTAAAATCGCTTGGTTAGCAATATGCTGATCTTTGGCAACAGCAATAGCCGCTGTTGCATTTAAAGCGTTGTGCTTACCAGGCATATTTAAAGTTACAGGTAAGCTTTCACCTTGTTTATTCACAACATCGAACGAGCATGTGTTAGCTGTTTGACTGAAGTTAAGCATTCTATAATCTGCATCCGTTGACTCACCATAGGTGATCACTGGGCGGCCAAAACGTGGAATAAGCTCAGCAGCAACGTCTGAATCGATACAGACAACGGCGAGACCGTAAAATGGCAGGTTGTGGATGAAATCGACATAGGTATCTTTCATCTTCTCTAAGCTGCCACCATAGGTATCCATGTGATCTTCTTCAACATTCGTGATCACCGATACCATAGGTTGTAAATGCAAAAATGATGCATCACTTTCATCGGCTTCTGCAATCAAGAAATCACTCTTACCGACTTTGGCATTACTACCTGCGCTATTTAAAAGACCACCAATTATAAAGGTTGGATCAAGACCTGCTTGCGCATAAATACTCGCGATTAAGCTGGTTGTAGTTGTTTTACCGTGTGTTCCTGCCACAGCAATACCGTGGCGAAAACGCATTAGCTCAGCAAGCATTTCTGCACGGCGAACAATAGGGATACGCGCTGCTCTGGCCGCTTTAATTTCGGGGTTTTGCTCATTGATTGCACTTGATACCACCACAACGCTGGCATCTTTTACATTGTTTTCATCATGGCCAATAAACACTTCTGCGCCAACATGAATTAAGCGCTCAGTCATCGCACTGTGCGCAATATCAGAGCCAGTAATACGGTAACCTTCAAAAGCAAGTACTTCGGCAATACCACCCATCCCTGCACCGCCAATTCCGACAAAGTGGATGGTGTCGATACGACGCATCGCAGGGCGCGTGTTGTTTTCTTTCATCATGCTTTCTTTCACTACGAATCTCTTCTATCTACTAGCTGCTCACAGCGGTTTGCAACCTTGGCTGTGGCATCTAAAATAGCAAGCTGTTTTGCTTTGCTTGCCATTATGGAAATTTTTTCTGGTGCAATTAAGTACGGTGTCAACAAATCCACCACCGCCTCTTTAGAAAACGCGTTTTGTTGCATCATCAGTGCAGCACCTGAGTTAACTAAATAAGCAGCATTAGCAGTTTGATGGTCATCCACTGCGTGTGGGAACGGCACAAATAATGCCATTCGACCTGCTGCAGCAATCTCACTAACCGTTAATGCACCAGCACGGCAAATAACCAAATCAGCCCATTGATACGCACTATCCATATCATCAATAAACTCAGCCACTTTCGTACTTTCAGCAAGACCTAGTTGTTGATAGTCTGCCGTGACTTTTTGTTCATTATTTTTTCCGGTTTGGTGCCATATATTAAGCGTTGTTTGCGCTGAAAGTGCACTGAATACAGCAGGTAAAGTGTGATTAAGCACCTGCGCTCCCAACGATCCCCCCACAACTAATATATTAGTGGGTGTGCTTGTTTGTTTGGCACTGACTTGAGCAACACTTGTCCTCACTGGATTACCGACTACCTCGCACTGTCCCTTAGCAAATGCTGAAGGAAAAGCCGCTAAGACTTTGCTGGCAAACTTAGCTAACCAACGATTACTCATACCAGCGACTGCATTTTGCTCATGAATCACTAACGGGATACCTAAGCTTTTCGCTGCAACCCCTGTTGGTCCTGTCACATAACCGCCCATTGCAAGTACCACATCAGGGCGTTGTGCTTTTAAAATTTTACGCGCTTGAAAAATCGCATTCATCACCATAAATGGTGCTTTAATTAGCCGTTTAATACCATTGCCTCGCACCCCTTTGACATCGATAAAATCAATTTCAATATTGTGCTTAGGGACCACAGTTGCTTCCATTCGATCAGGTGTACCAATCCAGCTAACCTGCCAGCCTTGCTGTTTGAGAAAGTCAGCCACTGCAATGCCTGGAAAAATATGTCCACCAGTACCACCGGCAACAACAAGTAATTTTTTACTCATCGCTTACCTCCTGAAGTCGCTTGCTTGGTCGCCATTTTAGTTTCAAAGTCAATACGTAAAAGTACACCTGTGGCTATCGTCATTACTAATAAGCTTGAACCACCATAAGAAATAAATGGCAGTGTTAAGCCTTTGGTTGGCAAAATACCGGCACTCGCGCCGACATTCACCATGGTTTGAAAAGCAAACCAAATACCTATCGCAAACGCAAAATAGCCTTCATACTCTTTTCCGCATTTAAGTGCCTTTTGACCAATTAATAATGCTCTGAATACCAAAACAGCCAACACACATAAAATACTCATAACCCCAAAAAAGCCGAGTTCTTCGCCAATTACAGCAAAAATAAAGTCATTATGCGCTTCTGGTAGGTACTGCAATTTTTGTACGCTGTTACCCAAACCTTGCCCAAACCAGCCCCCTTGGCTGTATGCCATTAGCGACTGCACGAGTTGATATCCTTTACCAAACGGGTCTTCCCACGGCTCTAAAAAGCCTACAACACGTGCCATACGGTAAGGTTCAGCAATGATCAATCCGACAACGGCAGCAACGCCTGTTAAAATCAATACAAAAAACTGCCACAGCTTCGCACCGGCTAAAAATAATAGGCCCACCGTCGTAACAAATAGTACCACCACGGTACCCAAGTCAGGTTGTAATAAAATTAATAAAGCATATGCACCAAATACCACCATAGGCTTTGCGAAGCCTTTTAAGTTTTCTTGCACTTCTTCTCGCTTACGAACCAAGTAGCCAGCGATGTAACTAAAAAAGTATAATTTAGCCGCTTCTGCAACCTGAAAACCCACAGGCCCAATCGGGATCCAGCGTTTTGCACCATTCACTTCGCGACCTACAACAAGAACTAATAAAAGCAAAGCAAGGCCAAGTAATAACAAATAGGGATTACTTCGTTTCCACCAATCCATAGGTACATTGGTTGTGATCCAAAATAAGATAAACCCCATAACAAGGAACATCGCATGGCGAATAATGATATGGTAAGGGTCGTCAAATAACCTTTCAGCGGTAGGCATCGAAGCACTGGTTACCATGACAAAACCAACACCAATCAGCATTATCATGCAATACAATAAGGGGACATCATAAAGCTGTGCTGACTGTTTAGGTGTTAATGCGTCACGGATATCTGCAAATGCAATCATACTGCCTCCGCCAATACGCATTGCGTAAAGTCATCACCGCGTTGCATGTAGTTGTTATACATATCAATACTCGCACAAGCTGGCGCTAAAAGTACGATATCACCATCAACACTTAGTTTTTTCGCTAGCTGCACAGCTTCATGCATATTCGTGGTTAAGTGACCTTTATCACTCAGTGCCACGAGTGCTTTGGCGTCTTTACCAAAACATACTAAGGCTTTGACTTTGTTGGTTAGATACGGTTTTAGAGCATCTAAATCAGCCCCTTTCGCATCACCACCTGCAATAACAACTAACTGTTTTGCTTGGTCAGCTAGGCTTTCAATGGCTGCGATAGTTGCGCCGACATTGGTCGCCTTTGAATCATTAAAATACTTTACACCCTTAATTTCAGCAACAAACTGACAACGGTGCGCAAGTCCTGTAAATGCGCCGAATGCTTGCTCATAATGTGCTACTGTTATGTCAAAAGGGCTTAGCAATGCCATTACAGCTAAGGCATTTTGTTGATTATGCGAGCCCACTACTTTCAAACTGCTTGCAGGTAACACGGGTTTCCCATGAGCTGCAAAATAGTGCTCACCTTGATGTTCAATCAGTGCATAGTCTGCATGCGCGAGGGCAAAGCTTACTTGTGGTTGTTTTGCTGTGTGCGTTGCCACATCAATAGCATTGACGACAGCAAGCTCTGATCCGTTATAAATACTTTGTTTTGAATCTATATAAGCTTGGTAGCTTGAATAACGATCTAAATGATCTTCGCTCACATTAAGTACGCAAGCGCTTTTGGCTTTTAAGCTGTGCGTGGTATCAAGTTGAAAACTCGACAGCTCAAGTACATACACATCGTAGTCTTGCGACAGTAAATCAAGCACCGCAGTGCCAATGTTACCGCCAAGGCCTACTTTATAACCGGCAGCTTTAAGCACTTCAAACGCTAATGTAACAACGGTCGACTTACCATTTGAGCCCGTCACTGCCACAATGGGTTTATTTGTTAGGCGCGCGAACAACTCAACATCACCAATCACTTCCACACCAGCATCAATTGCGTTTGCGACAGCCGGTGTCGCTAAGCTTAGACCTGGACTGATGATAATAATGTCATTGCTGCTCAGGTGGGCATTATTTAAATCACCAAAGTGAGTCGTTAACTCACTAGCATGCTCGCTTAACCAATCTGCACCCGGTGGCGCTGTGCGGCTATCAACAACAATTGGCTTTATATTCTGAGATAATAAAAAACGCACAATGCCCAGACCGGTTACACCGAGTCCGAGCACTGTAATTTTTCTATTTTTTATCTCGTTAATAACTGTCATTTACCTGATCTTCAATGTAGCAAGGCCAGCAAGAACTAGCACAATTGAAATAATCCAAAAGCGCACAATTACGCGCGGCTCAGGCCAACCTTTCAACTCATAGTGATGATGAATGGGTGCCATTCTAAAAATACGTTGGCCGCGTAATTTGTAAGAGCCTACCTGTAAAATCACTGATAAGGCTTCCATTACAAATACACCACCCATAATAATTAAAATAAGTTCTTGTCGAACGAGTACCGCAATAATGCCAAGTGCTCCGCCCAGCGCTAATGAGCCAACATCTCCCATAAATACTTGCGCTGGGTAAGTGTTAAACCATAAAAAACCAAGGCCTGCACCAACAATCGCGGTACATACCACAACCAGCTCACTTGCCAGTGGTAAATGAGGAATATGTAAGTAGCTTGAGAAATTCACATTACCGGTGAGGTAAGCAATAATAGCAAGTGCCGAAGCCACTAAAATAGTAGGTACAATTGCTAAACCATCAAGGCCGTCTGTCAGGTTTACTGCATTCGATGTGCCGACGATTACAAAGTAAGTCATGACGATATAAAACAAGCCTAGCTGCGGCAATACATCTTTAAAAAACGGCACAACCAAAGACGTTTCACTTGCTTGCTGCGATGTAAAATACAACGCACTAGCCACGACTAAAGCAATGACTGACTGCCAAAAATACTTCCATTTAGCAATCAGTCCTTTTGGATCCTTACGAATAACCTTGCGGTAATCATCAATAAAGCCAACGATACCTAATGATCCCACAACAAATAAAGTTGCCCAAACATACTTATTAGATAAGTCAGCCCACAGCAATGTGCTGGTAAAAATAGCACCTAGAATCAAAATGCCACCCATGGTTGGCGTGCCTTTTTTCGACAAGTGAGACTCTGGTCCATCATGACGAACGACTTGACCAATTTGCATCTTTTGCAAGCCACGGATTAATATTGGACCAAAATAAAGTGATATAAGTAATGCTGTTAAAATACCTAAAATCGCGCGCAGCGTTAGGTACGAAAAGACATTAAAACCGCTGTAATATTGTGTTAAATACTCTGCCAGCCAAACTAACATGACGATACTCCATTGTTGCCATTTTGCTGGCTATTAACTAAATCTGCGACGACTAGTTCCATACGAGAACTACGTGACCCTTTTACAACTATCGTGGTTTTTTGCTGAGACTGAGCAAGCACACTCTGCAATTGTTGTAGTAATTGTTCGCGGCTTGAGAAGTGGCGGTTGGGCTTTTCAAATACATCACTGGCTGACTTGCTCAATACGCCTAAGCTGTATAGCTCATCAATCCCTTTTTGCTGTGCGTACTCGCCGACTTGTTGATGATAAAAACGCGCTTCTTCGCCAAGCTCGCCCATATCACCAAGTGCAAAAATGCGACGACCTGGCATATCACTTAATAAATCAATCGCCGCCTTTACAGACTGTACATTGGCATTATAAGTGTCATCAATCACAGTCAGCGTGTCAGAGACTTTGAGTACATTCACACGACCTTTAACTTCACCCATGGTTGCCAGTGCCGATGCAATGCTTTCTAAGCTTACGCCAAGCTCAGTCGTTAAGGCTGTGGCAATCAGTGCATTAGCAATATTGTGCTTACCAGGTAGAGCAAGGGTGACAGGTACTTTTTTATCTTGATTACACAGCATAAAAGATGCGCGAGCTTGTTCATCAAGCACCACACCTTCTGCCCAATAATCTAATTGCTTGCTAGTAGAAAAGCGTTTTACGTTGCGATCATTTAGTTTGGTGAGCCAAAAATCAGCAAAATCGCTGTCACAGTTAACCACGGCTACACCATCTGGCTTTAAGCCATCATAGATTTCGCCCTTTGCTGTTGCTACACCTTGTAATGAGCCAAAACCTTCTAAGTGAGAAGCTGCTACATTACACACCACGGCAACATCGGGTTTAGTCATTGCAACAGTGTAAGCAATCTCACCAATGTGATTCGCGCCCAATTCAATCACCGCATATTCATGCTGTGGTTCAAGGCGTAATAAAGTCAGTGGCACACCAATGTCATTATTAAAGTTGCCTTTCGTCGAAAGCACTTCGCCGTGCCCTGACAAAATTGCCGCACACATTTCTTTTACGGTTGTCTTACCAACACTGCCTGTAATCGCAATAGTTTTAGGTGCAACTTGCGCCATAACGGCTGAGCCAATTTCACCTAGCGCAATGCGTGTATCAGTCACCACAAACTGCACAATATCGACATTAACAGGATGTGCCACTATCACGGCAATCGCCCCTTTTTCTTTGGCTTGTGCTATAAATTTGTGGCCATCAAAGTTTGGTCCTTGAAGCGCTAAAAACACGTCTCCCTCACAGAGGGTACGCGTATCTGTATTTATATTTTTAACTTGTTGATTACCACCTTGGTAATCGGTTGCTAGAACGTTTGCTAGCCAATCAAAATCCATAGGGATCATAACTGCGCCCCTTGCGATTTTTCTTTTAATTGTTGTTGTACATATTGACGATCACAGAAATCGATACGTTGCTCGCCAATAATTTGATAATCTTCGTGGCCTTTACCTGCAATAAGAATGACATCATCGGCACTTGCTTGTTCTATTGCGTAGCTGATTGCGCGAGCGCGATCTGCTTCACTGTGAGCTTGCTCTGGATGTTCAAGCCCAGCAATAACATCAGCAATAATCACGTTAGGATCTTCACTGCGTGGATTATCGCTGGTGACAATAATACGGTCTGCATTCCCTTCTGCAGCTTTTGCCATCATTGGGCGTTTGCCTTTATCGCGGTCACCGCCGCAACCAAATACACAACTCACGCCACCCGGAACATGTTTTTGCAATGCTTGTAATGCAAGTGCCAGTGCATCAGGAGTGTGAGCGTAATCTACAATACAGGTTGGTTGGCCTGGCGCACTAAATGCCTGCATACGCCCTGCAACAGGCTGCAAAGTACTACACGCATCGGCTAATAATTTAAGTGGATACCCTAAGCCAAGAAGCGTTGCGAGTGCAGCAGCCAAGTTATAAAGATTGAATTCACCAAATAAAGCGCATGTAATATATGCATCGCCCCAGCTGGTTTCGAACTTAGCGGCAATACCTGTGTTGTCATAGGTTACTTCACTGAAATAGACAAAACGTGCGTTTTCAGGTGTTAAGTTTTTATGTCCATAACAAACAAGGTTATTAAAGTCGTATTTTTCTAACCACAACTCAACTTGCGCATCATCTTGATTCAGTACGACAAGTTCAGGATTATGGTCACGCATTAACATCAGTTTAGCGTCACCATATGCTTCCATTGAGCCATGATAGTCTAAATGATCCCGTGAAAGGTTAGTAAATACTGCCGCCTTAAACTGGCAATGTTCAACACGTTGTTGAACTAAGCCATGGGATGAAACTTCCATTGCCACAATGTCAGTATGCTGTTGTTCTAATTCAGATAGAATACGCTGTAAGTCAACACTTGAAGGGGTAGTATTCATCAGTGGCGTTAAGTTATCAGGGTGACCATAACCTAGAGTGCCTATGACCGCAGCTGACTTATGACACTGCTGTGCTAAATGCGCAATCATAGCTGTGGTTGTTGACTTACCATTGGTGCCCGTGACACCCACTAATTCAAGTTGTTTAGAAGGTTGGCCATAAAAAGCAGCGGCCAAAGCAGGTAATTTCTTAGCTAAATCAGTAATTAAAAAAAGTGGTTCAAAATGGCTCTCAAACTGACATAAACGGTCTGCAATGATTGCCACAGCACCATTTTCAATAGCTTTATCAATAAATTGGCCACCATCAAGTTGGTGCCCTTTAATTGCGACAAATACATCGCCTGGTTTTACGTCTCGGCTATCAAGACGAAGTTGATTCACCAATAAGGTATTGGCTTCAACATCAATATGATTAAGAATCGGTTTTAAATCACGCATCGTTATCTTTGCCTTCTACGTACGCAACCGCATCTTTGTCCGGTGCGACGTTTAAAATTCTTAAGGCATTGGAGACAATCTCTGCAAACGCAGGGCCTGCCGTCGCACCGCCATAATACACATCTCCACCGGGTTCATTAATCATTACTACAACAGCTAAACGAGGGTTACTGGCCGGTGCGACACCTGCAAAGTAACCGACATATTCGTCACCATAGCCACCCACAGCAGCTTTTTTAGAGGTTCCCGTTTTACCCGCAGCACGATAGCCATCAACTTTAACGCTTCTAGCCGTACCATCTTTTTCAAATACGCTCTCCATCATGTGAACTACGGCCTCAACGTCTTTTTGTTGAAAGACACGCTCACCCTCAGGAATTGAATCTTGCTTTAAAACTGTTAACGGACGCATTACACCACCCGAGCCAAGCATGGCGTAGAAACGGGCCATTTGTGCTGTGCTCACCGCGAGGTTATAGCCAAATGAAAGCGCTGCTATCTCGTGATCTGACCAACGTCGATTAGGGTAAAATAAGCCGCTGCTTTCACCGACCATGCCTGTTCCACTGTCGCTTCCGAAACCTACTTTTTGATAAAGACCAACAAAATAGTCTTTCGGTACGGTTTGGCTCACTTTTGTAACACCCATATTACTTGAATACTTCAAGATTTCTCTTAAAGTCATTTCACCATGGTTTCGTGTATCTTGTACTAAGCTGCCACCTACGCGCATCCAGCCTGGGTAAGTATCAATGATGTCATCCGGTTGGATCGAGCCGTAGTCTAAACCAGCTAAAATGGCTAGCGGCTTAACAGTTGAGCCTGGCTCAAATAAATCTGTAATAGCACGGTTACGACGCTTATGAGGTGCTGCATCGTTAAGGTTATTAGGGTTAAACGAAGGGCTATTAACCATCGCTAACACTTCGCCTGTTTTTACATCGACGACCATCGCTGATCCTGAGGTTGCTTTATATGTCAGCACTGCCGACTTAACAGCCTTATAGGCGATTGCCTGAATACGTTGATCAATACTAAGCTGTATATTTTCAGGTTCAACACGCTCACGCTCATCAAGTACTTCCACTTCACGACCTTGCGCATCTTTACGAATAGTACGTTGCCCTTCGACACCTGTAAGTTGTTTTTCGTAAAGTTTTTCAATGCCTTCAATACCGTGACCATCAATGTTAGTAAAACCAATAACATGCGCTGTCACTTCACCGGCAGGGTAATAGCGTTTTGATTCATCAAGTAAATGGATACCAGGTAAACGTAAATCACCAATATAATTTGCTACAGCGGGAGTCACTTGACGCTTTAAATAAACAAAGCGGCGTTTAGGGTTATCGCGCAGGCGTGCATTAATTTTCTTTGGCTCAATACGAAGCACATCAGCCAACTCTCGCCAACGTAAATCGTGGTTATAGTACGTGGCAATACGTTTATTGAGCTCATTGGTGTTTTCAGCAAGGGCATTTTGGTCTTCACCATTTTTACGGGCTTGGCGAAGTACTTTGCTTACTAAAGATTTATGAAGTGCTTTTGGATCTGCATAAACGCTAACAACAGGAACACTAACGGCAAGCTCTTTACCATTGCGATCGAAAATCATGCCCCGTTGTACATGTTGTTTTTCAACCCGCACTGTGCGTTTATCACTTTCTGAACGGGCTTTATCAGGCTCAATCACTTGTAAATAGGCAGCACGAGCAACTAACGTCATAAAGACGAGTAGAACAACTGAACACACGAGCGTAAAACGCCATGTGATCAAGGTATTTGTTGGCTTTTTCCCTCTGCTTCTCATTGCAGTACTACCACCTGTTCATCTTGGCTAGTTGGCCTTTTCATTTCAAGCTGCATGGTCGCAACTTCTTCGATGCGCGCATGCTGTGAGTAAAACTCTTCTTCTACCAACAAGTAGCGCCACTCTAAATCGAGTTCATCACGCTCTTGCAATAATTTATCCTGCTCAATTAACTGTTGACGCGCTAAGTGTGTCACTTGAACAACACCCAAGCTCGATGCAAGGATCACAACCAACAAGGCCAAGGTCAGCTTATTAGCTCCTAGGCCTTTAAAAATTTCTTTAAATAAGTTTGGTTGGCGATGCGTCGCTTTTGCTTTCATTACAATCTCTGCGCAACCCTTAGTACCGAACTACGCGAACGAGGATTCATTTCAATCTCCGTTTTGCTAGGCTTAATGGCTTTACCCACTGCCTTTAACGTCAGGTTTTTGTTTATTTGTGCGTCTGTTAAAGGCAGACCTCTGGGTATCGCCTCTCCCTTACTCTGTTTTTTAATAAACTGCTTAACAATGCGATCTTCTAACGAGTGGAACGAGATAACGACTAAACGCCCACCTGGTTTTAAAACGTCAACAGCGGCTTGCAGTGCAGTTTGAATTTCTTCAAGTTCACTGTTGATATAAATACGGATCGCTTGGAATGTGCGTGTTGCAGGGTGCTTATGTTTATCTTTTACGGGGACTGCTTCATCGACCAAATCAGCAAGCTGCTTGGTGCTAGTAATCGCAGTGTGCTCACGAGTCTCAATAATTTTATGAGCAATACGGCGACCAAACTTTTCTTCGCCATAGGTTTTGATCACATGAGTGATGTCTTCAAGTTCAGCTTCCGCTAGCCATTGTGCTGCGCTGCGACCACTGGTTGGATCCATACGCATATCAAGCGGGCCATCTTTCATAAAACTAAAGCCGCGCTCAGCATCATCTAGCTGTGGTGAAGAAACACCGATATCTAACAAAATACCATCAACCTTGCCGATTAAATTGTTGTCTTCAGCAACCGTTTTTAAGTTTGAAAAACGGGTATGGGCAATTGAAAATCGCGTATCGTCGGCAAATTTTTCGGCGGCTTTAATCGCTTGCGGATCTTGATCGATTGCTTGTAAGCGACCTTGATCACTTAAACGCGCAAGAATTTGACCTGAATGTCCGCCGCGACCAAATGTGCCATCCATGTAAATGCCTTCGGGTTTAATATCCAAAGCATCTATGGTTTCGTCCATCAGTACAGAGACATGTTCAAATTGCGCTGTCATTAGCTATTTTTTGCCTTTTTATTATTGTGGTTAGAGTGAAAAGTTATCGAACTCAGGATTTGCCTCAAAATCACCTAGGCGTTCAATTTCAGTATCTTGGCGCATTTGCTCATGCCAACGATCTTCATCCCAAATTTCAAACTTATTCATCAAGCCAACCAACATGATTTTTTTTCCAAGTTCTGCATGAGCCCGTAACGACGGCGCAAGCAAGATTCGGCCATTTTTATCTAGTTGATACTCTGTAGCATTACCGAGCAACATTCGTTGCATACGGCGTGCACGTGGATTCATGTTAGAGATCTTTAATAATCGCGATTCAATTTCTAACCATTCAGCTAATGGGTACAACCACAAACAAGGTTCATTTAAAGCAACAGTGCAAATAACCGTGCCCTGATCTTCAGACAAGATCGCATCTCGGTACTTGGTTGGTACCGCAAAGCGTCCTTTATCATCCAAACTCAGAGAGCTCGCACCCCGAAACATAGCTTGCCTTAAAATTAGGTTGTTAATCGCTGACGATTATTTCTGATCCAATTTGATCCACTAAAAACCACTTTTTACCACAGTGCTCCAGTTTAGGGCTTGACAAGCCATTTTGTCAAGTAAGCTGATCATCATACTCGCCTTCTAAAGCCAGAAAAAATAAGGGCTCAAGCAAAGCTACTGAATTAAGTGGGAAAAAGTGGCAAACAAAGAAAAAATTTTTTTTACCTATTTTATTGGGTAAAAATGATGAATGAATGAGCAGTGAATAGTTACACTATTTCTACCGCACTGTAATTTTTACTCAGTTACCCTGCAAGAGTTACGAGAAAACAACGCTAAAACAAAAACCATTCAATTCGAAAAACCATAAACCATTAAAACTTAAGGATATTTATATTTGGTATGAAGGTTGCGACATATAAACTACCAACTAATGGCAATATTTAAGGAATGATTATGACTACCGCAACGACAAAATCGAACTCAACTGCAACAAGCAACAGCAATGTAGATCCGAAAGCGGCTCAAGTTGAAGCGCCATTCACAGACAAAGCAACTGAAGCAGCACATCACGCTGTGGATGCTTTATCGACTCGTGCAGCCAGTGCCGAGCACAGTGTTCGCCAAGGTGCGTCGAGCTCTGCTAAAACGCTTTCTGAAAAGCAAGCTGTAGCGCGTGCTAAATTTAATGAATATAGCGGCAAAACACGTCAGCTTGCCTCAGAAAACCCACTTGCAACAGCAGGTATTGCGTTTGCAGCGGGTATGCTAGTAACTGCACTTATTCGCCGTAAGTAATTGTTATGCAGTCTTCTCAACCTACAGATGAGAAAACGCAAGATGCCACTGATCAGAAATCAAACGCTGATCAGTGGCAAGATCATCTTGCCAAACTCTCAGACTACTCTAAGCAGCTATACGTCGATTACCGAAAACAAGCGGGTATATGTAAAGAATTAGCAGCCGCTGAGTGGCGTTTATCAACACGCTCGTTGGCACTCACTATTATTATGCTGGTTTGTTTTGCAGGTGGTTTAGTGCTGTTATGGGCCGGTTTACTTGCCACAATCGGCATTGGCATATTCACCCTAAGTCAATCGCTAATATTATCAGCGATCTCATTAATCGCTTTGCAATTACTTTGTTTAGCATGGCTTTGGAAAAATATAGGTTATGTCAGCAGCAAGATTGGGTTTGATAAATCAGTACGTAGTTTTAAACAGCTTCTTAATATTGATAAGGATGAATCATGATTATTGATTATTTTATTAATAAGCCTCAAAAAAATGTACGCTCACTTAGCGAACAAATGGATTTGGCTGATGAATTAAAGCGCCAACATCATCAAGCTTTTAATTATCGTTTAAAACGCTTTGCAGTAAGCAAAGCCGGTATCGCAAGTGCTTTTACCGCAGGGATGGGTTATCAAGCAATGAAAAGTGATGAACCTTCGAAAGGTCCGGTTAAGCAAGTAACTCAGTTTGCTTGGTTGTTAAGATTACTATAATCATGATTTATATCATCTAAATCTATTTTGCTACTTCTCATTTTCACTTTATGCTATTAACTTAAAGCTATTATGGCTAATAGGATAGGTTACTGTGAAAAAACGGATTGTGTTAACAGGTGGACCAGGTGGTGGTAAAACAACGGCAATTGATTTATTACGACGTGAATTTTCAAATCAAATTGTAGTTGTTCCTGAATCTGCAACCATGCTGTTTAGTGGTGGGATAGAGCGTAATGATTCACCAAGTCTAATCAAAGCACAACAACAAGCAATTTATAATCTCCAGAAGCACCTTGAACATATCCAACGCACCAAACATCCAGATCGTTTAATGCTTTGCGATCGTGGCAGTTTAGATGGGCTCGCCTATTGGCCCGATAACCCTGATGAGTTTTTCGTATATCTGAACACCGATTTAAAAACTGAGCTCGCGCAATATGACGCTGTTATATTTTTCGAAACCGCAGCTAAATCAGGTCAAAGCATCCACTCAAATAACCCTGTCAGAAATGAATCAGACAACCAAGCAATTATACTTGACGACAAACTTCAAGCCGTTTGGTCGCAACACCCAAATTTTAATTTAGTGAAAAGTTCAGAGTCATTTATTCAAAAGGTGATGTTTGGCATCGACACTATCCGCAAGGTCATGGATAGTTATAACTAACAGCTTAATCAGTCATTAAACTGTTAGTTATCAGAGTCTATTAACCTCGATTATGTGCTCGGTTGTAATCTATTTCAGGCCCTTTTGGCACAACTTGGGTTGGGTTAATCATGGTGTGGCTAAAATAGTAATGACGTTTTATATGATAAAAATCAACGGTCTTACTCACACCTTCAATTTGATATAACTCACGCAAATAGTTGCTGATCGCCGGATAGCTCTCGATAGTATGCAAATTACATTTAAAATGCCCCACATACACACTGTCGAAGCGAATTAAAGTGGTGAATAAACGCCAATCAGCTTCTGTCAGTGTCTCACCCACTAAATAACGATTAGCAGTTAAACGTTGCTCAATTTTATCTAAAGCGGCAAAAAGATCATCAAAGGCTTCTGTGTATGCGTCTTGCGTTGTTGCAAAGCCCGCACGATACACGCCGTTATTAATGTTGTGATAAACAAACTCATTAACTTCATCAATTTCAGAGCGTAGCGACTGTGGATAAAAATCTCGCTCATTACCTGTAAGAGTATTAAACGCAATATTGAACATACGAATAATTTCAGCAGACTCATTACTGACAATACGCTGCGTTTTTTTATCCCACAGTACGGGAACCGTCACACGGCCTGAATAATCAGCTTTATTACGCGTATAAATTTGATGCATAAAGTCGCTATTGAAAAGTGCATCACCGGTGCTGTGATTGTCTTTATCAAACGTCCAGCCGTGCTCTAGCATATCAGGGCTTACAACCGACACACTGATATAATCTTCCAGGCCTTTTAAATGGCGAAAAATCAAAGTGCGATGCGCCCAAGGACAGGCTAAAGAGACATAAAGGTGGTAGCGATCTTTTTCTGCTTTAAAGCCAGCATCACCACTTGGTCCTGCACTGCCATCTGCGGTGATCCAGTTACGTAACTGGGCTGCCTCTCGCTTAAATTCACCTTGGTTGTTGTCTGTGTCGTACCATTTATCTTGCCATTGGCCATTTACTAGTAATCCCACAATAACCTCCTATAGTGTGCCAAATTTACCTTGTTGATAGTCTTGTACTGCCTGATGTAATTCTGCTTGAGTCGTCATTACAAACGGGCCCATGTGAGCGATTGGTTGCTTAAGTGGCGAGCCTGCTAGTATCAAAACCCCCGCACCGATTTGCGAGTTAAATTCAATGTCACTACCTGGTTCTAAAATCAGTAAGCTTCCCGCTTTAACTGGACCGCCCTGTTCAGTATGAATTTCTCCGGTATGGATATAAATCATCATCTTAGTTTGTGTAAGCGGTGCATGGTAAAACTGCGTACCAGCGGGTAAAGTCACATCAGCAAGCATGCCGTCAGCTGCGAGATCTTGTAGGCTAGATACCTGCTCTTCACCAGCAAATTGCCAGCTTCCTGCCAACGCTTTAAGCTCAACACCCTGCTCATTTTGAGTCGTTGGCGCTGGCGCTTCAGTGGTATCTTGATATCGCGGCGCTCTTAGCTTCTCGGCACTTGGCATATTGAGCCAAACCTGAAAGCCGTGCATGCCTTCTTTGGCATCTGCTAATGGCATTTCACTGTGAATGACACCAAAACCGGTACTCATCCACTGCACATCGCCAGCACGAATGGCTTTTTTGTTACCCATTTGATCTTGGTGCTCAAAACCTCCTTTAATAATATACGTAAAAGTTTCAATACCACGATGGGGATGCGCGGGAAAACCACCCATAAAATCACTGTGATCATCTGACTTAAGTTCATCGATCATTAAAAAAGGATCTAAATACTTGCCATCAAAGCCCGGAATACGGCTGATGTTTACACCATCACCATCTTGTGTGGCATGGCTATTTAACTGTTGAATCACTTTCATAACTTTACTCCCGTAAATTGTATGAAATGATTGTAGGCGCTAATTTAACTAACAACTATGCGTAAAAGTCGCGCCAATCATTCTATTTATGAGAATGCTCATTTTGCTGCTTAGTTAACCTATCAGCCACAGTTGCTCCGCGCTCGCCAACTTCTTTTACTGGCCCTACAGTACTATCAATCAGTGTTTGTTGCTCTGTACTGGCATTAATCGCCGCCCCAAAAATAATGATATAAGCACTGATATAAAGCCACATCAGCATGATCACTACACCACCTAACGAGCCATACGTCTCGTTGTAGCTTGCAAATTGTGAGACATAATATGAAAAGCCAATGGATGCGACGATCCACAGTAACGTGGCAAGTATTGAGCCTGGGGTGATCCAACGCCATTTTGCAGGAGTGCGATGAGGTGCGTACCGATATAAAAATGCTAAAGCGCAGTTAAAAATAATGGCTAATAGTGGCCAAGTAATAAGCTTAATCATTAAATCAATAAGCTCTGTTAGACCAACTAAGTTTAGTACTATGGGTAAAATACCAATGATCAACAACGCCACCAGCGCAACAACAATCGCGCCCAGTGAAAATAGAAAACGTACCAGTAACGCCACAAAGAACTGTCGTTTGTTATATTGATGATAGGTAATGTTACAAGCTGTAATGAGTGCTTGGCAGCCTTTGCTACTACTCCAAACAGTCAATAACAAAGTACCTATTGCACTCATACTTAATACTTTTTGCGACTGCTGTGTCACCTCACTGACTTGCATCAGAATAATATCGCGACTACTGGTTGGTAAGATGGCAATCACTTTATCAAGTTGATCATGAATGTCGGTTGGTGAAGCAAAATAAGCATAAACAGACACTATCGCAGCCAAAGCGGGAAAAATAGCCAATAGCGCATAAAATGCAACACCAGCCGCCACAAAAGATAAATTATCTTGTGATAAATTATGGTAAACCCGCTTGCTAATATCCCACCAACCTCGCATTGGAATTTCTACCGGCGAGTGAGCCTGAAAACCGCGATTGTCTTTAATCATATGTGACCTAAAAAATTGCTTCGATAACTGCATAAAGGTGCAAACAACTTGCCAGTCGTAATGGCGCCTAATTTGCATTGAACTAAGCTTATAAGAGTAAAGCAATTATCCATGGAGCGGTGCTATGAGCTATTATTTAATTTTTAAAAATCAATTAGCTAACTTGCTGATATCGAACACATCTGTAGTACCAAAGGCGGTCAACGATAGTTTATCTTGGCAAGATTTAAACTCACAAGTTACGCAGTTTTTACACACTGCATGGCAAATGTTACCTGCTCTGACACTAGGTATTACAGCGATTATTATCTGCTACTTATTAGCTCGCCCTTTATCGTATTTATTAATAAAACCACTTGGTTTTGTAAGTGAAAGCAAGCTATTACATGTGGTAACACGGCGTTTTTTTAGCATCATTATCATCTTATTTGGTGTGTACTTATTTTTGCGTCTTGCAGGGCTCACCAGTTTTGCCGTGGCAATTATGAGCGGAACTGGCTTAGTCGGACTTATTTTAGGTTTTGCTTTTCGAGATATTGCCGAAAACTTTATCTCAAGTATGCTGCTCAGTGTGCAGCGCCCTTTTCGTATTGATGATGTTATCGAAGTGGATGGTCGCTTAGGGGTAGTTAAAAAGGTTACGGCTCGCGCTACTACTTTGGTTGATTTTGATGGCAACCACATTCAAATTCCCAATGCGAGCGTGTATAAAAACGTGATTAAAAACCTCACTGCCAACCCCAAAATGCGAGGCCATTTTACTGTTGGTATTGGTTACGATAATGACATTCGCTATGCCCAACAATTAGCAATGAAGGTGGTTAATCAAAACCCTGCTGTTATTAATGATCCACCGAGTCAGGTCTTGATTGAATCGCTTGGCTCTGCCACTCTCAACTTAACAATATATTTTTGGGTAAATAGCAGCGAACATAGCACTGTTAAAGTCGCCTCACAATTAATGCGAGAGCTGGTCAATACTTACTTAGCCGAGCAAATAAGCATGCCTGATGATGCCCGCGAGCGAATTATTTTAAATAGCGATAACGATCAACCAAGCAATACCGAAAGTGCGCCTATAAAAACAACAAAATCACTCGACGACCACAGCCTTGATGACGTGAGCAGTGACGCCGATGATATTCGCGAACAGGCCGATCAATCTCGCGACCCTGAACAGGGGAGTAATATAATTTAAAGTACTTGAGAACTAAGTTTCATCATTGGGTTTATCTTGCATAGCGCGTTTAAACCCTTTGACTGACGTCCCTAAATCTCCACCTATTCGAGATAGTTTTTTGGTGCCAAATAGAAGCACCACAATTGCGGCAATAATGGCTAATTGCCAAACACTAATTCCTGCCATAACAACCTCTTTTTAAATTAAAAGCGCCCATGACAGGCGCTTGTACAACACTAACATTAGGAATAATAAAATTAGAAACTAGCTCGAACCCCCAAGGCAACTTGAGTACCGAAACGCTCAAGATAACTAACTTGGTCAGTACGCTTGGTGTAACCCCAATAACGCTCATTCGTTAAGTTCGTTGCTTCGGCAAACACAGTGAATTGATCACTGATGTTATAGCTCATGCTGGCATCTAACTGACCATAATCAGAGATCCAATATGGACCACCCCATGCATCAGGATCCGACAAGAATTTGCTGCGCCAGTTATACGCTAAACGCGCTTGGAAACCATATTGTTCATAGTAAACCACGGCGTTATATGAATTTTTCGACATGCCTCTAAATGGTAAGCCTGACTCTTTCAGCTCTGGCTCATCATAGCTACTGTCAACATAGGTGTAATTAAGCTGAAAACCTAAGCCATTGAAAGGTTCTGGTAATAAGTTTTCAAGCGATTGCTGATAAGCAAACTCAGCCCCTTTGATAGTTGCACCGTACTTACTCTTACCAGGGTAAGATGCAAAGTAACGTACACCTTCAATTTCAACAGGGCTTTCTACGTAATCGATAAATGATTTCAGGTCTTTTACGAACACCCCACCACTTAACGAGCTACTGTCTTCAAAGTACCACTCCAAGGTCATATCGGCTTGATTTGCTTCTTCTGGTGTTAACGATGAATCGCCCATAGAAAGTTGTGGTAAACCTTCGCGATACGTATCAAAGTTTGGCGCAAGCCATGGGCGTAAATAGCCTAACGATGGGCGGCTAATCACTTGTGCCGCAGAAAAACGGTAAATCAAATCATCGGTAATACTAAGCTTAAAGTTCATGCTTGGTAAAATGTTGCTGTAGTCTCCTTTAAATGATTGCTCAACGGTTTCGCGCCAACCATTTTCAAGTGGTTTACCATCCACTTGTAACTCAATTAACGAAAGGTCATACACTGACCCTTTAGAGCTCACTTCTGTTTGCGAACCACGAATACCGACGTTTAACATATACGGCATGTTTGCAAGGGTGCTTTCGAGCGTCACTTGCGCATACGCGGTAAGAACTTCTTCGGTTACCTCATAAGTGCCCGATGAATTAAGTGATGCAACAATGCTCTTATCGGTCGCTTCAGCATTAATTGAACGATAATAAGCAAGTAACTTATCGTAATCGAAACTTGGCCATGGCTCAGGCGTAATGCTACTTTCACCTTCTAAGAAGTTATCGAAGTTCGCCTCAACAAACACATCGCTTGGGATTTCAAAGAGGTTAAAGTCACCAACATTCACCACGGTGCTGTCATCAAATTCATAACCATCACGCTCTAAATATTGACCACCATTACTAAATTGGCTGGCATTTTTTGATGCATATTCAAGTTGACTCTTAGTTTGTTCAAGGTAAGTTAAACCAAAATCAACACGGGTAACTAAATCACTTTCCGGCACAAACGTACCGGTAAACTTAAAGTCATTAACCGTGTCTTCAACCCCAGTACCTGTATTACGGCTATAGTGAGCACCGTAAGATTGATCCGCAGTTAAGCCTGGCGATAAGGTCACATCTGGTAGCATATTACCTGTGGTGTAATCAATCCCAATTGAGTCAATAAAACCACGCGCAACAATAAAGCGGTTATCACCCCCGTTTTCATTTTTCGCTTTTGAATGTGCAACATCTACAGCCAGTGTTAGACCATCCATTGGATACCATTTGGCATTAAGGGCAAACTGATAAGTATCGGTTTTACGAGGGTTGGTTAAGTTAAGTAGCTCCACCATTGTGTTACCGGTTTGCGTCATTGATACTACACGGCCTGTGTCATCAAATTCTGCATCAGTAAACACTGGCGTGCCTGGCGTCCAGCTTTCATCATAGTTAACAAAACCAATTTGATAGCGATGACCGTCAGTATTGTAACGTGAATAAAGAGCATCAAAGTTAATATCTAGGGTATCTGTTGGACGCCATTGCATTGCTAACGTTGCACCGACGCGTTCACGCACATCCTGCGCGTTCGCAAAATACATGTAGCTCGGGATTTTTGAGGCAAATATTTCACTTTGCCCATCAATTTCTCCGTTACCGTTCATGTCGACTGGCACACCTGCGCTGTCTGCTCCCCAACCTTCTTCTTCGTCAAAAAAGCCGCTTGCTGAGTATGTGTCTGCACGTAAGGTTTTCTTAGAATACGCACCCGAGAAAAGCACACCAAAGGTATCATCATTAAAGTTGTCACCGATGATGAATGAAGCATGTGGATGTACATCGCCTGTTCGCGATTCATAAATCCCCTTTGCTGAAGCGCTCAAGGTAAAGCCATCTTGGTCTAGTGGTTTACGCGTTTCGATATCAACAACTGCACCAATGCCCCCTTCAATTAAGCGTGCTTCTGGTGACTTATACACTTGAAGTGCTCCGACTAATTCTGAAGCAATTGTATCAAAGTTAAAGTCGCGGCCTGAGTTTTCAGACGCCAGCTTACGACCATTCAACGTGGTAATGTTGTAGCCGCCACCTAAACCACGCACTAAAATATTTTGCCCTTCACCGCCATTACGGGTAATGGTGATGCCCGGAATACGCTGCAATGCTTCGGCTAAATTTTCATCTGGGAACTTACCGATGTCATCAGCGACAACGACGTCAACGACTGTCGTTGCTTCTTTCTTTCGAAAGTTTGATTCTTTAATACTGCTACGGATCCCTGTAACTTCAATAACCTCAACATCCTCTTCGGCCTTACTATCGTTTTCTTGTTGTTGAGCCGTCGCAGCGAAACTGACTGATGAGGCCAGAATCGAGCTTATCAACACGCTCAAATATGTTTTTCTAGTTGTTGTTGCCATGATGATTTCCTGTTTTTAATGTTCAGTTTTTTTCACCATTAAAATGGTAATGAGTAAGGCCTTATATTTAATCTATAACAAAATGAAACAATCTAGCAACAATAAATTACCTTATGAAACTTTCGATAGTTACGAAATGAGTTTTATATATGAATAAAATGGCTTCAAATGCCTTTAAATATGGGAATTTAATTTCGAAAGTTACGATAATGATTTTTTTTAAAGATTTTCTTCCGGTGGGCTGGCACGATCTATTTTGGATAATAAAAAAGGCGGCAAAAGCCACCTTTCATCAATCCTATTTAACTAGAGAGTTAAACAGTAATCACTTCGATACCTAAGCTCGTTAATGATTCAACGAACTCTGCTGGCATATTTTTATCGGTGACCAGCACATCGATTGATTTAAGCGGCAATACATTATACAAAGCACGCTTACCAAATTTACTTGAATCTGTGACTGCAATGACTTTATCTGCGCGGGTGCACATGGTGCGATTCAACATTGCCTCGGGCTCATAATGGGTGGTGATCCCCGCTTCTGAGTCGATACCATCAACCCCTAAAATAACCTTTTTAAAGTTATATTTGCTAAGTGCTTGCTCGACTTCATTTGAGTAAAAAGACATTGATTTCTTTCGCAATTGCCCACCCAGCATAAACACATTTGCATCTTCAATATCAGCCAGTACATGGGCAATATTAAGGCCGTTTGTCATCACCGTAAGGCCCTGCTTATTGGTTAATGCTTTGGCAACTTCTTCTGTGGTGGTGCCAGAATCAATAATTAATGAATCGCCATCATCAACCAAACTTGCCACAGCTTTCGCTAATAACACTTTCACAGCGTAGTTTTCGTTATGCTTATCTTTTACCGAAAGCTCTTTAGCCAATTTATCGCAGGCAATTGCCCCACCACGAGAACGGACAACTAAGCCTCGTTTACCGAGCTCGTTAAGATCATGGCGAATGCTAACCTCCGAAATATCAAAGGTCTTTGCCAGATCTTTAACATTTACTTTGCCATTTTCCTCGGTCATCAGAACGATTTTTTGTCTTCTTTCTATTGTGGTTAGCATAGCTGTCCTGTTGTTTTAATAGCTGCTTTCAAATTTGTAGTTCAATATTACACAATTTACAGTTTCAAAGCCAAACTTAGTTTTGAAACAAAATATAACTTTCAAACCTTACGAATTTTGTTTTATGATTATTTCACAACAAACTTCTTTGGTGACAAAAATGACAACACAAAGCTCACTGTTAAAGCAAACAGAACACACCAATCGCACGCAATTACTGCCTATGATGATCATAGGTGGCTTGTTTTTCTTATTTGGCTTTATAACCTGGCTTAACGGCTCTCTGATCCCATTTTTACAAATGGTCTGCGATCTCAACCATATTGAAGCTTACATGGTGACACTGGTGTTTTATATCGCCTATACCGTGATGGCACTGCCAAGCGCTAAGGTTTTGCAAATATTCAGCTATAAGCATGGTATGTCGTTTGGTTTAGGTACCATGGCATTTGGTGCACTGTTGTTTATTCCTGCGGCACAAATTCAAGCGTATTGGTTGTTTTTAGTTGCCTTATTTACGTTAGGTAGTGGCCTCACCTTATTACAAACCGCTGCGAATCCTTACATCGTGCTTATTGGCTCTAAAGACACGGCAGCCGTGCGCATTAGCATTATGGGTATTCTCAATAAGAGCGCCGGTGTGGTGGCTCCATTGCTCTTCTCAGCAATTGTGTTTAGCGACATTGCCAGCTTTAGCCCAGAAGCTCTGGCCCAATTGAACAGCATTCAAAAACAATTGCAGTTACAAGAACTGGCTAATCGTTTAATTACTCCTTACTTTATAATGGCAATCGCATTAGCGATATTAGCGGCATTAATTATGCTGGCCCCGCTACCTGATATTGAGCAACCTAAAACCAACAATAACAGCGAGAGTAAATCTGCCCTGCAATTTCCACACTTAGTTTTAGGCGTGATTGCCCTATTCTTTTACATAGGTGCAGAAGTCATTGCCGGCGACACTATTGGCCTTTACGGCAAAGAACAAGGGGTATTGCAGTTCGCAGAACTCACCTCTTACACCATGGGCTTTATGGTGCTAGGTTATGTTTTAGGTATCGTGTTAATTCCTCGCTTTTTTAGTCAGCAACAGGCGCTGATATTTTCCGCCTTAAGTGGTTGTGTGTTTTCACTTGGTATCATTTTGATTGAACCGCAACAAACTGCGATTGCAAACGTAGTGCTCTTTTGGCTTGCTGATAACAGTTTTCCAGATACCGTGTTATTTGTTGCATTACTTGGCTTATCGAATGCGCTGGTATGGCCGACCATTTGGCCTATGGCCCTTGCAAATCTTGGCGATAAAACTCAAACCGGCGCGGCATTACTGATTATGGGGATTTCTGGTGGCGCTCTATTGCCTTTGGTATACGGTGTATTTGCAGAATATACAGGCAATGCACAACAAGCTTACTATCTGTTGATCCCTTGCTATGCGTTTATTCTTTATTACGCACTGATTGGTCACAAACTAACAAGTTGGCGTAAATAACGACATGGGCAGGCTTAGTTGTTTTACTATTTAACTAGCCTGCAATTTTTCTGATGTGAAATAGCCCAGTAGCAAAAATTCACGCACGGTAAAAATACACTTATAAATTAAGTACTCGTCACGCTTATCAGGGCTCACTTCTGAAAGAGGTAAGGCTTGCTGCGCTATTATGCGCTGTTGCTTCTGCAAAGAGATAGTAAATAAACCTGTGAGTTTGTCTGCTAATTGCGACGATGAAAGAGCACCTTCTGCAATCAGCTCAGCGCCTTTTAAGCATGCCGTACGCTCAGTAATACTAAGTGTATTTGCTAGCATTAAATCTGTGAAAGCGACTAAATTAAAGTACAGCTGCTCATTTGGCTCTAGCTCTAAAATAACCGCCTGCATTTGCGTGACCACATCCCGATGCGCCGCTGTTTTAAGCACCTCAAAATGATTGCCATCCACTTTATCAAATAGCTGAGTCGCAGCCACTGGCGTAATAGCCGCACCGAATAATGCTGCTAAATATTTAATGGCATTTCGCCTTTGTAGATCAGCCATTGAATACCCCATTTTGATAATGTCGTGCAGCATGATCGGCGGCTCTTGCAGTAAATGCCATATAGGTTAACGAAGGGTTCTGATAACCCGACGAGCACATAAACGAGCCGTCAGTGACATAGACGTTACGCACACTATGAATTTGGTTGTAACGATTAAGCACTGAGGTTGTAGCATCATGTCCCATGCGCGCAGTTCCCATTTCGTGGATAGCTTGCCCCGGCGCTGAGCCTTTATCGTACGCTTGCACATTTTGATAACCAGCTTTGCTGAGCATCTCGAAGGCCTGCGCTTTCATATCCTCGCGCATGCGCTGCTCGTTTTCAGCAAATTGGCAATCAAAATTAACTAAAGGTAATCCCCATTGATCTTTTAATACCGGATCTAAGCTCATTTTATTACGATGATAAGGCAGGCATTCACCAAAGCCTATTAATGCAACTTGCCAAGGCCCAGGTTTGGCAAGCTCTTCTCGAAAAGCCTTACCAAAGCTAAGTTCTTTAAAGCCCCGTCGCCAATCTTTGCGTGTTGCGTATCCTTGATAGCCATAGCCGCGAATAAAGCTATGCTGCTCGCTATCATTAAGATTTCGAAAACGCGGAATATGAAAGCCAACGGGTCTGTCGCCATCATTAAAGTCATCAGCAAAACCTTTTGGTTCACCCGTTGCGCCAACCCTAAAATGGTGATCCATGAGGTTATGCCCAAGCTCTCCACTATCGTTCCCTAAGCCATTGGGGAAGCGTGCAGAGGTTGAATTTAATAACAAGGCTGTTGTAGCCACCGTTGATGCGCAGCAAAAAATAATCTTCGCTTGCGCGATACGCTCTTTTTTAGATTCCGCATCAATTACTTTCACACCTGTGGCTTGCCCGCTTTCTGGATTGTAAATAATCTCTTTAGCAATGGAGTGAGTCTGAATAGTGAGTCGTCCAGTACGCATCGCTGCAGGTAAGGTCGAGGCTAAACTACTAAAATAACTACCGGTTGGACAACCTCGCATACAGCGGTTGCGCTTGCTGCATGGAGCACGACCTTGCTCAGGCTTGGCCTTAGTTAAATGCGCAACTCGCCCGATGGTGAGGTGCCGATTAGTGTAGTGAGTTAATAAACTTTGTTTAAGCTGCTGCTCTACAGCATTAAGCGCAAAAGGAGGTAAGTAAGGTCCATCTGGTAGCTGAGGTAAGTTCAGCGTTTCGCCAATAACCCCGATGTAGGCTTCGACTTTATCGTACCAAGGCGCAATATCTTGATAGCGCACAGGCCAATCAACACCGTGACCATCTTGTTTGTTGGCTGCAAAATCTATATCACTGAGGCGCAAGCATTGCCGCCCCCAAGTTAATGAACGCCCACCAAGATGATACCCTCTGATCCAATCAAAACGCTGAGATTCTTGATAAGGGTGCTGCAAATCATTCACAAACCAGTGTTTTATTGATTGCTTAGTGGCATAGCCAGTGCGTGCTTGTTTAGCTTGATTCTGTTTTTCTAGTAGGCTGGGCCTGTCGCGAAATGGCAGTTGCCAATCATCTTTAAAGGCAGTGATATAGTCAGTACCGTGCACAACCTGCCTGCCACGTTCAAGTAACAGTACATTGAGCCCTTTTTCGGTCAGTTCTTTAGCAGCCCAGCCGCCAGTAATGCCACTACCAATAACAATGGCATCGAATACTTTTGCCTGCATTCTCACTTAACTTTTAAAAGATTTGCTTACCCGCGCAGATCGTTGCTTGAACAGAAAAGTCTTTATCGAGCAGGGCAAAATTAGCCTGCTTACCTACCGCAATACTGCCTATTTGCTCCGCTTTATTTAAAAACTCAGCGGGTACTAAACTGGCCATGTTAGTTGCTTCAACTAGGCTTGCGTCGGTTAGGTTATAAAAGCGTTCAACGCCAACTTCCATGGTTAATGTACTGCCCGCTAAAGAGCCGCTCTCAGTTCGTGCAACACCTTGCTCAACCACAATAGGAAGCTCACCTAAACGGTAGCGACCATCTTGTAAGCCTCCGGCGCTCACGCAGTCTGTGATCAGAGCAATTTTATCTGCCCCTTTTAAACGGTAAACCATGTTCATGATGCTCGGGTGCAAATGAATACCGTCAGGAATAAGCTCAACCATGGCATCCTTGTCCATCAATAGTGCCCCCGTACAACCAGGATCACGATGATGAATACCGCGCATACCATTAAAAATATGCACACCACCGCAAGCACCATGGGCAAGAGCTTGTGTTGTTTGCTCAAAATTAGCATCTGTATGACCCAGCATCACACGCACACCTTTATCGGTGATATAGCGGATCATGTCGGGGGATTTAAGTAGTTCTGGCGCCAACGCAAATGAGCTTAAGCAACCTTCACATGCGGCATAAATTTCATCAAATCGCTGTTTAGTAAGCTCTAAAAAAAATGACTCGTTGTGCGCGCCTTTATGCGCTTCTGCAAAAAATAAGCCTTCGTTATAAGCCCCTAGCAACTGCGCCCCAGTCAAGCCTTTTTGATAGGCACTCGCCATATTTTTATAAGCTTGAATTGAGACGTCCCAGTCTGCAGTCACCGTTGTGCCAACAAAACCCGTTACGCCGTGCTTTGCTAAAGAACGAGAAATAGTCTCTAGTGATTCTGGGGTACCGTCCATAATATCGCAGCCTTCGCGGCCATGAATATGTAAATCGATAAAGCCCGGAAATAAGCTATGCTCACCTAAATCTATTACCTCGATCTCGGGCGCTATTTGCATGGTAATTGCAGTAATTTTACCTTGCTCAACCAAGACCGCATGATCGAGTAAAACCGCATCAGCAGTCACCACTTTTGCGGCTTTTAAGTAATAGCGATTAAGATGCTTTGGAATTAGCATGAACACTTCCTATTATTGCAGCGCCTCTTACGCCGCTAGAATCACCAAATTTTGCGCGCTTCACGTCGGGCACGGCAAAACCTGAAAATAAATGAGTTTGAATTGCGTCAGGGAGCTTTTCTACAATTGCATCAATGAGCGACAAACCGCCCCCCAGTACGATAACTTCTGGGTGTAAACTTTTACTAATAGCAGCAAAGGTTTCGCCAAGAATATCTAAGTAACAAGCGAGCACCTTTAAGGCTTGCTCATCCGAGCGCTTGATATCGTTTGCCCATTCAATCGCAGATTTAGGAGATTGCGTAATATGTTGATACAAGGTTTGTACACCAGGCCCAGCAATATAACTTTCGACACAGCCATTTAAACCACAGCCACATTTTAAAACCGGCAGCTGGTATTTTTGCTGCAAATACGCAGACAGCGGTAAATGACCGTACTCCCCCGACATACCCAAGCCTTGGTTAAACAAGGTTCCATCAATGCACATACCACCCGCCGCACCAGTGCCAACAATAGCACCAAATACTCGGCTGTAACCTTCACCAGCTCCGCCATTAGCTTCTGATAAGGCGAAACATCGGGTGTCATTTAATATCGCAACAGGGCGTTTTAATAATGCTTGAAGATCGTTGGCAATCAATTTGCCTGTGGCACACGGCACATTAGCCGACAGCACTTTACCTTCATCATTAACGATACCTGGCATACCGATGCCCACCGCACCTTGGCAACCTGTCAGCTCATCGGCTTTAATTACCTGCTGATAAATTGCGTGCAAAAATTGCTGATAGTCATCCGTTGGCGTAGTAATACGCCAACTTTGCTGTTGCTCTAAATTATCATTAAAAATGGCGGTCTCTATTTTTGTACCACCAATATCGAGTCCGTAAACAGCCATACTTTACCCAACACTACTTAGCGAGAAGTTAATGGGTAAATAGTTACCCCTTTTACAACACGGTTAACTTCGCCCGTCGGACAAGGATTATCAGGTGTTAAACCGAGTGACATTGATTTATAAAATGCAAAAATCTGACAATAGACAATATAATACAAGCCTTGCCAAACATCATCTAGCTCGACCAGTTCAGTATTTAACGCCAGTTTTTTAACCGCTAAACATTGTTGGTCATTTAATAGTTCATTATGTAAATCAGCATCATACAAACTACTATAAAAATCACTTGAGGCCATTAATAACACTGCGGTTTTATCATTAATGATGGTTTTAGGACCATGACGAAAGCCAAGCGGGGTTTCAAAGTAACTAATTAAATCCCCATTGGTCAGCTCTAAGCACTTTAAAGCCGCTTCTTTAGCATAGCCAAGTAACGAGCCAGCCCCTAAAAACACCAAACGTTCAATGTCAGTTTGCGCGAATTGCTTAATGTCATCAAGTTGGGTTTCGAGCAGCAGATCTGTTTGCCTTGCAACTTCTGCGAGCTGATTAGCATCAGGGGTAAAAATACATAAGGTTGAAAGTAACATCGAAGTGAAGCTACTGGTCATTGCAAAGCTTTCATCCAGAGTTTCTTTTGGCATTAGTACACTAAAGCTGTTTCTTTTAGCTGCCGCCCTTTTCGCTAATTCACCATTTTCATTACAGGTAATAACCAAGTGAAAGCATTTTTCAACAACTTGCTCTACGATATCGACCGCAGCAACACTTTCAGGACTGTTACCTGAGCGCGCATAAGAAATAAGTAAGGTTGGTGTGCTCTTTTGTAAAAACCCATGTGGGTTAGACACAATGTCCGTGGTGCTAACTGCACGCACATTTAAATCAGTTTTAGCTGTTAAGTGTGGTGCTAATGCTTCACCCACATAGGCTGATGTGCCAGCCCCTGTTAATACGATTTGTAATTCTTTTAATGCCAAAATTGGCACTAAAAAGTCATTAATTTCAGCGCGATCATTATTAACCAGTTTTGCCGTATTACGCCATGAACTTGGCTGTTGTGAAATTTCTTTTGCTGTCCAATAAGCGCTTTGCTGCTTAAGCTCTGTTTCGTTTAATGATAGATACTGCGTCATAATTAATTCTCTCTCAACACCACTTATTGATTACAAGCACGCGAATAGGTATTCGTGACTTCCATTATTTTATTAAGTACTAACTCACGCGGTGATGAGTTAATTTTGCCATTGTTCAATGCCTTGTATTGCGCTGGCATAAATTGGCTAAGCAAAGTCTGTGGAATAGTTTGCCCTTCTAAGTTGGCAAATAAAGTTTCTACTGTTTGCTTTATTTCATCTTCAGGCCAGTAGTAACGAATACGGTCGCTATAACTATAAGCTCTAAACAGCTTAGCTTCAGCACCTTGTGTTGGGTAAAACTTATTCCAGTAATGTGGCTTTTCTAGCATGATGCGCTCACATACATCACGTAAATTTGAACGCTTAGCCGCTTCGACTAATTGATCTTCAATATAAGATAACGCAAACAACCCTTCGCGTAGTGCATAGGTTAGCTGTGGACCCACTTTTAATATGGCAAAGTGATCTTGCACCAACTCGTGATAGCAATGATCTGGCTGATAGTCGGTAGAGTGAGCTTCATAAACAAGATTATCGACAGTGGTGATAAACTCTTTCAGTTTTTGCGCTTCATTACGTTGGTAATCAAAAACTTGATGGTTATCAAACTCAACTCCCGGCTGCACAACAACAGCAATAACGCGTGACCACACATCGCTTATGTTTAAGTTAGCAAATGCAGCCTGATGTAATTCGATTGTTTGCTGCACTCCCTCAACATGCGATACCTCAATAATTTCATGCTCTTGTGTTGCGCCACCCGGAGGAGGGACCTCAGTGCCCACTACATACAGAATATCGTTATCTTTTGCTGATGACTCAGCGGCTTGGCACATCAACGCGGCACGCTTGGCAATTTCGGCATCAGCTAAACGCTCTCCATCGTCAGCGCATGGCATACTGGCATCTAAATGAATTTTCTTAAAACCCGCACTTGCATAGGCTTTTACTAGTTCAACAGCTTTAACCATCGCAACGTCTGCAGGCTCATTTACCCAACACACTGGGCCTAAATGATCACCACCTAAAATAATGCGCTGGGTATCTAACCCTACTTTTTCCGCTATTGCATGAACAAACTCAACGAAGTCATGGGGCTTCATTCCTGTGTAACCACCAAACTGATTAACTTGATTCGCTGTAGCTTCAATTAAAATTTCGGTGTCATCATTTAGAGCTTGCAACATTGCTGCTTCGATAACGAGCGGGTGTGCACAACACACAGAATAAATGCCCTGCACTTGCCCTACTCGATTGTTATTTATAATCGTTTTTAATGCATTCATGGTTTCCTCCAAGCAGCTTACGCCTATGGTTAGATACGTGATTTGAAATTACACTAGCACAGCGCGAAACAACCCGCAACAAAACGAAAGGTAATGAAAGGTGAAAGGTAAGTTAAAAACACACTAATAACGGTATTTTATAAGAATAAAAATGATAAACCCCAAAACTACGAAAGAATTTGAAAGCATTTAATTGTAATTGACTTTGAGTTGCGATATAACAGAAACAACTGAAACACACTATTAAAATAATCTCAGTGATTTAGGTATCGTTATGACAATAGATAGACGTAGTTTTTTAAAATCTGCCGCAGCCATTACCGCCGCGACAGTTGTGACTGGCTGTGCGAAAAGCCAACAAGGTGATAATCAAAGCACACCACTTGCCGCACAAGGTAAAAGCGTTATGGGCTTAGCTGTGCCAGCAATGGATGTGGTACGTGTTGGTTTTATTGGGGTTGGTCAACGTGGTAGCGGCCATGTAAAACACCTTTGCCATATTGAGGGTGTTGAAATTAAAGCTATTTGCGATACAGATCAGCTAATGCTTGATAAGTCTGTTAACTATGTTGTTGAAAAAGGCTTACCTAAACCAACTGCTTATACGGGTTCTGATAAAGCCTATTTAGACATGCTTGCTCGCGATGACATCGACATTGTGATCATTTCAACGCCTTGGCGTTGGCACACACCAATGAGTGTCGAGACCATGGAAAGTGGCAAACATGCCTTTGTTGAAGTACCCGCAGCAACCACGATGGAAGAGTGTTGGCAACTAGTAAATACCGCAGAGCGCACGCAAAAGAACTGCATGATGATGGAAAACGTTAACTACGGTCGTGACGAGTTAATGGTATTAAACATGGTTCGTAAAGGCGTATTTGGTGAGTTACTACACGGTGAAGCCGCTTATATTCATGACCTGCGTTGGCAAATGAAAGAAATTGACCGCAGTACTGGCTCGTGGCGTACTTATTGGCATACAAAAGTAAACGGTAACTTATACCCAACCCATGGTTTAGGCCCTGTATCTCAGTATATGAATATCAACCGAGGGGATCGCTTTGATTTTGTTACCTCAGTCAGTTCACCAGCACTTGGACGCGCCGCCTATGCAGAGCGTGAATTCCCTGCAGGCCACGAACGTCGTTCACTTAAATTTACTGCTGGCGACATGAACACCAGCATAATTAAAACAGTGAAAGGTCGTAGCATTATGGTGCAGCACGACACCACAAGCCCACGCCCGTACAGTCGCCATAACCTAATTCAAGGTACTAATGGAACATTTGCCGGTTTCCCCAATCGTATTGCCCTTGAAGATGTGCCACCAGCGATTGCAAAAATTTACCAACAGCAATATGAAGCTGAGCTCGCAGCGTGGGAAAAAGCGGGTTCACAAGGTCGTAAGCCACATATGCAAAACTTCCATAGTTGGGATCAAGATATGGAAAAATGGCGTGCTGAATTTGATCATCCACTGTGGAAACGCATGGGTGAAGAAGCGGTTCGTAACGGCGGCCACGGCGGTATGGACTTCATTATGCTTTGGCGCATGATCTACTGCTTACGCAATAATGAGCCACTCGATCAAGATGTATACGATGCCGCAGCATGGTCATCAATCTTCCCGCAAAGTATGGCATCGGTTGCAGATAGAAGTAACAGTAAAACAATTCCAGACTTTACTCGTGGCGCTTGGCAAACAGGCAAGCCTCTGGGGATTGTGTCTTAATACACCTTTCCTAAAATATAAAGCCCGCAGCGTATGCTGCGAGCTTTTTTGTGCTTTGTCGCAGCTAATTATTTACTGAGCATGGGCTGCAGCGCGAAAAATTGTATTAGTTAGCAGTACATTCATACCTTCAAGGTAAGCACGGTAGGTTGGTGATTGTGTAAAGCCAATCACCATGCCTTTACCTTGCGGTTGATGAACTAATAATGGCTTATACGCAAGCTGTGCTTTATTTTGCTGCCACAGATAACCACTCGCCAAAACATCGTCTTTACCTGTAAACCACGCCAAGTTTTTACCTGAGTTCAGTTTTATTGGTGTGTAAATATCATTACCGTAAGCCACCGCAACAAGGTCTTTATCAACCCCTGCTGTTAACCAATGCTCTTGGTCTACTTCAACATTAGCAAGTACACCGGCTACATAGTCTGGCGATGTATGTGGCTCAATGCTCGCTGCTTTTAAATCATCGCGAGAAGCAAATAACTGCCCTGCCACTTTACTGCTTTTATCATCGCTGCTGTCGGCTTTATCTTCTCGGTAAGCTTGCTCACGCTTAACATCTAATAAGCCGTAATCAGCATTACTAGTAAAGCGGTTTGCATTACCAAGGGCAATCAACACGCCACCTGCTTCAACCCAGCTTTTTAAATTAGCCGCACCTGATTTACCGAGCACTTGCTCGTAATCACCTTCCGGTAAAATAAGCACTTGGTAATCACTTAAATCAGCCCATGCAAGCATTGGCGTACGAATCGCCGTAACGGGGTAACCTAGCTGCCTTTCGATAACAAAACGGGTGTTACCGGCACTTAGCTCACTGGTGGGTGCATCCCATGCCATCGCCACTTTTGGCGCCACCATGGTCACTGTTTTGTTACTACCAAAGCTTGGACCTTCAATCACCCAACTTGAATCAACACCATCAACTATTGCACCTGTTTGCTCGGCGATTTTGCTAATTTTAGCAAGTAGTTCTTTGTCATTTAAACGCTTTTCGATTACTAAACTACCCGCTGGGTACTTAGTTTTATCGCCTAATATAAATGCTTGGTCAGCACTTTTCAGTTTAATGCCTGCTTGCAATGCTGCTGTTAAAAAGCGTGCTGCGGCCGTATCACCCCAAGCAACGATATAAGCCACAGAAGCTTCGGGGTTATTTACTTTGCCAAGTAGTGTGTCGTCGGCCTGAACCGCTTTGCTTTCTGCGCTAACAGTGCGATCACAACTATCGCTATCAACATTAAACATCATCGGCAGTGACCAACCTGTGACATCGTATATTTCATCGTCAAGGTTACGAGCACGACGTCTTTCTTGCTCTTTTACGAATGCCTCAGCCATATCAACTTGGTCTGTAAACGTGGTGCGCACAAATACACCACGCGGCTGTGCGGTATCAATAAAATAGCTACCCGCTTTATACTTAACGCCACATGCTTTGAACTCTTCAGTTGCTTGTTTAACTTCAACACCATGTTCAGCCATTAACGTTGCTAGTCTGTGAGCGCCTTCACGGTTACTTTGTTTAGGTAAAATATAAACACGCTCTTTGCTATCTTTACCCGAATCAATCGCATCAACTTGATATTGATAAAAATCGCTCAGTAACTTTTCACGTTGATTGGCAGCCCCTTCGGCGGTTGAAATTGACGCTACAAACTGACGTTTTACGGTATTAAAATAACTGAGTAGTTCACCGGTGTTTTTCTCAAACACATGACCACGAGCTGAGCCTACTTCATATGTTGATGCAGACGCCCCATAAAATACTGGCCAGCTATCGCCGTAGCCAGGGTAAAAGGCATCAAAAATTTCACGGGTAAAATAATCAAAACCAAACTCATCAAAATACTTTGCATGATTTTGACCAATCGCATCCATGTTGGCGATTTGTGTTTTTGTCATATGTGGGTTAAATGGCTGAGCAGCTGGTGCAAAGTAGTAAGATTGATCGCCGCCCATTTCATGAATATCAACCACCACTTGTGGTTTATATTTATTGATTGCTGCCACTCTTCCCTTTGTTTCAGGCTGAGTAAGTGCTAACCAATCACGGTTCATATCAAACAAATAATGGTTTGTTCGCCCTCTTGGCCACGGCTCATTATGCTCTGCACTTAAGCGATCGGCACTGTGCTCAAGACCGACGGTTGCATAGTAACGAGTAACAAATCGCTCACGACCATCTGGGTTTTGTAATGGGTCGATAAAGACCACTGTATTGTCTAAAATTTTGCTGTTAACAGCATCATTAGGAGCTGCTAATAAATGATACGCTGTAAATAATGCGGCATCGGTTGAGCTAATTTCATTCCCATGTACCGCATACTGAAGCCACACTGATGTCGGTAAGTTTTTAATGAGCGACTTAGCTTCTTTTTCAGAAGTAATTCGCGGATCAGCCAAGGCTTGTGTGTTATTCGAAAGGGTTTCTAATGAACTAATATGCTCAGCGGTGCCAACCACCGCATAAACCAGTTCACGCCCTTCCCAGCTATTTGCGTACTTAAACACTTTAATACGATTAGGTGCCGCCTTTTCAAGGGCACTGAGGTAACGGCGCATATCGTTGTAATTAGTAATACGCTCACCTACATCATAACCAAGAACCTGCTTAAACGTAGGTATATCAGTATTGTAAACAGTACCAGGCCACATCACTTCGGTATTGTTAATACTTGCAGTGGCACTAAAGCTGACAGACATTGCCATCATGCACATTGAAACTGCTTTGATTGCTCCCTTTGCTAACATATGAATTCCACCCATTAAAAAAACGTAAATAAACTAGTTACCAACATATAAAACTATTGAAAATAAGGGAATTAAAAGCGTTAGAAAGGCCTAAATTAGGGTTAACTGGAAATAACACCCCTTGTCAGTGAGAGTCATAAGTGCAAGGGGTATTAGGTGTGATTTGATTTTATGCTTTGGTCTTCAAGAAATCATACAGCTCATCTTTCAGCGCCGCTCTTTGATGTTTCTTTTCATGCATTTCACTGTCATCGATCGGAGAACTATTGAGCTCAAGTTCTCTAATTTCTTTATCCATGTCATCATATCGCTGCATGGTATTTTTAAAGTGCGCATCACTTTTAGCAAGGGTGTGGATTAATTCATTAAACTCTGGGAATTCATTCAATAACGAGTGTTTTTCGCCTAGCATGGGCAACTCCTTTGACTAGAATTAGATTTCAAATTCACTGTAACATTGTGCAAAATAGAGTCAACGTCGCAACCTTGTCCGAGATCAATAATGGTGGCGATTAGGGAATGATAGTACCTAGTTAAAAATTGCTTGTGATTTAGAAAGCTAAAAACCTCGACATATACCGAGGCTCTTGTGTTAGTTAATGAGTCAGCAAGTGGCATTAAAAAAGCAAAAAGCCAGTAGCATTCACTACGGGCTTTAATCTAATTTGGTGAGTCAGCCAGTAAGCCGCTGTTTTGTATGCGCGGAGTGGATTTTCTTCCCCAAAAAACAAAAGCCCCGCATCGCTGCGGGGCTTTAATCTAATTTGGTGAGTCAGCCAATAAGCCGGGTTCTGTCGTGGATAATCATTCGTCTAGGCCATAAATTGCTCTATGGCTCAAGCAACCTACCCGGTTCTCACGTGGGCCACGCGTTCATTATTTAAAATGATAGAACCCTATTTGGTCTTGCTCCGGGTGGAGTTTACCTTGCAACCAACTGTTACCAGTGGTCCGGTGCGCTCTTACCGCACCCTTTCACCCTTACCAACCGAAGTTGGCGGTCTCCTCTCTGCTGCACTTGTCGTAGGCTCGCGCCCCCCAGCCGTTAGCTGGCACCCTGCCCTGTGGAGCCCGGACTTTCCTCCCCCTGCGCATTTTCGTTGCAGGCAGCGATTATCTCGGCTGACTCGGCGCGCAGTATACCTGAGCACGCACGTCTATGCAGTAAAGAATTAGTCTTTTTCGTCAATAATTGCTTTATAAAGTGCGTTTTTCTTCAAACCAAAATACTCAGCTACAACACCACAAGCTTTTTTCAGTGGCATTTCGGCTTCGAGTAAACCAAGCATACGGCGCGCATCTTCTGGAATATCATCACTTTGCTTTGCCTTACCTGGGAGCATAAGCACAATTTCGCCGCGCTGCTTAGTTGGATCATCGGTTAAAAACTGCTTTAGCTCAGCAACGCTGCCATTAAAGAAGGTTTCGAAGGTTTTTGTTAGCTCTTTCGCAAACACCACAGGCTGCTCTGAGCCGAGCGCCTCTTCTAAATCATCAAGGCTTGCCATAATGCGGTGAGTACTTTCATACATGATGCTGGTTATACCTGAGTTTACCGCTTCAATAAAAAAAGTTTGTCTGGCTTTACTTTTTGCTGGCGTAAAACCAATAAACTGAAAACGGTCAGTTGGTAAGCCTGAGCAGCATACCGCAGTGATCGCAGCACAGGCACCAGGCACAGGCGTTACATGTGCGCCTTGTTCACGACATAAATTAACAACCGCATAACCTGGGTCACTAATTAATGGTGTGCCGGCATCTGATACCAAGGCAATGTTCATTCCCTGCTCAAGCCAGTCAACTATTTGCTGCGCTTTTTGTTTTTCGTTGTGATCATGTAAAGCAAAGGTTTTTGCTTTGATATTAAAGTGACTTAACAACTTCCCCGTATGGCGAGTATCTTCAGCGGCTATTAAGTCAACCTCAGATAGGGTCTGAATGGCACGCTGACTAATGTCATCAAAGTTACCAATAGGCGTGGCAACAATGTAAAGAGTGCCGATTTTATCTGAATTGTCCTCATTTAACATTGAGGTCTCCTGCGTCAGTCAGTAATATAAGCAAATCGCGTTAACGTATTGGGAAATCATTGTGCGACTTAAACTTGTTAGTCTATTAATTGTATTGTCAGGGTTATCGGCTTGTAGCACAACCGAAAAACCATCAAATAGTACAGAAAATCCATCGAGCCAATCGAGTAGTGCTCTGTCACAATTAACCGACGCACAATCTATGTATCAAACGGCACTTAATCGCCAAGGTGCTGATAAAATCCAACTACTTTATACAGCCCGAGATGCAGCGATTAGTGAAGAGCGTTGGTCTCTTTTAGAGAATATCTGTTTAGAGCTTGAAGCAACTCCCAGCGTAGACCAAATTCAAAACAAGCTTTACATTGCGTTAGCACAAGAGCAGCAAGGTAAAAGCGATCTTGCACTTGAGCAACTACGAGTACTTGAGCCTGAGCTGAATCTGCCTGAACATAAGGCTTGGCATCAGTATTTAACGGGTCGAGTTTACGCATCACAAGGTTTGCCAAAACAAGCCATGCCCTATTATTTTGCGGCTTCAACAATTAGTAATGATAACAACTTTAGCGTTGCAAATTTAAATCAGGATTTATGGCATAGCCTTACTCAGCTTTCATCGTATGCACTAGAGCGCTTTAACCGCGGTTCTGTTGTGCAACAAGGTTGGGTTAATTTAGCGCTTTATCATCAAGTATACTTAGGCGCGCCTGTCGAGCTGCACCAAGCAATGAATAATTGGATGAGACGCTACCCAGGGCACCCTGCTGCTGAGGTGCTACCAAAAAAAGTGACCGAACTAATTGAAGTCGAGCCACTAACGGTTAATCGCCTTGCTGTACTCATTCCACAGTCAGGTGCGAATGAACGTTTAGGCGATGCACTCAAAGCAGGTGTACTCGCTGCACTTGATAACAACCCGCTAGAAGAAACCTTATTTATAGACGAATCGCTGTCAGCGGCAGAAATTGCCCTAAAACTCACTGAATTTAAAGCCGATTTTGTTATTGGCCCTTTACTCAAAAGTAATATTGAAAAATTAAGCACGGCGCAAACACTTATTGATTACCCTGTTATGCACCTAAATACGTTTGATGGTGAACGAGTGTCTCAACAGCACTTTTTCTTTGCTTTAAACCCTGAACATGAAGTGCAACAAGCACTTGAGCGCTTTTTAACAGCGGGTTACCAAAAGCCAATGCTGCTGGCACCAAATAATAGTAATGGCCAACGCTTAGTTGAATACTTCAATACGCAATGGCAACGCTATAGTGAGGTTAAACCACAAGTTGGCTTCTACGCTAGTAAAGATGATATGCCTAAAACTATTACAGGCTTATTAGAGGTAGACCAAAGTAAAGAGCGCATTAAAGTCGTTAAGTCATTATTTAGGCAAGAGGTTGAGAGCGAAACGCGATCGCGTAGCGATGTGGATGTTATCTACATTCTTGGAGATGCAACCGAGACACGCCTAATAAAGCCTTACTTGGATGTTAATGTCAGTACTTTTGCTGAACGTATTCCGCTTTACGCTAGTTCAAAAAGCCATAGTAAGCAAATAGATAGAACTGACAAAGGTGACCTTGATGGCCTTTATTTCACGGAACTCCCTTGGATGCTCGAAGGTCAAATAAAGCAACATAACTTACGTCAGCAATATGAGAGCCTTTGGCCTGAAAATGCCGATATTAACCAGCGTTTATTTGCGATGACCTATGACGCAACCAGTATGCTGGGAAGCGTAAAACAATTGAGTATGGTTGCAGGCAAGCGCTTTAATGGCATCAGTGGCGAGTTGAGCATTGCCAGTAATGGCCATGTCACACGCTCTTTAGATTGGGCGCAATATAAGAATAAACAAATTATTGCTGTTGATTTAGCAACTGAGCAACCTATACCGTTATTCATGCAATCAGCTTCAGGAATTAGCTCTGCAGAATAGCCAATAAGATTCAAGGATGAGGTCATGTCGTGGTTCAAAGAGTTATGGCAAAATAGCCGCGAGAAAGGTTTATATTATGAAAAGCAAGCCGAAAGCTACCTGAAGCAGCACGGCTTAAAAACCATTGAGTGTAATTACTTATGCCAATATGGTGAGCTTGATCTCATTATGCGAGAAGGCAATACACTCGTATTTGTCGAAGTGAAGTTTCGAAAGAACAAACTTCGTGGTGGCGCGAATTATGCGCTTAGCCAACAAAAGCAGCAACGGCTTAGGCGAACTATCGCCCATTACCTTGCAGATAAAAAATTACCCAACCAGAGTATGCGCATTGATTACGTCGCCATAACAGGTGAACAAGATAGTGAAATAAACTGGTTTAGAAATGTATATTAACATCAAAGGCTAACAAGCCTTATTGGTAGGTTATGCAAGAAACTATTAAAAAGATTTTTACCGAAAATATTCAAGTCCAAATAGCCGCTGGTGAAGTTTTGCCAAGTGCTCTTGAGTCTGCAGCATTTACCATTGCACAAAGTCTTATAAATGGAAATAAGTTACTTTGCTGCGGTACCGCTAACTGTCATATGCTTGCACAACATATGGCAGGCTTACTTATTAACTTTTATGAAACTGAACGCCCTTGCCTACCCGCTGTTGCGCTTGCGCAAGAGCAAGTTAACCTTGGCCAAAGCAATCATAACGATGAACATGAAGCTTTTGCGAGACAAATTCGCGCTTTTGCTCAAGAAGGTGACTTATTACTCGCTATTGCAGTGAATGGCAATGAGAAACAAATTATTTCTGCTGTAGAGGCTGCACTAACCCGCGATATGAAAGTCATTGTATTAGTCGGTGACGATGGCGGAGAGTTAGTTGGTTTATTAGGCCCTAACGATGTAGAGATCCGTGTCCCTTCAAAACGCCCAAGTCGAATTGTTGAATCTCATCTCGTTAATTTACACTGCTTAGGTGAGCTTATTGATTTAACCTTATTCCCACAGGAAGAAAACAATGTTTAAACAGTCTCTTATTGTCATAAGTACCGTATTACTTCTACAGGGTTGCGCTGCAGCAGTCGTTGCTGGCACAGCAGGTGCTGTCACCTCAGCCAATGATCGCCGTACAATAGGCTCACAAATTGATGACAACAACATTGAAATTAAAAGCTCTATTGCTATAAGTGAAAATGAGCGCCTGCACAAATTTGCCAATGTAAATGTAATCAGTGTGAATGGTATTGTACTGATGATTGGGCAAGTTGCTAACCAAGAAATGAAAAACGAAGCACAACGTGCTATCGAAGGCGTGGATGGCATACGTAAAATTCATAACCAAATTCGTATAAGCTCAAATATTGGTATGAGTACACAAACTCACGACTCATGGCTAACATCAAAAGTAAAAACGCAATTACTCACCACAGAGAACATCAGTAGCAATAATATAAAAGTGGTCACAGAGAATGGCGAAGTCTTTTTAATGGGCTTAGTGAGCAATACAGAAGCTAATTTAGCCGTTGAAGTAGCACGTAATGTTTCAGGTGTTGAACGAGTCATTAAGGTATTCGAATACCTATAACTTTCGCCACTAATAATAAAAAACCCGCTTCAAAAGCGGGTTTTTTGTAAGTCTGAAAGGTTATTTAATCACTCGTAAGTGAGACCCTTTTTTCTTCTCTGGTTTAGTCGGCGGCTCATCATCTGGCGTAATATCGTCAGGAGTTTCAACACTTTCTAATACCGGAGCAAACTCTTCTTCGTCCTCGATGAATTCTTCTGCAGTAAATACAGTCCCTTCACCATTCTCACGTGCGTAAATTGCGAGTACAGCGCCCATAGGTACGTATACTTGCATAGGCTGTCCACCAAAGCGTGCATTAAAGCTTAGCTGTTGGTTATCCATAGCAAAATTTGTAACTGCCGATGGGCTAATGTTTAAAACGATCTGACCGTCTTGAACAAACTGAGTTGGCACTTGTACAGCAGGAAAATCAGCGTTCACAACTAAATGTGGTGTGCACTGATTATCAACAATCCAATCAAAGAAAGCGCGTAGTAAATAAGGACGATTAGGCGTCATTATAAACGGATCTCACGCTCAGCTTCAGTGAGTGAAGCTTGGAATGATTCACGCTCAAATAAACGCAACATGTATTCTTTAAGCTCTTTCGCGCCTGCACCAGTAAGCTCAATACCAAGTTCTGGTAAACGCCAAAGTAGTGGTGCTAAGTAACAATCAACTAGGCTGAACTCTTCACTCATGAAGTAAGGAGCTTCAGAGAAGATAGGAGCAATTGCAAGTAATGCTTCTGTCAGCTCTTTACGCGCTTGAGCTGCTTCACTGCTACCGCTTGAAATTTTGTTAGCTAAGCTATACCAGTCAGTATCAATGCGATGCATCATTAGACGACTACGGCCACGCATAACCGGATAAACTGGCATTAGTGGAGGATGAGGAAAACGTTCATCAAGGTATTCCATGATGATGTTTGCCTGATATAAACCAAGCTCACGATCGATCAGTGTGGGTACTGTACCGTAAGGGTTAATTTCATGAAGTGCTTCTGGCAGGTTATCCTTTTCAGCCAGGTGAATGTCAACACTTACACCTTTTTCAGCAAGTACAATACGTACTTGATGGCTATACATACAGTTAGCACCAGAAAACAGGGTCATTACAGGGCGCTTATTGGCAGCTACGGCCATGCCTACCTCCATTATATTACAAAAACAGCAATAGGGGCTTAAGCCCCTATCACAAAATTACCTTTCAACATGCCCAGGATTAGTGAACATCTCTCCAGTATTCTTTCTTCAGCATGAATGCCAAGATAAATAGAATCACTAGGAAACCAATTACCTTAAGACCTAACGCTTCTGACTCTAAACGTGACGGTTCGCCAACATAAGCCAAGAAGTTAGTTAAGTCACGAGCAGCACGGTCGTACTCATCGTCACTCATTTCACCGGTACCATCTGTTTCAGTGCCAACAACTTTAGTCACAGTATGACCATGTTCTTCGACTTCTTCAGTGATTGGTGTTGGTAAGCCCTGTAGCTCTTGAAGAACATGAGGCATACCTACCGATGGGAAAACAATATTATTTACGCCAAACGGACGTGATTCATCTTTATAGAACGACTTCAGATATGTATAAATCCAGTCAGTTCCACGAACACGTGCTACAAGTGTTAAGTCTGGTGGCGCAGCACCAAACCACTTAGCAGCATCTTCTTTACCGATCGCGTTTTTGATATGGCTACCTACTTTTGAACCGTCAAAAATAAGTTGTTCTTGACCAATTTCAGTAGGAATACCGATATCGCGGAACGTACGTTCATAACGCTGATACTGCATTTGGTGACAACCAAGACAGTAGTTCATGAACAATTTAGCACCACGTTGTAAAGACGCATTGTCTTTTAGGTCAATGTTCGCATCCATTAACGGAACCGAAGGACCTGCTGCCATTGTCAACGATGGCAACAATGCGAATAAACCGATAATTAGCTTTTTCATCATTTCGTCAACCTCGTTGGTAATGGCTTAGTTTTCTCATTCTTACTGTAAACAAATAACAATACGAAGAACATGAAGTATGTCACAGTCGTGATTTGTGATAACAGCGTTTTGAAATCAGTTTGTGGTGTTGCACCAACCCAACCCAAGATAATGAAAGTTACCACGAATTGAGCAATGTTTAACTTGTGTAAGCCACAACGATAACGAATAGAGCGAACCGAACCACGGTCAATCCAAGGTAGTAACGCAAGCACTACGATAGATGCACCCATCGCGATAACACCAATTAGTTTATCTGGGATAGCACGCAGAATCGCATAGAATGGCGTGAAGTACCAAACAGGGAAAATGTGCTCAGGTGTTTTCAGTGGGTTCGCAGCTTCGAAGTTTGGCGCTTCTAAGAAGAAACCATTCATCGCTGGCATAAAGAATACAACCCAACAGAATAAGATTAAGAAACCAACCACACCCACAATATCTTTCACTGTGTAGTAAGGGTGGAACGGGATTGCATCAACAATGTCTTTCTTGTTGGTGTAATACTCGTGGAATTTGAATTTAGGTTTATCTTCTTCAGCAACAGAACCTTTCTTACGCTTGATTTCAACACCATCTGGGTTGTTTGAACCCACTTCGTGAAGTGCAACAATGTGTAAGAATACTAAAATAACGATAACTAAAGGTAACGCAATTACGTGAAGTGCGAAGAAGCGGTTAAGCGTTGCACCAGAGATTACGTAGTCACCACGGATCCAAAGCGTTAAGTCATCACCAATAACCGGAATCGCACCGAATAGTGAAATGATTACCTGTGCCCCCCAGAAAGACATTTGTCCCCAAGGAAGTAAGTAACCCATGAAAGCTTCAGCCATAAGTGCTAAGAAGATGAACATACCGAATAACCACAGTAACTCACGTGGTTTTTGGTAAGAGCCGTAGATCATGCCACGGAACATGTGCAGATAAACAACGATAAAGAACGCTGAAGCACCTGTTGAGTGAAGGTAACGAAGTAACCAGCCGTATTCAACATCACGCATGATGTATTCTACCGATGCGAAAGCACCCTCAGCAGACGGCACAAAGTTCATTGTTAACCAAATACCCGTTACGATTTGGTTAACAAGTACTAACATGGCTAATGAGCCAAAGAAGTACCAGAAGTTAAAGTTTTTTGGTGCTGGATACTGTGCGATATGCATGTTCCAAACACGTGTCATTGGAATACGATCGTCGATCCAACCAATAATTTTACCAAACATTATGCCACTCCTTCTTCTTCACCGACTAAGATAGTCGTGTCATCAATGAAGGTGTACGGAGGGATTTCTAGATTTAATGGCGCAGGTACAGATTGGAATACACGACCAGCCATATCAAATTTAGAACCATGACACGGACAGAAGAAACCGTCATCTGTGCCCTCTACTTTTTCACCAAAGCCACCTTGTAAGAAGCTCGGAGAACAACCTAAGTGTGTACAAATACCCACAGCAACGAAAATCTCTGGTCGTTGTGAACGGTATTCATTGGTTGATGATTCAGGTTGTTGAGGCTCTTCAGATGCAGGATCACGAAGTTGACCTTCATGCTCTTTCATCTGTTCAAGCATTCTCGGGGTACGTGATATAACCCATACAGGCTTACCACGCCACTCGACACGTATTAATTGTCCTGACTCAAGCTTGCTGATATCTACTTCTACAGGCGCACCCGCAGATTTAGCTCGCTCACTTGGATTCCAAGACGCAATAAAAGGAACAGCAGCCCCAGCCGCACCAACACCACCAACAACAGAGGTAGCTATGGTTAAAAAGCGACGTCGGCCATTGTCTACAGGCGCATTGCTCATCCACTTATCTCCACTATGATTCCCAACACTTGCCATATTGAGAACATCAGTTACAGCAGGTTAATTTTTAGAAATTTCAAAATAGACGCGATCATAATTAAAAGCCTTGATTAAAACAAGGTTATTCACAGTCTCATGCTTGAATAAACCCGTTTTAATACTTTATTAATTTGGGTTAGCTCGAGTATGAAGCCGCTATTTATGATAACGCATATAAAAAAACAATATACTGACCAAGATCAACCTCACTAAGAGGAAACAGAATTCTGTATTAGCTGTTGTTGAACTCACTCACATTACTTGCCCTCCAATTGTAGCAAAAAAATTCATCAATTAACTGATGGATTTAAGCTAATTTTGCTAAATCATGAAGTTTTTTTACTGTAATACGTAGGAATTACTAAGAGCGGTTAAATATCGAGCGAAAAAATGAAACATCTGTGCGTAAAGGATGCTTGATTTTGCTCCCCCTCTATAACGAATTGAGAGTCAGCCACTTAAAGTGAGGAATGAGAATATGGTTTGTGAGTTAACCGTGGCGGCTGAATAAATCAATACACTTTTTACACGAAAACAAAAAACCCAGCCGAAGCTGGGTTTTTGGTATTCTGATAAACGTAAATATTAACGTTTTGAGAATTGTGGACGCTTACGTGCTTTCTTAAGACCCACTTTCTTACGCTCAACTTTACGTGCATCACGTGTAACGAAACCTGCTTTACGAAGTGTAGGACGTAGTGACTCGTCAAACTCCATAAGTGCGCGAGTGATACCGTGACGGATAGCACCAGCTTGACCAGTAGTACCACCACCTGAAACAGTGATGTGTAGGTCAAACTTTTCAGTCATTTCTACGTGCTCTAATGCTTGACGAACAACCATGCGAGCAGTCTCACGACCAAAGTACTCTTCTAGAGAGCGCTTGTTGATTACGATGTTACCAGTGCCTGGGCGTAAGAATACGCGAGCACTTGAACTTTTACGACGACCTGTACCGTAGTATTGATTTGCCATGATAGTGCTCCTTAAATGTCTAGAACCTGAGGCTGTTGTGCAGCATGGTTGTGCTCAGTACCCGCGTAAACTTTAAGTTTACGGTACATTGCGCGGCCTAAAGGACCACGTGGCAACATGCCTTTAACAGCTTTTTCGATAATCATTTCAGGCTTTGCAGCTTGAAGCTTGTCGAAAGTAGTAGACTTAAGACCACCTGGGAAACCAGTATGAGCGTGGTACATTTTGTCTTTTGCTTTATTACCAGTAACAGTCACTTTCTCTGCGTTGATAACGATGATGTAATCACCAGTATCTACGTGAGGAGTGTACTCAGCTTTATGCTTACCGCGTAGGCGACGAGCGATTTCAGTAGCGATGCGACCTAAAGTTTTACCTTCAGCGTCAACTACGTACCAGTCACGTTTTACTGTTTCTGGCTTAGCAACAAACGTTTTCATTTATTAAAATCCAATGTTTTCTTATTTAAAACCACAGGTAATTATCATTAATTACCGCTCTAAGTTGAATGCTTTAACCCCTTCGAGTTTAAGACTTTGAGCCATCAATTAGAGGCTAAACTAATATCAGGCAATAGAACGCAACGTGGCAGACGCGGGAGTATACCAGCACTTAAACCACATTGCTATATGATGGTCGTTTTTTATTCTAAAAAATAAAGCATAGCCGCTAGGCTTGTCAGGCACATTTCAATGAAAGAAATTGCGCCAACAGCTTTATGCCAACAGCTTTATGCCAAATGCTCTTTTGCTAAATATTCGAGCGATTGCATTTCTTGTAATCGGCTAATGCAACGCTTAAATTCAAAATTTAAATTTCCCTCGCTATACAACTCTGTAATTGGCTTTTCAGCGGAGATAATCAGGGTTACATGACGCTCATAAAATTCATCCACTAAGGCGATAAAACGACGTGCCGCATCATCATTAGCCTGACCAAGTGCTTTTACGTTCGACAAAATCACCGTATTATAAAGTCGGCTTATTTCCATATAATCGACTTGGCTGCGAGCTGTTTCGCACAGTTCACTAAACTCAAACATGGCAATACAGTCTGAAACTTTACGGGTTTTGATCATCCGCCCTTCAATTTCAATTGCCTTATCAAGCACACCTGGCTCAGGCGACAATTTATCGAAATATTCAAATAAATTTTCATCAGCCTGCTTATCAAGCGGGCTATGGAAAATCTCAGCCTGCTCTAGTGTACGTAATCGATAATCAATACCAGAATCAACATTGACGATTTCGGTATTCGCTTTTACCAACTCAATCGCTGGTAAAAAACGGGCCCGTTGTAAACCGTTACGATACAACTCATCAGGCACAATGTTTGACGTCGCAACGAGCACAATGCCGCGTTCAAATAATGCTTCCATCAAACCACCTAGCAGCATTGCATCGGTAATATCTTGTACAAAGAACTCATCGAAACAGATAATGTCTGTTTCGGACTTAAAGATATCGGCAACAACGTTCAATGGATTACGGGTGTTTTTTAACTTTTTAAGCTCATCATGCACGCGATGCATAAAACGGTGAAAGTGCACACGCATTTTACGTTCGGTGGGTAAAGCTTCGTAAAACGTATCAACTAAATAGGTCTTACCTCTGCCCACTCCACCCCAAAAATACAGCCCTTTTATGCTAGGCGTGCTATCTTTAGAGAATAGTTTGGCAAACCATCCCTTCGCGGCGGGTTTGTCTGCCGTTAGGTCATCATAGAGTCTTTGCAAATGGCGCACTGCATTTTCTTGCGCTGCATCATGTACAAAGTCTTCTCGCTGTAAATCTTGTTGGTATTTTTGCCAAGGAGTCATAGGTCGTTACAATAAAACACAGTTAAATTTGCACAGTATATTAACACGCATCGTATCTCAGGGTATATTAACCCGCAGTATGATTTCACAATCACATTAAGCTTTTTTTAATATAGATTGGACTATAAAGGCTTCAACAGCATAGTTTTTGTTATTTTTCCCAAAGGGGTAGATTTATGGGTACTATTACCTGGATAGGTATTTTAATCATTGTTGCAATCTCGGCATTCTTCATTGGCGCATTTGTAACTAAAAAGCAATTTAAACAAGACGAATTAGAAGAGCAAGTTGAACAAGCCAACAATGCACTTGAGCAATATCGCCAAGATGTTGCTGATCATCTCGCAAGCACAGGTAAACTAGTATCTAAAATGAAGGATAACTATGACCAATTGCTTAACCATGTTGAAGAAACAAATAAGTTATTACTTGCTGATAAGAAGCAGCACCCTGCTGAGCCTTTCTTTTCGAAAGAAACCACTGAGCAGCTACAAAATTCATTAAAAGATCGCAGCAGCGATCGCTCAAACGCCGAGGCTCAGCCAGCTGACTACGTTGTTGGTGAGAGTGGCTTGTTTGCCGGTGAAAATAAAGTTTCAGAACATTCTAAAGCCTCTTGATGAACTTTTTTTTGACCCCATAGTCTTTAGGTATAACAGCTTTATATCTAAACCAAGAAAAGGGCTGCTTACGCAGCCTTTTTCTTTTTGGGCGAGTTAACATCAAAAATTAACACGCCTCATTTGCTTTAACTCTGAAATCTCTGAAGTGGAGTAAACCCAGACTATGAAAATGAAATTATCTGTTATTAGTGCTGCCCTTTTGTCGTCAAGCTTATTATTGAGTCCGGCGATTGCTACTGCAAAACTTCCTATTGCAGTTAATGGTCAACAGTTACCTACCTTAGCGCCTATGCTTGAACAGATCACCCCTGGGGTTGTCAGTATCCAAGTTTCTGGCTCAAAAGAAGTACGCCGCCGTGCAACACCCTTTGATGACTTTTTTGGTGTCCCCCGAGGTGGTAGCCAAAAACGCCAGTTTAGCGGTCTTGGGTCAGGTGTAATCATTGATGCAAAAGAGGGTTATGTAGTCACCAACAACCATGTGATCGAAGACGCAGAAAAAATGGTCGTCACGTTAGAGGACGGTCGTGAGTATGAAGCAACAAAAATCGGTAGTGATAAAGAGTCTGATGTCGCATTGCTGCAAATTGATGCCGAAGACTTAACAGCCCTGAAGATTGCCGATTCAGATAAACTTCGTGTGGGTGACTTTGCCGTTGCGATTGGTAACCCATTTGGTTTAAGTCACACCGTGACATCAGGTATCGTCAGTGCCCTTGGCCGCAGCGGTTTAAATATAGAAGGCTATGAAGACTTTATTCAAACCGATGCTGCTATTAACCAAGGTAACTCTGGCGGCGCCTTAGTTAACCTAAATGGTGAACTAATTGGTATCAATACGGCTATCTTAGGCGCCTCAGGCGGTAACGTAGGTATTGGTTTTGCCATTCCATCAACCATGATGAAAAACCTTGTTGACCAAATTATTGAGCACGGTGAGGTTCGACGTGGCTCACTAGGTATTTCAGGTCGTCCACTTGATGCAGGCCTTGCTAAAGCGCAAAAGCTCGATGTGAAACAAGGTGCTTATGTGATGCAAGTAATGGATGATACCGCAGCGAGTAAAGCAGGCATAAAGGCTGGTGATGTCATTATTAGTGTTGATGGTAGCGAGATCAGTGGTTTTCATGAACTGCGCAGTAAGATAGCTACCCTAGGTGAAGGTAAAAAAGTCAAACTGGGCATTTATCGTGATGGTAAAGTTAAAACAGTGAGCGTTACCTTAGATGGTGCAGCAAGCTCAGTGTCCGCTGGCGAAGAAACCCACCCTGCTTTCCAAGGCGCAACCCTTGAAAACACGCAAAAAAGTGATGGTAAAGGCGTAGAGGTTACCTCGGTAGAAGCTCGCTCACCAGCAGCACGAGTAGGCTTGGAAGAGGGAGATGTGATCATGCAAGTCAACCGACAACGCGTTGAGAATATCCGAGATATGCACAAGATTATTGAAAACACCCAAGGCAATATTGTCCTAGGTGTAAAACGTGGAAGAGAGCTTATTTTTGTTCTTATCCAATAAACTTAATTGATTAATCATGAAAAAATAACAGTGGTGCTTGCCGCTGTTATTTTTTTTGTGCCATCATTAAGGGATTGCTCACTGATAATAAGAATACTGTGCTTAAACTTTTAAAATTTATTCTTCCACCACTTTTCACAGGCTTAGGCATTGCCTTTTTAGTCGTTTTGCTCAGTCCTACGATGCGCGCGGCGCTGTTTCCGAATGTCAGCCTACCGGATGCAATATCAACTCAACATATGAGTTTTGCGGATGCAGTCCATCGTGCTGCTCCTTCGGTAGTGACTATTTTTTCAGAAAGCATCAGTAATCAACCTCGTTATAAGCGACAAAATACCATTCAAGAGCTTGGTTCTGGTGTAATCATGTCGCAAGACGGGTATATTTTAACGAATTATCATGTCATTAATAATGCCGATCAAATCATTGTTATTTTAACTGATGGTCGTCGCTTTTATGATGTTCAGTTAATTGGCTTTGATACAATCACAGACTTGGCCTTATTAAAGATCAATTCTGATCATTTACCTGTTATCCCGATTAATGATGACTTCAAGCCTCGCGTTGGTGATGTTGTTTTAGCGATAGGTAACCCACTTAATTTAGGGCAAACAATTACTCAAGGTATTATCAGTGCAACAGGAAAACAAAAAATTACAGATAGTCCTTACAATAACTTGCTCCAGATGGACGCTGCGATAAACGTGGGTAACTCGGGTGGTGCATTAGTTAATTCTCGGGGTGATTTAGTTGGTATTACTTCTGCACAATTTAAAACCCGTGAAAATTTAGATATACAAGGTATTTTCTTTGCAGTGCCCTACTCACTGGCAAAGGATATTATGGACAAGCTGATTAAACATGGTCGTGTTGTCAGAGGCTATCTTGGCTTTACAGGTACGGCTGTTGATAGCACGGGTAAAGATGTGAGTGACAGCTACACACCCGTCACTGGAATGCGTATTAATAACCTCGATCCCCTAGGCCCTGCTTGGCAAGCGGGTATTAAAGAGCAAGATATTGTGATTAAGATCGCCGGCTTATCGGTCGCTAACCCACAGCAGGTTCTCGAAAAAATCGGGAACACCGAACCTGGCAAAGAAATTGAATTTGAGCTCTACCGTGATGGTAAAATATTGAAAATCATGGTGACAGTTGCTGAACTCGAAACCAAATTATAAGCACAAAAAAGGCCTAACTTAGTATTAGGCCTTTTTTACACTTAACGTTCTCTAACTAATTTGAGCGGCGCTTAATATTAGCGCCTAGCGCACTAAGTTTATCCTCAATGCGCTGGTAACCACGATCAACGTGGTAAATACGATCAACAATCGTCTCACCTTGCGCTACAATCCCCGTTAAGATAAGGCTCGCTGAAGCGCGTAGATCCGTTGCCATTACTTGTGCACCTGACAACTTATCGGTATCTCCACAAATCGCTGTATTGCCCTCTAAACGAATATTAGCCCCCATACGCTGCAACTCAGGCACGTGCATAAAACGGTTTTCGAAGATCGTTTCTGTGATTGTTGCACTGCCTTTTGCCACAACATTAAGTGCGGTAAATTGTGCTTGCATATCTGTTGGAAAACCTGGGTGTGGCATGGTTTTGATATTCACGGCTTTTAAATCACGGTCGCGCATATCTAGATAAATACTGTTATCTGTCACTTCAACCAATGCATTAGTGGCACGCAGTTTTTCAATCACAGGATCAAGGCTATGGTAGTGGGTATTTTTACACAGTACCTCGCCACCGGCCATTGCCGCAGCAACCAAGAAAGTGCCTGTCTCAATACGATCTGGCAATATGCTATATTCACAGCCAGAAAGCGACTCAACGCCTTCAATTTCGATTCGGCTCGTACCTGCGCCAGTGATCTTTGCGCCCATTGCGATTAAGCAATTAGCAAGATCGGTAATTTCAGGCTCACGGGCTGCATTCTCAAGTACAGTTTTACCATCAGCCAGCGTTGCCGCCATTAATAAGTTTTCAGTAGCGCCGACACTGACCATTTCCATGAAAATCTCAGCACCTTTTAAGCGACCGTCGACTTTGGCATTTATATAACCGTTTTCAACCTTAATCGCCGCGCCCATGCGCTCAAGACCCTGAATATGGATATCAACAGGACGAGCACCAATTGCACAGCCGCCAGGCAATGAAACTTGAGCTTCGCCAAAACGCGCAACCAGCGGCCCTAAAGCTAAAACCGAGGCACGCATCTGCTTAACTAATTCATAAGGTGCAAGTGTCTTATTGACTGTTGCGCCATCAATTACAAGCTTATCTTGTTGCCACTCTACATTTGCGCCCAGCGTTTTTAACAAGGCTTCTGTGGTACCGATATCGCGCAAGCGAGGAACATTACTAAAGGTACTTTTGCCCTGCCCTAACAGTGCAGCAAAAAGGATTGGCAGAGCGGCGTTTTTAGCGCCAGAGATAGTGACTTCACCAGCCAGTGATGTACCACCTTGAATAACAAATTGATCCATGAGGAGGTCCTGTGACTATTGTGGAAGTATAAATTTTTGTTCGCGTTTCCACTCTGTTGGTGTAAATGCTTTGATTGACACTGCGTGGATGGTACCGTCTGAGATAGTCGCCATTAATGGAGCATATACCAGTTGCTGCTTTTTAACGCGAGATAAACCATCAAAACACTCACCAACAGCAATCACTTCATAGTGGCTACCGTTTGCTTTAACAATTACTTCATCTAATTTTAATTCGTCGCGTAATAACGTTTCGACTTGGCTTGTTTCCATAAATCTCACTCAAAAAGGTTTGTGACCTGACCTAATTGCATTAATTTCTGCAGTTGATCAGGGCTGTTTTTCAGCTCAAGGCGCACACCTTGCTGCTTTAATTCTGCGAAAGAATGAATTAACCAAGCTAAGCCCGCCGTGTCAACCCTAGAGACCTCAGAAAGGTCAAAATACCATGTTTTATGCTTAGTTTGTGGCTTCATATTCAGAAGTCGTTCATGGCTGATAGAATTTCGAGTCAGTTCACCGCTAACTCGAAATTGGTCATCGTCGAGTTGAGTAATCGATACTTTACTCATTCCCACCTTCACCTCTAAATTGCACTGGCAGTTGGCTCTTTTGCTCTAGTAAGTCACTCACATGCTCAATACCTTGCTGACGTAAGATACCTTGAAACTCACTTTGCTTTGCATCCAGTAAACTGATCCCTTCTGCAATCATGTCGTAAGCGCGCCAATCACCATCACGATCTTCACGTACTTTAAAATCAATTTTGATATCAGGTTTGCCCGACTCTACAATTTTTGTCTTAACTAAAACAACGTCTTGACCTTTAAAAGGCTGAGCAGGGCCAAACTCTACACTTTGATTGGTATATTGTGTGAATACACCTGCATACGTCGCAATTAAATACTTTTGAAACACGTCAATAAAGCGCTGTAACTCTTTAATTGCTTTTTCTTTTTCAGCCTTATCCTCGATTGCTCTTACTTTTGAAACATGATTACCCAAAACACGAAGCGCTGCGTATTTATAATCAATGTATGGCATCAACTCTTCTTCAACGATAACACGCAAGTGCTCTTTGTCTTTGGCAATTAATGGCTGATCTTTAGTAATACGTGCGAATGTATTGTCAGACACTTCACGCACCATTTTATATGGATCTTTTAAATCGACGGTTGGTTCTGCCGCGTTGGCACTTAGTGCACATACAGCACTTAAACATAACAAAAATTTCTTAAACATAATTACTCACCACCCTGGTTGAATAAGAACTGACCGATTAGCTCTTCAAGTACTAATGCTGATTTAGTATCAGTAATGTAATCACCATCAGCTAATGCTTTACTCTCGACACCAAATAGTTCATCTAAGCCTGCATCTTGCTCATCGGCAGTCACTTCACTTCCCATACAACGTTGCTCAGCTGACTGTGGCGCAATAACAGGATTAATACCTAAATATTGCTCACCCAAAATACCTGACGTTAAAATAGAGATTGATGTCGTGTCCGAAAACTTACATAAATAGTTCGCATCAATAGCCATGTTAACCACAGGAACAAACTCTTTAGGATGAATTGAGATAGACTCGACACGACCCACAACAACCCCCCCCACTTTTATTGGCGCACGCGCTTTTAAAGAGCCAATATTTTCAAACTTTGCATTAAGCTGGTAGGTCTCACCACTGCCGCTGATCCCCGCATTGGCGACTTTAAATGCTAATAACGCAAATGCAGCAATACCAAGGGCTACAAAAAAGCCAACTAAAATTTCTAATTTCCGTGAATTCATCTTTATACCCTAATTAGCTGGTAAACATTACCGCTGTTAAAATAAAGTCAAAACCTAATACTGCCAGTGACGAGTGCACAACGGTTTCTGTTGTGGCTTTGCTTATCCCTTCTGAGGTTGGGATACAGTCATACCCTTTATAAAGAGCAATCCAAGTCACGATCATGGCAAAAACAAAACTTTTAATCATGCCGTTTACTATATCTTGTTGGAACGACACCTGCGATTGCATGATTGACCAGAAGCTCCCTGAGTCAACACCAAGCCAATCAACACCCACTAAATGAGCGCCTATAATAGCTACCGCAGAAAAGATAAGTGCCAATATGGGCATGCTAATGAAACCAGCCCAAAATCGAGGCGCAATAATTCGCTTGAGCGGATCAATTGCCATCATCTCTAGACTCGATAGTTGCTCGGTTGCTTTCATTAAACCGATTTCCGCCGTTAAAGCACTTCCCGCTCTACCAGCAAAAAGCAGTGCTGTAACCACAGGCCCAAGCTCACGCAATAAACTAAGTGCAACCAATGGACCTAAACTGTCCTCAGCACCATAACCAACCAATACAGTGTAGCCTTGGAGCGCAAGTACCATACCTATAAATAAGCCTGACACCATAATAATAAGCAGCGATTGCGACCCCACCATATACAACTGGCGTATAAGTAAAGGTGTGCCCTTTTTAAAGTTTGGCTTGTTAACTAAGGCGCCAAATAGCATTTGTGTAGAACGACCCAGTGCAGCAAAACGCCCTAAGGTTTTATGTCCTAGCTTTTGCAAAAGATCAAACATTGCGCACTCCTAATAACTCTTCACTGTATTCAGGAGCTGGGTAATGAAAAGGCACGGGGCCATCAGACAAACCTTTTAAGAATTGTTGTACTAATTCAGACTCGTGGTTCTGCATTTGCTCAGGGGAACCTTCGCCTATCACCCCTTGTTCAGCAATTATAATAACATGGTCTGCAATGCTTAAAACTTCAGTGACATCATGGGTAACAATTAAAGAGGATAAACCGAGCACCTGATTAAGTGATTTTATGAGTTTCACTAACACCCCCATCGAAATAGGATCTTGGCCAGCAAAAGGCTCATCATACATAATGAGTTCAGGATCAAGTGCAATAGAGCGCGCTAGTGCAGCACGCCTTGCCATACCACCCGATAATTCAGATGGCATCAAATCTTGCGCACCACGTAAACCAACGGCTTGTAGTTTCATTAACACGACAAGACGAATTAAGTCTTCACTGAGTTGCGTGTGTTCACGTAAAGGAAAAGCAATGTTATCAAATACAGTCATATCAGTGAACAAAGCGCCACTTTGAAATAACATGCTCATTTTTGTACGGGCAGCATAAAGTGCCTTGCGCGACATACTAGGGATACTCTGCCCTTCGAACAAAATGTCACCCGAGTCAGGCTTAAGTTGGCCACCGATTAAGCGTAACATGGTGGTTTTACCAATGCCGCTTGGTCCCATAATAGCGGTGATTTTGCCTTTCGGAATGTTAAAAGTCATATTTTTATATATGATTCTATCGCCCCGTGAAAAGGTTACATCCTTGATTTCTACTATTGATTGCGACAAGTCGCTCTCCATAACTTTTTTCACTAGTTTTGCCATTTTAAGGGTTTTTTAGTCAAGATGGAAAAAACAAATCGTAAAATTTTGTAATATTTTCTATCGAAATAATCTATATTAGAAATGTCGAACTTAATACACGCTTAAATTTAGTTTCCAAAAAACACCCATTTAAAACATTCAGTCTATTCTTTTACTTATACTTTCAGGTTTGCTTTTGTTACTATTTGCAGTCATCTGTTTAAGTAATATTGGCGTATAAAAATGGTGACTTCTTTTGTCATTTTAATTATTGGTTTTGCCGCACTTGTATGGAGTGCAGACCGTTTTGTTTACGGGGCAGCGGCACTGGCAAAAAACATGGGGATCCCAACCCTAATCATTGGCCTTACGGTTGTTGCCATGGGTTCATCGGCACCAGAAATGATGGTATCAGCATCAGCAGCCCTTGCAGGCAAAACAGATACCGCTGTAGGTAATGCTGTTGGCTCTAATATTACTAACATCCTACTAGTATTAGGCATTACTGCACTATTAAGACCTTTATCTGTCTCTTCTACAACACTCAAACGTGAGATGCCGTTAGTACTCTTAGTGTCAGTTGCTTCTTGGTATATATTCTCTGATAACTTCTTTTCATTTGGTGAAGGTATTGCGCTATTTGTTGGCTTTATTGTTTTCCTTGTAGGCTTAGTTATTATTTCTTTAAGGGATAAAAACCAAGCGGATGACCCTTTCGTCTCTGAAGCATGTGAAGATATCCCCGATAATGTTTCTACAGGCTCAGCTTTGTTTTGGCTTGTTGTGGGTATGATCCTTCTTCCTATCAGTTCACACTTTCTGGTTGGCTCGGCAGTAGATATTGCAAAATACTTTGGCTTAAGCGACTTGGTGATTGGGTTGACCATCATTGCTATTGGCACCAGTTTACCTGAACTAGCAGCCTGTATTGCAGGTGTACTAAAGAATGAGGATGATTTAGCCTTAGGTAATATTGTTGGCTCGAACTTATTCAATCTGTTGGCAGTATTGCCCCTAGCAGGGATTATCAACCCATCAATCATCGACCCTTCAGCGGCAAACCGAGATGCTCTGATTATGATTGGCGCAACCATTGCTTTAATCGCCATGTCATTGAACTTAAGAGGTGCTCGTCGTATCAATAGAATCGAAGGTGGTTTATTGTTAGTCGCATTTATTGCATACCAAGGCTATATTTTCAGCCAAATAGGATAACAAATGACGCAGCAAAGCTTTATTGCGCAAGGTAAGCGAGTTCTTGAAGTTGAAGCGCAAGCATTAAGAGAAATTGAACAGTATATCAATGCTGATTTCGAACATGCCTGCCAATTAATGTTTCATTGCACAGGGCGTATTATTGTCATAGGTATGGGTAAATCAGGCCATATCGGCAACAAAATAGCCGCTACATTAGCAAGTACAGGCACCCCTGCATTTTTTGTTCACCCAGGTGAAGCGAGTCATGGTGACTTAGGTATGATCACACGTGAAGATGTTGTGATGTGCATTTCAAATTCAGGTGAAACCAGTGAAGTGCTTGGTATTATTCCTGTTATTAAACGTATTGGCGCAAAAATGATATCTCTAACAGGTAACCCTAACTCAACTATGGGGAAGCTATCGGATGTCCATGTGTGCATCAAAGTTAGCCAAGAAGCGTGTCCATTGGGCCTCGCCCCTACTGCCAGCACCACTGCGACATTAGTTATGGGCGATGCGATAGCCGTTGCCCTACTCGAAGCGCGCGGTTTTACTGCCGATGATTTTGCTTTATCTCACCCAGGGGGGAGCCTAGGTAAGCGCTTATTACTGAGCCTTGAAGACGTCATGCATACTGGCAGTGCCACACCTATCGTTACCGAGTCCCAAAGCGTTAAAGATGCGCTGATAGAAATGTCAGCCAAAGGCCTTGGTATGACAGCCATTGTCGATGAAAACAAAAAGCTTGCAGGTCTGTTTACTGACGGTGATTTACGCCGTATTTTAGAGCAACGCGTCGATATTCATAACACATCGATTAGCCAAGTAATGACACGCTCATGCACCACCGCACATGCAGATATGCTCGCTGCGGAAGCATTGAATATTATGGAACGAAAACGCATTAACGGTTTAATAATAATAGATGAAAGTAATACACCGATTGGCGCACTTAATATGCAAGACCTTTTAAAAGCAGGGGTACTTTAAACATGACGTTTGCCGAGCTTTATCAGCCATTAAGCACAGATGTAAGCCAACGTGCTCAGAAAATAAAACTACTCATTTGCGATATTGATGGCGTTTTCTCTGATGGCCGTATTTACTTAGGAAATAACGGTGAAGAACTCAAAGCGTTTAATACCAAAGATGGCTTTGGTATCAAAGCATTAATAAATAGTGGCTTTGAGGTTGCGGTTATTACAGGGCGACATTCACAAATAGTTCAGCAACGCATGACTAGCCTAACAGTACAACACATCTATCAAGGTCAAGAAAACAAGCTTATTGCGTATCAAGAATTAAAAGACAAACTGGCTTTGACCGATGAGCAAATAGCTTATATCGGTGATGATGGCCCTGATTTACCCGTCATGGAAAAGGTAGGCTTTGCCGTTGCTGTAAACGATGCTCACCCACTTATAAAAAGACTCGCTCATTACACTACCATGTTACCCGGAGGGTTTGGTGCTGTGCGAGAGCTGACTGATTTATTAATGCTGGAAAACGCGAAAGCGTTAACAACTGATGGAACCAGCGCATGAATATAGCCCGTATTTTACTGAGTATTGTTTTTGTTTGTTGCATGATCTGGTTATGGTATCCGTACTTTAGCCAACCAACAGGCGCAATAAACAGTGAAGACGAGATAATCGCAACACCGGATTACACCGCTATTGCGCTAAAGCAAACTGCGTATGATGAGCAAGGTAACATCAGCCATAAAGTCGCTGCGGCTAAAATGGAGCTATACCAGCAATTAGGATTTACTTTTTTTGAACAGCCTATTTTTACCATCTATGGGGATCAACAGGTTTGGCAGGTAAAAGCAAAAGAGGCTACCTTGTACGAAAACGATCAGCTCATTTTTGAAGGTGACGTTGTTGCAAAAAATCTAACTCATAATGGCATGATTGAAGATATCAACGCAGAAAATATCAATGTCGATATTGAAAAAATGACCATGTACTCAAAACAACCTGTTACATTAACAGGCCCAAACTTAAAGATTACCGGTAAAGGTTTAAAAGCCGATTTAAAAGCCGAAATCGTCGAGTTAACTAACCATACACGAACCATATACTATGACCAATAAACTTAAAAAATTACTTCTAATCCCAAGCTTATTGATTGCGTTTTCAAGCGCTGCTGCAGACCAAGCGGGTACTCCTATCAGCATTAGCTCAGATCGCCAAGTAGGTCAGTTAAAAAATGGTGTAGGGATTTTTGAAGAAAATGTAGAAATAACCCATGGTAATCGTCGTATTACCGCAGATCGCCTAGAAGCACATGCAGGTGAAGTTGATGGTACTGTTTCACTTATCATTGCCACAGGTAAGCCAGCCTACTTTGAAGAAAAACAAGAAGATGGCACGGTTATGAGCGCCAGCGCAGACGAAGTTCGTTACGATGTAGCAAAGCGTTTACTCACATTAGTTGGCGATGCGCAAGTGACACAAGCAGGGCAAAAAGTCAGCGCAAAAAGTATAACTTATGACATGGAACAACAGCTAATTAGTGCTGAAAAAGACGAAAACTCAACGGATCGTGTGCATACAATCTTAGTGCCTGTTGATAATAAAAAAGATGATAAAGGCCAGCCATGAGTACATTAAAAGCAGAGCTGCTAGCAAAGAGCTATAAAGGCCGCCAAGTTGTCAAAAATGTGGGACTAGAAGTCGAAGCAGGCAGTATTGTCGGCTTACTAGGTCCTAATGGTGCAGGTAAAACCACCACCTTTTATATGATTGTTGGGCTAGTGCCAAGCGACAAAGGTAAAATTAGTATTGATGACAACGACATCACTTTATTACCCATGCATAATCGTGCTCGATTAGGTATTGGCTATTTACCTCAAGAATCATCCATTTTTAGAAAGTTGACAGTCTACCAAAACCTGATGGCGATTCTTGAAACACGCAAAGATCTTAAAAAACAGCAACGAGAAGAAACACTCAATAACCTGCTTGATGAATTTAGTATTCAGCACATCCGAGATAGCCAAGGTATGGCGCTATCAGGAGGCGAGCGTCGCCGTGTTGAAATCGCGCGAGCATTAGCCGCAGATCCAAAATTTATTCTGCTAGATGAGCCTTTTGCTGGTGTTGATCCAATTTCAGTGTTAGATATAAAGAAAATTATAGAGCATTTGAAAAACCGTGGTATCGGTGTACTAATAACTGACCATAATGTTCGAGAAACCCTTGATGTTTGTGAAAAAGCCTACATTGTTTCTCATGGGGAGCTAATTGCATCAGGCACGCCTGAGCACGTATTAGCAGACCAAACGGTACGCGATGTCTATCTAGGCGAGCAATTCAGGTTGTAACCAATACACCATCGACTAGAGCATCTGCTAGACTTACAATAATGACAACATATTGATATTGACTCAAAGTAGTATCAATCAATGATTTAAAAGGATTGTTAGGGATACATGAGGCAATCATTACAGCTGCGCATGGGCCAGCAACTTACAATGACTCCACAACTGCAACAAGCCATTCGCTTATTGCAGCTTAGTACATTGGATCTCCAGCAAGAAATACAAGAAGCGCTTGATAGTAATCCTCTGCTTGAAGTGGAAGAAGCGGATTATAATGAAGAAGCGATCGGTAAAAACGAACAAAAATCTGACTCTGATGATTCACAAGTCACAGCTACGGCAGAAGAAGCACCCAGTGAATACGAGCAAGAGAGCAGTGATGCACTCAATAAAGATACCGTCAGTGACGACCTAGCAATGGATGTCACGTGGGATGAGTACATGAGTGCAGCCCCTTCAACCTCGTCAGGGCCAATGCCAGAAGATGAGTCTATTTACCAAGGTGCGTCAACCGAAACTCTCCATGAATATCTGATGTGGCAACTACAGTTGACCCCATTTAGTCCGACTGACGAAGCGATTGCTGTTGCTATAGTCGAAGCTATCGATGACTCAGGTATTTTAACTGTGAGTTGTGAGGATATTGTTGAAAGCTTTAATCAAAATGATGATGAAGAAGAAATAGAACTTGATGAAGTCGAAGCGGTCTTAAAAAGAATACAGCTATTTGATCCTGTCGGCATTGGTGCTCGCAGCTTACAAGAGTGCCTATGTATACAACTTCGTCAATTCGATGCAGATACACCTTATTTGGCTGAAACTAAAATGGTTTTATCTGAGCACATCGAATTATTAGCAAGTCGCGACTATCGTACTTTGATGAAAAAGACTAAGCTTAAAGAAAACGAGCTTAAAGAAGTGATGACACTTATCCATAGCTTAAACCCTAAGCCCGCGGATAGCATCGTACGTGAAGAGTCTGAATACGTCATACCTGATGTATCGGTAAAAAAAGTAAAAGGTCGTTGGGTGGTTGAGCTAAACCCTGACTGTATGCCAAAGATCAGAGTGAACAGCCAGTATGCGGCTATGTCACGCTCTGTAAAATCAAGCAGTGACAGCCAGTTTATTCGCTCTCATCTGCAAGAAGCTAAGTGGTTTATTAAAAGCTTAGAGAGTCGGAATGATACTTTATTAAAAGTAACGAACTGTATTGTTCAACAACAACAGGCTTTCTTTGAACACGGCCCAGAGGCGATGAAGCCGATGGTGCTAAATGATGTCGCTGAAATGGTCGAAATGCATGAATCGACGATTTCACGGGTAACAACGCAAAAATATATGCATACCCCAAGGGGTATTTTTGAGTTGAAATATTTCTTCTCAAGCCACGTCAGCACAGAAAATGGTGGCGAGTGTTCATCAACGGCAATACGCGCTTTAATCAAAAAGCTTATTGCCGCAGAAAACTCAGCGAAGCCATTGAGTGACAGTAAGATTGCAGATATATTGGCTGAGCAAGGAATTAAAGTAGCTAGACGTACAATTGCAAAATACCGAGAGTCTCTAGCAATACCGCCGTCTAATCAGCGTAAAAGCTTGATTTAGACGTTTTACATAGAAGGAAAATGCTTATGCAACTAAACCTAACTGGTCGTCATGTAGAAATCACAGATTCATTAAAAGACTATGTAAACACCAAGTTTGCGAAACTAGAAAGGCATTTTGATCATATTAATAATGTTCATGTCATTCTAGATGTAGAAAAATTAAGTCAAAAAGCAGAAGCAACTTTACATGTAAACGGAGGCGAACTGTTTGCCTCTACAGAGCATCAAGATATGTACGCGGCCATCGACTCGCTAATTGATAAGCTTGATCGCCAAGTTATTAAACACAAAGAGAAATTAGCTCGACACTAAATTATGAAACTTAGTTCACTTACTAGCCAGGACTGCAGCAAAGCTGCGGTCCTTTTTAATAGCAAAAAAAGAATTCTCGAATTTATCAGCGAACTCGCTCATAAGCAGCTTCCTCATCTATCGCAGCAAGATATTCTTAATGCTTTACTCAATCGAGAAAAGTTGGGGAGTACAGGAATTGGTAGAGGCATTGCTATTCCGCATGGTCGTATGTCGGGTGCTGATAAACCACATGCGTTTATTATAGTGAGCGAATCGCCAATTAACTTTGATGCAATTGACAACCGCCCTGTTGATATTTTTGTTGCACTCATCGTACCTGATGGAGACTGCCAACTTCATTTAAAGACCTTATCAACAATTGCTGATAGACTAAAAGATAAAGAATTTTGTAAACAGTTACGCAGCGCAAAAACCGATCAGGAACTGTTTCAAGTTATTGCATCAGAGGCATAAATGGAATTAATTATTATCAGTGGCCGTTCTGGCTCAGGTAAATCAGTCGCTTTACGAGTCCTTGAGGACCTTGGTTATTATTGCGTTGATAATATTCCTGTAAACCTATTACCTTCGCTAGTGCGTAGTGTTTCTGATAATTACGACAAAATAGCGGTCAGTATCGATGTGCGTAACCTGCCAAAAGAGCAACAAGAATTTAATGATATTCTTGAATACTTGCCAGGTTTCGCCAACCCAACATTATTTTACCTTGATAGTGATGATCAAACACTCATTAAACGTTTCTCTGAGACAAGACGCTTACACCCGCTTTCTTTAGATTCTTTACCGCTCGATTTAGCAATTAAGCAAGAAAAAATACTGCTTGATGTCCTAATTACCCGCGCTGATTTTATGATCGACACAACGGATTTAAGTGTACATCAGCTAGCAGAGTCAATTCGTGAGAAGATTCTCGGTAAAAAAGATAAAAAGCTCATTATTACCTTTATGTCATTTGGCTTTAAGCATGGTATCCCGAAAGAAGCTGACTATGTATTTGATGCACGCTTTTTACCAAACCCGCACTGGGAGCCAGATCTTAAGCCACTTACAGGGCTCGACCAACCCGTTAAAGATTACCTTGCAAGCCATAGCATAGTGCAAAAATTTACTTGGCAGATTCAAACCTTTGTGCAAACGTGGTTACCACACCTTGAACGCAATAACCGCAGTTATTTAACTATCGCAATTGGCTGCACGGGTGGACAGCATCGCTCTGTTTACTTAGCACAGACGATTGGTGAAAGTTTCGCGAAAAGCCATGCGAATGTAAAAATTCGCCATCGTGAGCAAGACTTATAACAAGGGCTTTAACATGTATGCTGAAAATACGTTTTTAATTCAAAACAAACTTGGCTTACACGCGCGCGCAGCAACTGTACTTGCACAACTTGCACTGCAATTTGATGCTAAAATTATGTTATATCAAGATGACAAAGAAGCTGAAGGTGACAGTGTACTTGCTCTAATGTTATTAGAGAGCAGTCAAGGTAAAGAAGTTCGAGTTGTATGCGAAGGCCCTGATGCAACTGCTGCACTTAATGCAATAGGTGAATTAATAGCACAACGCTTTCATGAGCAAGAATAGCATTTGCTAAGCACGAAAGATTTACGTTAAACTTAACTTAGATATTTAAATTTCTCTTAAATATCTTACTTTTAAGTCATTCGTTCATCTTATATAACAAATATTCTTAATATAATGGTTGCTTTAAACGATAACTCAGCAAATTTATTATTGTGCAACTATGCTGTATTTATTTAGCCAGAGCTCACTTTTTTAGTTGTAAGGACGCCAATGCCAGAAGCCTTTGAACAAGATTACCCACTACAACAACTTAAACAGGTGACCAAGTCACTTAATAGTGGTCAATTTGTTCAAGTGCGCGGTATGCTAGCTAAAACAGCACCTTGCGATACAGCACTGTTACTTGAGTCATCTCCTCATAAAATCCGCCGCATGTTGTGGCAACTCGTTGATCCGGATGTACGTGGTGACGTACTTGAAGAGCTGTCAGAAGATGTACGTCTTGGTATTATTGCCCAGATGGAACCTGAGCATATTGCCGCCGCAACTGAGGACATGGACGATGATGACTTAGGTGAAGTACTTCGTAGCTTACCTGATACTGTCTATCAAGATGTTGTCGGGGCTATGGATACGCAAGATAGAGAAAGAGCGACTCAAGCACTTTCTTATCAGGAGCGCTCTGCAGGCGCACTAATGAATAGTGATACTGTCACTATTCGCCCCGATGTTACATTAGACGTTGTACTGCGTTATTTACGTCTACGTGGTGAGCTACCTGAAGGTACAGATGATCTGTACGTGGTTGATAAACATAACTGCTTTTTAGGCGCCTTGTCATTAACGACACTTTTAACCAGCCCATCAGACAAAATTGTTCGCGACTTAATGGATGAAGAATGTGAGTCTATTCTCATTTCGATGGACGAAAGTGATGTTGCTCAACTATTTGAGCGTCATAACTGGATTTCCGCGCCTGTTGTGGATGATAACGCCCACTTGCTTGGTCGTATAACCATCGATGACATCGTTGACGTCATTCGTGAAGATGCAGAGCATAGCATGCTTAGCCTAGCGGGTCTTGATGATGAAGAAGACACCTTTGCACCCGTTCTGAAAAGCTCGCAGCGTCGCTCTATTTGGCTTGGGGTTAACCTATTAACCGCATTGTTAGCTGCCATCGTTGCAAGCTTCTTTGAAAACACCTTAGCAATCTTACCAATCCTGGCGGTACTTAATGGAATTGTGCCTTCAATGGGAGGAGTTGCTGGTAGCCAAACTCTTACCTTAGTTATTCGTGGTATAGCCGTTGGCCATATTAATCAAACCAACCAACGCTTTTTATTACTCAAAGAACTCGCCATTGGGGCACTAAATGGTGTTATTTGGTCGATATTAATCGCCGGTGTTGTCGCACTTTGGCAGTGGGACTTTGAGCTCGGTGCGGTGCTAGCCTTCGCGATGTTTATGAATCTCGTTGCAGCAGGTATTGCTGGTGCGAGCATTCCTTTAATCTTAAAGAAAATGAAAATTGACCCTGCTCTTGCAGGCAGTGTCGTGCTGACCACCGTCACCGATATTGTGGGTATTTTTGCCTTTTTAGGCACCGCAACCTGGTTATTAATCTAATTTAATATAAAAACGGCCCTTCTAAGGGCCGTATTTATATTTACTTTGCACGCTGCTTATTTTTACCAACTCTAGGTTTAGTATTGGCCTTTTTAAACTGGCTAAAACCAGTATGACGTGTCAGTGCTGCACGGCCTTTACCGCCCTTCCCTTTCGCTGCTTTCTCATTGCGCCCCTCTTCAGGCACCAAGCAATTTGGTCCTTTACCAATTAAGTTCGCCTTACCCATTTTTTTTAGCGCTTCACGGATCATTGGCCAACCTGCTGGATCATGATAACGCAATATAGCCTTGTGTAAACGACGCTGGCGTGCACCTTTTGGTACAGCTACTTGCTCAGTATTGTTTTTAATATTACGCAGCGAGTTCATCTCAGTGTGATAGATCGTTGTTGCATTTGCCATGGGTGATGGATAAAAGTTTTGTACTTGATCAAGTTTAAAGTCATGAGACTTTAACCACAGCGCCATGTTCACCATATCTTCGTCTTTGGTGCCTGGATGAGCAGAAATAAAATACGGGATCAAGTACTGCTTCTTACCCGCTTCTTTCGAATACTTATCAAATAACTCTTTAAACTTATCGTAGGCACCCATACCCGGCTTCATCATTTTAGAGAGTGGGCCATCTTCAGTATGCTCTGGAGCTATTTTCAAGTAACCACCAACATGGTGAGTAACTAACTCTTTTACATAACGAGGATCTTCAACTGCTAAGTCATAACGAACGCCAGAGGCAATTAAAATCTTCTTCACACCTTTAACGTCACGAGCCTTTTTATAAAGTTCGATAGTTGGCGTGTGATCAGTGTCCATATGCTTACAAATATCAGGGTATACACAGGATAAACGACGACACGTGCTTTCTGCCTTTTTGCTCTTACAGCGTAACTTATACATATTCGCTGTCGGCCCACCTAAGTCAGAAATAACTCCTGTAAAACCTGGCACTTTGTCACGAATTTGCTCAATTTCATCAATGATAGATTGCTCAGAACGGCTTTGGATAATGCGCCCTTCATGTTCAGTAATCGAACAGAATGAACACCCGCCGAAACAGCCACGCATAATATTCACTGAGGTTTTGATCATCTCGTAGGCAGGGATTTTCTCATCACCATAACTTGGGTGTGGAATACGCTGATAAGGTAAACCGAATACCCCATCCATCTCTTCTGTTTCAAGTGGGAATGCAGGCGGATTGACCCAAATAGAACGATCGCCATGACGTTGAAATAACGCACGCGCACAGCCAGGGTTTGTTTCTTGGTGCAAAATACGCGATGCATGGGCATAAAGTGGTTTATTCACACTCACTTGCTCATACGCTGGCAGCTTAACGTATGTCTTTTCCCATGGCTTAGGCCGCGCAGGCTGAATAGTAATTGGTTTAGCAGCCTCGGCGGTTAAATCAATACCCGCTTGTTTAAACTCAGACTTACTACAACCAACATCATCGGCCCCATAAGGATTTGGAATGGGATCAATCTTACCGATTTTATCGATGGCAGTGGAATCACTACCACGCCAGCCTGGTAAAGGCTCTTTACGAATAACCGCAGTACCGCGGATATCTTGAATTGTCTCTATGGCTTCGCCACAAGCGATGCGGTGAGCAACCTCAACTAGTGGGCGCTCGGCATTACCGTAAATAAGAATATCCGCTTTGGCATCAAACAACACACTACGGCGTACTTTTTCTTGCCAATAATCATAATGAGCAATTCGACGTAAACTCGCCTCAATACCACCAATGATCAATGGTACATCTTTATAGGCCTCACGGCAGCGTTGACTGTATACAACCACTGCGCGATCAGGACGCTTACCGCCAACATTACCAGGAGTATAAGCATCATCATGACGAATACGTTTTTCTGCGGTATAACGGTTGATCATTGAGTCCATGTTACCCGCGGTTACACCAAAGAATAAATTAGGCTTACCTAACGCCATAAAAGCATCTTTAGAGTTCCAATCAGGCTGGGCAATGATACCAACACGAAACCCCTGCGATTCAAGCATGCGACCAATCACCGCCATGCCAAAACTAGGATGGTCAACATACGCATCACCACTGACGATAATAATGTCACAGCTATCCCAGCCCAACGCATCCATCTCAGCGCGAGTAGTGGGTAAAAATGGCGCTGTGCCATAGCATTCGGCCCAATATTTAGGATAAGAAAACAGGCCGCGCTCGGCTTTTAATGCGCTCATAAAATATACTCTGCTACCAAAAGGGGGCGAATTATACCCCACTATGAATCATTATTATAGAAAACAAAACGCCCTTCAATTGAAGGGCGTTAGCATATGGGTACATTTTTTAAAGAGCCACTTAATGCTTGGCTTGCAAATACGTTATTAACTCTTTTTCTGGCATAGGCTTAGCATACATAAAGCCTTGTACTTCATCACAGCCAAGTTCTCCTAGATAATCAGCTTGAGCTTGTGTTTCCACCCCTTCTGCGATGGTTTTCAAGCCGAGTCTTGCGCCTAAAGAAATAATTAATGCTGCAATTGCTTCACTATCCTTATCTGGTAAGTCTTTAACAAATGCCCTATCAATTTTTAAGCGATCTAACGGGAGTTGTTGTAAATAACTGAGTGATGAAAACCCTGTACCAAAATCATCAATCGCAATCTCTATGCCAAACTCTTTCAATTCTTTTAAGGTGGTAATAACACTAGCAAGTTCGTCCATAACCACGCTTTCTGTTACTTCTAACTCTATAAATTGCGGCTTAACCTGGTATTGGTTTAATGTATTTTTTACCTGCTGTGCGTAACCTTTCACTTTAAACTGAGGCACTGACACATTAACCGCTATACTAATTTCGATGCCCATAGCTTCTAGTCGCTTTTGCTGCATACATGCTTGTTCTAGTACCCATTGGCCAATATCAACAATTAAGCCAGCATCTTCTGCCATAGGCACAAAAATAGCCGGAGAAATATATTGACCATTTCCAGAGGGCCAACGCAACAATGCTTCACAGCCAATAATCTCAAGGGTCGTTAAATCAAGTTGTGGTTGAAACCATACTTCTAGCTTACGTTGCTCAAAGTCTTGACGTAACTGTCTGATAATTCCTAATCGCCACGCCATTTTTTCTTCCATATCAGGCGTATAAGTAACCACGGCTTCCATTGACTGCTTTTTAGCTTGGTTTAGCGCGATATAACCTAATTTTAAAGTCTCGATCCCTGCTTGCTGAAAATCGCTTTGGTTACATAAACCTATTTTAAAGTTAATAGATAAAATATGTTCCCCAGCATTAAATGGTAAACTCAAATGCTCTCGAAGTAGCTCAAGATCATACTGCTCTTTTGGCAATAGCAAACCAAACACATCCGCACCAATGCGCGATATTAGCTCTGCATTAGGGTATTCTTGCTCAAGCCTTTCAACGATGGCCATTAACAACAGGTTGCCAATTTCTTGACCTAAGCCATTGTTTATATCTGAAAAATGCGCAACATCTATTAATAAAAATACGTAATCATTTTTATTTGGCTGGTAGAAGCGTTCAATTTTGTTCATAAAATCATTACGGTTAGGCAGGCCCGTTAAGATATCTTTATAGGCAGCATCACGCAGACGATTAAATAAACGAACATTATCTAATCCCACACTTACGTTGGTGAGGAATATTTCAGCAAACTGAAGTTGTGACGGGCTTGGAATATGCTCTGTTTCCAAGTAGATTGCAGCTTGACGGTTTTTACTTTTCAGTAAGTAGGTGCTATCAATCTCTGTATGTTGGTGCTGTGACTGCTCTAGGCAATTTTTAACTTGTAAAATAATGCGACCATCATCAAGTTGCTCAATACCTTGTCCAATAAAACTGTTATATTCTGCACAGCCCCCTAACACACATATTTGATTATCATCTTCTAAGGAGCCACACACGACCCCTTTCGGCTCACAATCTAAAATAAACGATAATTGTTTAATCACAGCCATCGTAAATGCTTTAATATCAGTAAACCCTAAAATAGCTTTTGAAGCATAAAGAATGTTGTTCAGCGCACGACTTTGAAACTCAAGCTGACAAACTTGCTCATACGAGCGAATAGCAGTAACCAGTGATGTAATTAGCTTACTACGTGTTAATTCTGTTTTCGTCTTGTAATCATTAATATCATACTCACGAATTACTTTTTCTTCTGGGGCATAACCTGGTTGCCCTGTACGTAAAATAATACGTACGTTATGGTTATTTAGGCATTCGCGAACTTGTTTAACAACCTGCAAGCCTGCATCATCAGACTCCATTACAACATCAAGTAATACAACAGAAATAGATAAATTTTCTTTAAGGACAGTGAGCGCTTCGGCCCCTGAGTAGGCATGGTGAAAGCGTAACGTTTTATCCCAAAACTCTACACCAGAAAGAGCAAGTTTAGTCACAGAGTGTATCTCAGGATCATCATCAACAATTAATACATCCCAAAAATCCGAAACAGACTCCTCTAGCGGCTGCTCATCATCCTGATCACTAAATAAAAAGTCGTTACTCTCTGATGCCATTAATAATTCCTTAGACTACTCATCCAAAAACTGCAACGATGACTCCATCCCATTTTACAGCCTTGATGGAAAATTCTACCACTTAATTTGACTATGATACATTGCTGATAACTTATATTGTGTAGATTATAGTCTATGATACGTATAATGTTATGAAAGCTATAAAATTATTACCTGAGGTGAGATTATTAAACTATTCGTTCTGTGTATAAAAACACTGTTTATATGTGCCCTTATAACTTTAGTGGTTGGGCTGATGCTTTCACAGCAATATACCGTAAATAAAGCAATAACAGTCACCGCGAAGCGTGATGATATTGCCTCGCTCGTTACGGACTTGAACCAGTGGCCACAGTGGCAACCTTGGGAAGCAGTCGATCCGAGTATTCAGTTTACACTTGCTGAGCCAAGTCAAGGTGTCGGTGCCCACCAATTTTGGGATAGCCGTTGGGGAGCGGGTGAAATGACAATTACACAAATGAACGACGAAGGAATGAGCTTTAACCTTTTATTTAATCAAGAACACATTGCTCGAGGTTCTATTCGTTACTTAAATCAAGGCAGTGATGTTGAAGTCATATGTACGCTTCATGGTGAGGTAAATACCCCAATTATAGGTGGCTACCTTGCCCTTTTAAGCCAATACATACTTAACAACACAGTAAAACTTGCGCTTAATAATATAAAAACACATGCGCAATTAACCACTACCGACAAGGCCAATGCCACCGATGACAGTCAAAACGGCACAAGCAAGAGTTAATCTTGCAAATATTATAGAAAACCAACTAGGGTATTCTATTCATAAATCTCCTTCTGCAAAAATTAATAACGCAGACAGTGATAGCTATTCTTCACAAGGCCAACAACAACTTCCCTACAAAATAAAGGCTAATGTGGGCTTATTAGAGCGAGCTCACACTCGTCAAGAGATTCAATTTATTAAGCGCCAAGAAAATATAGAAACAATCATGGCTATGGCAATGGGCTTTTGCCCTGATGTAACAGGACGCCATCAACCTGATTCGGATTGGATAGAGCGTTTCATAAGTTTATGCGAAGATACGGCCAATACTTCAATGCAAAAGCTCTGGGCTAAGATATTGGCAGGTGAAACTGTTTCGCCTGGCACTTTTTCAATAAAAAGCCTGCAAACACTCAAGCATATGACTCAGCGTGAAGCTGACGCACTTCAGCGCTGCACATCGCTATGTGGTTTTAATGAAAAAGATAACAGTAACCTTATTTTGTTGGGCTTTTATAAAAAGCCTTCCTTGTTTGATTTACTACGTAAAGGTAACAAGGTGTCATTAAACTTAGGTAAAACACCTGTCAGTTTTCCTGATATTTTGACACTGATGGATATTAACCTATTATACCGAAAAGAGATCGAATCGGCTGTTTTAAAAGCCGGACAGGAATTTAATTTAAGCTTTATGCATCAGCGCTTAACCCTAAAAGCAAAAAGTAATGACTTAGTACTGAGCTATTATAAATTTACACAAACGGGGGATGAGCTAAGAAAGCTTATTGCCTCACCTGTTAACAAGGCCTACAAACAAATAGTATCTACATCGTTAGAAGAGGAATTCGAAACTAGCTGGCAAGTAAACAAATAACCTGCCAGCTACTTTTACTAAGTAAAGTGCTTAGAAGTGTACTTGAATACCCGCAAATGGGCCTGATGCATCAATATCTGTATAAATATCATCAACATCATCAAGTTCTAAGGTCATTGAGCGGTAACCGGCTTTAACGTCTAAATCAACCGCAAGATTATCAAGTAACGCATACGCGATACCCACTTGGTAGTCTTGTACTTTGCTATCATCAATCGCAAGCATACTTCCTTCAAAGAAAACGCTCAGACCTGTCAGTGGCAAACCCACTTCCGCACGACCGTAAACTAAAGGAACGAAGCCAGAAAAATCAACACGTTCTGTTGATGCAGGGCCACCATTTTGTGACGTACCAGTGACAACGATATCACCATCAAATTGCTTAGCGTTTAAGCCTAAATCAATCGAAACGAGATCATTATCAAAAATCTCGTAATAAAGAATATAATCGATATGAGATAAATCACTCACCGTGCCTACTTGCGTACCAACAACATAATCAGCATCACCAAAACTAAACGTATCATCTAAGGTTGTTGAGCCATTTAGCTCAAGCTCAGTGTACTTAAATTTAAAGTTAGGAACTAAAGGCACTGGATGCTCTAATGCCGCGTAATAACTAATGAATGTCTCATCATCATAATTAAAGTTTTGTAAGTTGTCGTTTTGAGCAAAACTACCACTATTATCTGACCGCCAGCCATCAACACCCAAGTACAGGCCCAATAAAGTATCAGCTTGTGCTGTAGGTGCTAAACAGGCCATCGACAGCGCGGCCGCTAAACAGTACTTTTTCATCATTTTATCCTTGCGCTAAAAGTTCGCTAAGTTCAATTAGAGCCGCATTGGCTCGCGAAATATAATTTGCCATCACCAGTGAATGGTTTGCTACAAAGCCAAACCCACTGCCATTAAGAATCATCGGGCTCCACACAGTTTCTTGTGTAGCTTCTAATTCACGAATAATTTGCTGCAGGCTCACTCGAGCATTTTTCTTTTCTAATACATCGGCAAAATCATACTCCACCGCTTGTAAAAAGTGCAGTAATGCCCATGTTGCACCTCGCGACTCATAAAATACATCATCAATTTGCCACCAAGATGTTTTCACTTGATTTTGCAATGGGGTGTACGTTGCTTGATGAGCTGCTGTATCGCCGGCTAAATCCGTGTTTAAACGATCTTGACCGACACTAGCACTTAATCGTTGGCTTAAGCTACCAAGGCGCTTCTCAGCCTCTTTTAGCCAGCTACGCAAGTTATCTGCACGAGCATAAAATTGACTGTCTCTGTCATTTTGGTCGGCAATTTGGCTTCGGTAAACAATGAGGTAATTGATACCTTTTTGATACTCTGCTTCTGCACTTGGCCATGCCCACGCCTCAGAGCTAATATTAAATTGTGGTTGTGCCTTTTTAAGTGCTGCATGTTCTGTTGATTGGGATTGTGAACGGCTAAAGTCTTTTCGCATCGACAATACTAAGTCTCGCGTCATCTCAAGCGCGCCATATTCCCATGCAGGCATATTATCCATCATTACACTAGGTGGCATAATATCATTAGATAGATAACCACCCGGTTTATTTAACAGCGTATCAGCAACATTGATTAGCGTGCTTGTCGTGGTATAGCCCGTCACAAATTTATCGCCGCGCATTTGTGCTTCTTGCTTCGCCTTGCTTACCACATCCATACGAGCAGGTTCACTGCTCCAATAAACGGCAATTGCATAAAAAATAATTAAGATTATAAGCAACGCACTGGCTATTTTTCCTTTGTGTTCAGACATATTATCTCCTAGTGATGTGAGTGCTCTTTACTTTTTTGCGGTTTTTCTTCTGACATTGTTTGTAAAGACACAACTTTAGCTTGAGTAAAAACTCGATTTCCATCATTAAAATATAGCGTGAGTTTTCGTTCTTGCCCTGCTTTTAGCTTATCTTCTGGCTCAAACACCATCAAATGATAACCCCCTGGTTTAAACTCAACACTACTGTGGGCATCAATCTTTAATGACAAAACCTGCTCCATTTTCATCATACCATCCACATGTGTATGCTGATGAATTTCAACGCGCCCTAAACCATCTAGTTCAGCCTTCGTTAAAACAGCTGCATGATTGCTAGGGTTTGTGATAGTCATATAAGCAACACTGGCTTTGCTCGCGGGTAAAAACTCACGGACTTGTGCATTACTGACTGAAATTTCAGCGCTATCATTATGGTCATGACCACTATGAGCAAATGAAAAAGTGCTATAAAGCAAACTTGCAGTAAGAAAAGAGAGTGCGGGTAACAGCTTCATCGTGCTTTAATCCTTGTTAAGACATCAACTTACCCGCTAAATTTAGCATACTTTGTTTATTAAGGCAGTTTATTAAGGCGCTAAGCCGCCGATTTTTTGTTATCAGCAATCAACCAGCATAATGCGGCGATTAACAACAATGGCCATGCAACCATCACTGAGCCAAATAGAAACGCAAGCACAACACCAATCAGAGCAACAACACCTGCGCCAAGTAAGCCAATAGTGAATAATGCAACACCAGCAACAACGACAATCACTGCCACTATCGCACCGATGACTTCAAGCCCTGCCCAGCTCATATCAGCAATTGATAACGGCAACTGCCATGAGTCAAACGATACGAATGACACTGCATCGGTACACAGCAATAGCATTGCTAAGACGATGATAGCTAACGTTTTCATGCTCTACTCCTAGTAACCTTTTACTGGTAAAGAACAGTGAGCAATTAAATAACCCACGCCTATTAACAGCGGCATATTAATCAGTAGTATGATCATCACCAATCGCGTAGACCATACAGGAAACCCTAAACGCGCAGCGAGTCCGCTACACACACCCGAGATTTTCTTATTGCTTAAATCTCGATACCAACGTGATGATGTATGATAAGTGTTCATTATTAACCTCCTAAGCCGACTGCTTCATCGTTGCTTTTAAATCAGCAAGCTCTTTATCGATTGCTTCGTCTTTCTCTAAGGCAGCGATTTGTGCTGCTGTTGAATTTGCGGCATCACCTTGTGTAAGTTCATACGCCTCAACTTGCGATTCAATGTTTTCAACACGCTGCTCTAAGTAGTCAAAACGTGCTAATGCATCTTCAACTTTACTGCTATGCAACTGCTCTTTTACTTTTAAGCGTGCTGTAACAACGCGTTCTTTTTGCATGTAAGTCAGCTGTTTGGCTTTTGCATCTGCAAGCTTGTTTTGTAAACGCTGACAATCATCAGTTAATTTAGATAGTGACTCTGCCACTTTATCCATTTCAGCTTGTTGCGCTTCAATTTCTGTCGTTAAACGCTGCTTTTCAACTAATGCTGCTTTGGCAAGATCGTCACGATCTTTACTCAACGCTTTTTCTGCTTTCGCTTGCCAGTCAGCTATTTTTGCTTGCTTTACAGCGATTTCACGCTTCATTTGCTTTTCTTGCGTTAAAAATGTCGCAGCGGTTGCACGGCATTCCGTCAGTGCATCCTGCATTTCTTGCACTAGTAGATTAAGTAACTTTTCAGGGTCTTCCGCTTTATCGAGTGCTGCAGAAAGGTTTGCCTGAATAATGTCATTTACGCGATTTAATACACCCATGTGACTCTCCTGTTGATAATTGGGTTAATACAGCTAGGAGATTCCAATTCTTGTGCCAACTAACAAATAAATTAATTTTGTTATTTAGATACAATAAGTTGAGTTAATAAAATTTAGATTTTGACTGACTAGTGACTGAATAAGAAATAACTAATTTGACTAAAAAATTAACTTTTTCACCAAATTTTAGGATCAAAAAAAGCCACAAAATGTGGCTTTTTTAACGAGGTATATGATTAGACTTCTGGGACAAAACTTAAGGCTTTATCCATAACAGTTAAGTCAGCCGTTTTACCATGCCCGTTCTCAGACAAATGACGTCTAAAACCACGCGCACCAGGTTGGCCTTGAAAAATTCCCAACATATGGCGAGCAATATGCCAAAAATTAGCACCTTTGCTCATTTCATCTTCAATATAGTCATACATAGCGCGCACAACCTGATGACGACTCAGCGTAAAGGCTTCATCACCATAAATTTTTTCATCCACTTCAGATAAAATAAACGGATTACTATACGCTTCACGGCCAATCATAATACCGTCAACATAATCAAGGTGAGCTATGCTATCAGCGATGGTTTTCACGCCACCATTTAAGCTTAAGTGCAGCTGCGAGTAATCTTTTTTCAACTGATAAACACGCGGGTAATCAAGAGGTGGGATCTCACGGTTTTCTTTTGGGCTTAGACCATTTAACCATGCTTTACGCGCATGAATAATAAAGTCATCACACCCCACATCATGACTTGCTTCTATTAAGGCACACAAAAACTCATACGAATCTTGCTCATCAATACCAATACGAGTTTTAACCGTAACAGGAATCGTCACTTCGGCCTTCATTACTGCAACGCAATCAGCAACAAGTTTAGGCTCAGCCATTAAACAAGCACCAAAGCGGCCATTTTGCACGCGATCAGACGGACATCCCACATTTAAATTTACTTCATGATAGCCACGCTCTGCCGCTAATTTTGCACATTTAGCCAACGCTTCAGGATCTGAGCCACCAAGTTGCAATGCCACAGGCCCTTCATGCTCATTAAAGTGTAAGTAGTCACCTTTACCAAATAAAATAGCGCCGGTTGTCACCATCTCAGTGTAAAGCACAGCATGCTTAGTCATTTTGCGGTGAAAGGTTCGACAGTGACGATCAGTCCAATCTAACATGGGTGCCACGCTAAACCGTCTAAACCCTGTATTACCTGCTATTACTGGGCTAGAGCCCTTATTTAGTGTGTTACTCATATAGTCTGAATTGCCTTGAATTGCCTTGAATTGCCGCGAGTTTCGATATAGAGTGCCCCAAATGGGCCCCATTTGGGGTAGGACTAAATACAGTAAAAACGGCTAACCATGGCTTCATTTAATATTGAAAAACGCGCTAAAACTAATGGCTCTTTTAGTTACCGAGCAGTTGTTCGCGTTAAAAAAGATGGCAAAATTATACACCGAGAGTCTAAAACTTTCAGTAAAAAAGAACTGGCACGTAGCTGGGGCTTAAATCGTTCTAGTGCTATTGAGAATGATGAGGTATTTAATCGCGGTACTGTCGTTTCTATTTTTGAGCTATTAAATTTATATTTTAATGATCATGATCTTTGGAATGCAACTGGCCGCACAAAACAGTTTGTAATAAAAATGCTGATGGATTGCGACATTGCAAAAGTACAGACTAATGAGCTTAAGACAAGCGACTTAATTGAGCACTGTAAAAACCGAAGGAGCGCAGGAGCTGGGCCAGCAACTATTTATCACGATGTTGCATATTTAAGAAGTGTTATGAAAAAGGCAGGGCCAGTGTGGAACATCGATGCTAATTATAAAATATTCGAAGATGCTGTGCCGGTGCTCATTGAAATGGATTTAGTTGGCAAAAGCCAAAAGCGAACTCGCCGCCCTACCGATAATGAATTAGATAAATTGCGCGATGGTTTAAAGGAACGCATGAACTTTAGGCCGAATGGCAAAGTTAGAATCCCTTTTTTAGATATTCTAGATTTTAGTATTTTAACTTGTATGCGCATTGGTGAAGTTTGTAAGTTGCGCTGGGATGATTTGAACAAAGATCATAAAACTATATTAGTTCGTGACAGAAAAGACCCGCGTAAAAAAGAAGGTAATCACATGCTAGTACCTTTACTTGCTGGCTCTTTTGATATTGCTATTAAACAGCCTAAAGATGGTGAACTAATTTTTCCTTACAATCCAAAATCTGTTACAGCAGGTTTTCAACGTGTGCGTAATTCCTTAGGTATTGAGGATTTACGTTATCATGATTTGCGTCGCGAAGGTGCGAGCCGCTTATTTGAAAAAGGCTATTCAATAGAAGAAGTGGCCCAAGTAACAGGCCACCGTAATTTAAATATTTTGTGGCAAGTTTATACGCAATTATTCCCGCATAAACTTCATGATAAATTTACTAACTAAACATAATCAGCTGTTTGCATTTACTTTAACATTGGAGAACAATCATGGTTGAATTTATTTTAAAGTTAATTTTCCCCTTAACTTCTACACTCTTAGCAGGTCTTGCAATTTATTTTACCTGGCAGCAATCAAAATCAAATAGGCAACATAACGAATTATCTGTTAGACCTGCAATATGTAGTAATTTTGACACTCACCAAAATGAACTCAACTTTACAATTACAAATAAAGGCTTAGGCCCTGCTATCGTCGATGAGTTTAAGTTCTATCATAAAAATGAACTAATCACTTATTCGAAATTTGAAGAAATAATTAATGAAAAATATCGCAAGGTAAGTGCTTTTAAAAAACCACCAATTACTTCTACTCAAAGTCAGGGCAGCTATATAGCCAAAGATGAAACTATTACCATATTAAAATTGACCTTGCATGACCTACTGAAACAACCCAATATTTCCAACATTTTCAAAGAAATAGAATCAACTTTTTCTTTGGAATTTGAGTACACTTCTTTCTATGGGAATACCAAAACTAAAAAACTCCAATTCAGTACAAGAGAATAACTACTCAACTATTGGTTCTAACCGACAGCTAAGACCTGCAGCTTCAGCTTTATAACCAACAAAATCAGCTTTCTCTGTTGGTGTTGGTAGTGGTGAGTTATGTGTGTGAGTTGATAAGGTTTGATTCATTTGTTCAACCAAACCGATTAAATCAAGCAGCACTTGAGCCACGTTGACTGAGCTATCTCCTAACCACACTGTTTTGCCTTCGACCTTTGCAAGTTCACTTGCCTTAGCATGTAAGGTTTTTAATGTTTTTAGATTCATGTTTTCAGTGGCTTCAATATCCACTTGTTTCTTACTGCCAAGCAATAAGCCTTCAAGTGCAACGATTAAGGCCTTTTCACCAACGACTGTTTTTAAGGCGCCCATTATTTCATTGACTTGGTTGCCATCTACTTTGTTTATATCGTGGGTGTCTATGCTGCAGGTGCGTTGGTGATATTGTTCTGTGCGGTTGCGCGATTTTATTCTGCTGGTATCGCTCTGCTGTGTTATTTCCCCATCCGTTGAAAAATGCCAGTGACCATCGCGGCCTTGTAGCTTGCTGCGGCTACTTTGTTGTAGCGTGACATCGGTGCGCTTGTGTTCTGGCACCAAACTTTGCCAAGGTAATAAGTTGGTGATCACAGGGTGACTGTTCAATCCATCAATGTATTGTATTAAGCAATGCATGCCTGGTGCAGGTTCGTTTAACACACCATGATCAGCGGCTTGGCCTGTGCCTAATGTGACTTGCTGAAATACAGGCACCACTAATGGTTCGCCTGTTTTAGGGTTAAGCAATTGCACATCAGCACCTTTAAGTGGTTTAAAGACACTGCTGATTGTTGCCGTTACGGGTATGTCATAAATACGCTCTATACGTGCCAACTGCGGCAAATGCTTACGCTGCCCAAGCTCTGGAAAGTAGCGCAGTATTAAGCGCTTTATAGCGTTTTTGACCATCTGATCACCTGTCTATCATCTTGTAATGTCACCTCTGTAATAAAGCGCCCATTTAACTTTATACCTGGGCGTAACTTAGGGATTGCCATAAGCATGCCTGTGTTTGAAGCTGTTACTTTAATGGGGTGTTCTTCAAAGTCGGTGATTTCAGTGTTTGCCCAGCGTGAGTCGTGCCAGCTACCTGCATACACTTTCCCATCAGGGCGCTGCTGAAATATAAACTGAGGAATACTGAACACATCAGCGCATTGCCTTAGCGCTTCAATCCCTGTGCCATGGTGATAAAAAGCCGGCACGGCGGTTTGTGTGTAATCTGCATCAGGGTAAACAAACGCTAAACCTGTTTTACTTAGCTCGTCACACACGTTCGCAAAGGTGGCATGACGAATAGCAAAGTTATGGGCAAACGATAAGGCGCCGATCAATTCACGGCACGTTAAAAACCAGCGACCATTACTTTGATGCTTGGCCTCAATCACACCTAAAAAATACGGCTGCATAGCATCTAGGGTGTAACCTATGTGTAACTCAACAATCCCTTGTGGTTCATGCTCTGTGACAACAATAAAGCTTGCACGGCCAGTGCTGAACAGATCAAGCTGCGTATTTTCACTAACAATATTCGTCACCTGTGAGCCACCAATGGTAAGCACTTTAATTAGCCGGTTACTACTCATGGCCCTTCACTTTTTTCAAACGCAGCTTGTACTGTGGTGTGTCCATCAACGGCTTGGGTTTGGCTATTCTCTTTAGCCTTACCATCAATTTGCTGCTGATTACGCTCAGCGGTTGAAAGGACTTCAAGCAACTTAAACGTGACTTGCCACGCTTTAACCTCTTCAAGCTCAACCGCTTTTACTTCATCATTGAACTTCGCTTTACGTATTTTGTATGCTTCTGTGATTTCACTGTTAATGGTGTACTGTAGACGGGCGCCATTTTCATCGGTTGCTTTGGCCTGTGTAATTAACTCGGCAAGTTCAGCATGATCCTTAAAAGGAATTTTTGTATTGATAGTGACCACACCAGGCTTAACCCCTTTGTCACCCGACAAGGTAAAGGAACCTAACCCGCTTAAGTCATCACTTGGCAACTTAATGCCACAATTAATACGTATTTCATAACCTGGTACTTGCCAGCCATTTAACGTGATCATGCAAAAAGCTCTTTAATTGTTTGAATGTTATCGCCACTGCCAACAAACACGCAGTAAGCCCAGTGCATGTCGTTATTACCTAATGTTTCAATTTGCTGTGCAAGCGCTCGCGCACTTTGTGCATTGCTGTGCGTTACCGTTAAGCTTGCACCCGCTTGAAAGGTTGTTTCAGTTAGTCGATTATCACGGACAGCTTTTAACTGCTCGGTGTCAGTAAGTGCCGCATTAATATCTGTAATGAGTTGCACACCTTCGTCGTTCACCAGCTGCTTGCTTTTATCAACAAAGGCATTAGCAACCGCAGGCAATGCACAGCAATCATTTACATCCTGCCATTCAATTGATTGCTCTGTTGTAGGCAGGCGCATTTTATCGGTATCAAGGGTTGCTAAGCTGCTTGCATGTTGCTGTGCATGCGTAAATACAGGCAGCGCACACAGGGTATTAAAAGCCGTAAGCTTGCTTGATAAACCTGCTGCACTTGGGGCACTGCAACTAAGTATGACCGCATTGAATACGTTAGGTCGTTGCTGCCTTGTTGCATCGTTGATTGCTTTTGCAAGTAACTGACTCCCCGCCGCTGCCGTAATAAGGCTAGGCGTTTGATAACTGTTTAGGGCAATGATATGAATGCTCTTGCACGCAGCATTCAGTGCCGCCCTGCTTTGTGTATTAAACGAAGCTGGTATTTCCATAGCGTTACCTAAAAGCCGTAAGCAGTGACTTTAACGAGCCGTAAGCCCACACAAAAAACCACATAGGGTATGCTTTCCAACGAGGTACACCGTAGAACGTAAGCAAAATAAAGAACTCGTAATGTGCATTCTCACGACCCGTTTTTAATGCGTAGTCATGCCAAATAGCCGCGGGTAAGCCTTTACCAAAAGGGTTATGAAACCAGCGCACATACCAAGGTAAAGTAAACCCGTCTGTGACAAAGAACCGATGCACCTCACCAAACTTAGTTTTGAGTGGCTCAAGTAATTGTGCTTTGCCTGCACTGATAAAGTTAAGTTTTACTTGCATAGCTACACCCTAAATGACAGAGAACTTACGTTCTGTTAGCTCAAAAATATCTTGCTCATAGTCGGTATTGATAAGCGCTTGATTAACAATCCACACGCCATTGGTTTCAAATTTAAGTGGCAAGGTGAATACACCTTCTACCACTTCGGCAGGCATTAATTGAACACGGCCCGTATCAACGCGCTTAAACGGCACTTTGAATTTACGATCAGGGATAGCTAATTTTCCTGTCGCAATCACCGCATCACTTGATTGCGGCACCGTGTATTCGTTTTCATTGTTTACATACCCCTCAAGCTGCCCTGCAACGTTATCAATAATGACGGGGATTAACTGTGTTTCTTTTGGTGCAATGCTCGCAAGATAGTCATCAACATTGTAATCACTGACAAGCGCTTTAGAGCCAATATAATCAGCAAAGAAATAGGCCTTCCCATCAATATCTACGATACTCTGTTGCTTAAATAACGTGATACTATCGGGGAGCTGTGGTGCGATAGCACCTGATTGAATTAATAATAAAACTTGCATGTCATGTTCCTTCGCTTGCACTTAGCGGAATACGAAAACCTGTTGTTTCATAAAGACAATTCGACGCCCACTCTTCTAATGCTTGTCGAGTGAAATATTTATTCGAGATGTTAGTCATAGCGAAGTAACCATGTTGCTCTTGCATATCCGACATAAATAGATCTTTTGATACTTGCGTAAGCCCTCCTGAAAACATATTCACTGCAAAGGAGTGGCTGGTACGCAATGGCGTCTTTCCTGCTTTTGCTGTTGTCATATCTAAGTCAGGGTTAATGCCAAATAAAATGCTGCAAATATCATATGTGTACCCGCCACTGCTTGACGAACCGATTGATGAACCGATTAGCGATAACGAACCATTGAATAACGCAATGCCTGAAAAATCTTTGTCGGTCGATGTAGAAGTTGGATTACTTCTTAACTGCCTCACTATGCCGACCTCTGGTATGTCATCCGTTTTTGTGAGGGTATTTAAGTCAACCAGCTTTGATGCGCTTCGCGTATTATTCGAATACAAGTGAGTACAGTATAAAGTGCCATCTTCAAGTATACCGAAACTCGATATCAACTCTGTATTTTCGTATGCAGTAGGGCTCACTACTGCCGTCATATCAATCAAGTTAACTTTTACAATTCTGTGATAACTAGAGGTATTTTCATCAACAAGGCCAATAAAGTGCGGTACACCATCAATCAAATGTATGATTGAAACGCTTCCTTTAAATGAAACATTATTTCGCGGTAAGTCGTTTCTCAATAATACCCATCGAATAGAGCCATCTTTGTTGTAATACCGAAGCCCTGTCGCATGTATATCGATATAACCACCTAGCGCATCATAAACGTTTGGATAAGTTCGTGATGCAACTGAGCCAAATGTATAACTCGCTGCTGTTGTTGCATCATAAATGTATGCTAAACGCTCATTTTCAGGCCATGGCAATAACTGCGTGGTTCTATGTAAGAACTCCCCAGCTTTAAACCCATCGTTGCGCTGCTTAACAATGCTATCCATTTAAAACTCCCATACATCATCTGCGGCGTTATAAACAAACACCCGCTCGTTTTTATCATCAGCCACGATGTTCACTTGCACATCGACCGCACCATCTTCTAGACGCTTAAACTTTATTGCTTCAGTCTCAGCAATTTTTAGTATTGGTACACCGCTGCTAGCCCTTACTGAAAACCAATCCCCATCTTGTAATTGGGTTTCGTCTTTACGAGTAATTGGCGCCGCGAACTCTGCGGCTTTTAACGAATAACGATTAAAAACAGTGATTGGCCCCTCTGGTTTAAACGGTAAATTAGTGATGTAGTCTGTTTTTTCTAGGTATTGCGCATGTGTGTGGACATCAAATTCAGACTTACTAACAAATTCCCCTGTTTGCACTTGCCATGGCAACGCGTTTAACGTGATATTCAAGTCGTCGGCAATGTTTTGGCTTCGCCATACAATGCTTTTCGCGCTGTAGTTTCCATAAACCTCAGCACTCGTTTTTGTTTTACTTTGTCGTGCAGTCATGACCACCGCGATAAGGATTTGCTCATTATTCGCCTTGGTCGCAACGGCGCCATACCAGTTATAGTCAAAGTCGCCGACGTCGTAGCCCATCACGGCACTGATCACCACGGCATTACCATCGATGCGCGATACCGCTTTAACAGGTTCACTGTGCACAATGTTTGCTGGGATCACCGTGTTTGGGTCTATTGGCGCGGTTTCGTCTTGGCCGTCAATATTCGCAAACACAAAATGCGTAATGTTTTGTACTTCATCACCGGCGAATACGGCGTTGCGATAATCTAAGCCCGCATTGGTTATTTGTAATTGACTCACCCTGTTACCTCTTGATCATATTCCACAAGGCCAATGGCATCGGTTGTATTGACCGTTGCCATCGCGCTTAAAAAGTAGCGGCGGCATGTTCTGCCATACTGCTCGATGACTTCATTAACAAGTTGCTCTTTGCCGCTAAACTCATCTTCTAACATGGCAATTTCCACCATATCCCAATCAAAGCCTGGTACGCGCTCATTCACTTGGATATAACCAAAACCAAGACGCTTAAAGATCCGCTCCATGCCAACATTTGAGCCAGCATCAGTGGCATTGGCAAACGCATGTTTTACACGCAAGCCATAAAGTGCGGCTGATTCACCTGGTAAGCGATTAATAGAGCGCTCCCATGCAAGCAAGTCTAAAATAGCGGTTTGTGCTGTTTCGCTGTGTTGCTGCTCAAGCCACCAAAGTAGATAGCTCTCCACTTCCTGCCAGTAACTTTGCGCAACCTTTGCCAGTGCTTCTGCATCTTTGCCGCTCAACCAACTAGGTAATTGCGGTACTAATTCATCACGCATTCGTTAGCACCATACTGTTGATTGCCGGCAACCATAATTCGCAGTTAATATCTGCATTGTCGAAACGGATTGTCTTAAGCTCTCGAAACTCTGCGTGTAATTCGCTGGCGAGCTGGCTAAAACTAAATAATGTGTTGGGCCGACATCGAGTGACATGCTTGTAAGCCGCGTTTTGTCTGAATGCTGCACGAATAAACTGCTCAATGTCGGCACGACGATCAGCGGTATTAGGGTGTTGTTGATAGTTCGCGACAATATCAAAGGGCTGATAGTTAATTGCATAAACCTGCAAATCATCGCCACTGCCGTGATTACCTTCAGCAATGTGATTGTTAATTTGGTTCAATAAAGCCGTGCTGATTGCACCTACATCTAAATACACATAGGTATTTGCACTACCTGGTCCCCGTGGTGCGTTCTTTTCAAATACGATGTTATCAACTGAAATACCCGTAAAGGTTGAAATAATAGAGCGATACACCGCATCAACGTGATAACTGCCTAAAGACGAAAACGCATCACGTATACGCAATCGATAGTTATCATCTGTTTCAACGTCTTGCCCTGCTCTGGTTAGCCAATCAGCCTTATTCGTAGCTGTGAGGTTTTCAATATCTGAGATAACACGTACATAGTAACCCGCGGCTAAGTTGTAGCTTTGCCCTGTCTGCTCAGCCTCGACTGACACAGTGTGTGTTGCCTCTCCCACAGCAAAGATTTGGTCAAATAATGTCACGACACGATATACGTGCCCGTTGATCGGTAAGCTTTCTATTACCGTGCCTCGGGGGATCACTAATTCAGTGTCGATATCTGTGCGTGTAAATTCAATCAGTCCTTTTGCTTTTACTGCAGGCAACTTAAAGGTTTTGCGCGATTCGCCATGTTGTTCTAACCATTCATCACTGGCAAGCATAACAAAGGAATTAGGCATTACCTTTGTGATCAAGCTATCGATAAGCTGTCGTGCAGGCTCGACCATGATGGATTTTTGCAAACGAAAGAACGGGCTAAACGTGCTTGTGTTGTTAACCGAAAACTCACCTTGCTCAACATGCTTTTGCCACAGTGCATGCAGTTCTTCATCCGTGACAGGAATGCCCGCGGCTTGAAGCTCTTGCTTAAATAACGTGATGTAGTCCATTAAATGGCCCCCTCAATCGTGTGAGCGGTGACACTAATTTCACCTGTCAGCTGCTTTATCACTTTGATGGTGCCAGGCTTCAAACGCTGATCTTGCTCCACTATCAACTCTATCTCCGTTAAAATTTTGGCAACGATGTTGTTATTACGAAGGCCAATGAGCTCAACCAGTTTGCCGCTTTCAATAATGCGGTGCTTAATATCCTGTGCAATCACATCGCTATTCGTTAGCTGGCTAGGCACGGCAAAGCTATCAAGGGCCAAGTCCTGATCAACAATATTTAAATCAATATTGATAGTTGTCATTAGCCTGTAAGCTCCATCATTGTTTCAATACTGTTTAATGGGTCTTCAGACTTAACCGTTAAATTATCGATGTAGACACGTTTACTGTTATCCGTTTGACGCGAATTGTCTGTGTTGTTACTTGTTGCTAGGCTTTGCAAATATGCTGACTTTTTCACACTTGGCTTATAGCTTTTACTGTGTTGTTGGGTACTCAGTTGCTCAACGCTGTTAGCATTGGTGTGTACTGCGTTAGTAACTGCCTGATCTGTTTTTGCTACTGTTTGGCTAATATGACTGTTCAGGCCAGATAATTCGGCTTGTTTTGCATTAAAAACAGGCGAATTAGCAGCGTTAGTAAAATGGTTAGCTGAAGCATAGTTATTCGTAACAGTACGACTAGGTAAAGCAGTAGCATTATCAAGAATGCGTTTGCCATAGTCGCGGCTATAGGCCTGATCCGCATGCTGCATAACTAAGTTTTTTGGTTGGCTGCGGTCAATGTTTTCATAGGCTGATACCGCTTCTGTTCTTATTTTTGCTTCGGTATCGTCAATAAGACCAAGCTTTTCAAGTAACCACTTAACACTGTCAATCACGTAATCAAACGATGCTTTCACATTCGCAAATGCTTGCATGAGTGCTTGACCCCATGCCGTGTTTTGGAATGCGGCAACAAGATCATCCCAGTAATAAATCAGCGCAGCCACAGCGGCAACCAATGCGATAATACCCGCAACAACCCATGTAACAGGGTTTGCCCACAGTGCAGCATTAAATAACCATGTGGCGGCTTTACCTGCCAACATCACGGTTTTAAACGCACCAAACGCAATCGATGCAGCGGCGACTGTCGCAATAAGTGATAAGAATCCCAGTACACGTAAAGCAATCAACGCCCCTTGCCAAAGCTTAGTCAGTAAAGTTAAACCACTGGTGAGTGCAGCGGTTGATACGAGCGCCATACGATAAAGGCCCATTGTGAAAATAACCAACCCATACACGGTGATCAGCGCAATAATGCCCACCACAGCCGTTGCTATCACACTGGATAAAACAGGAAAGCGCTCAGTCAGAGAAACGATATACGCAAAGCCAGCGGCGAGTTGTTCAATAAACGGTTCAACCACAGGTAGTAAACGATTTCCTACCGCGGTGGCTGCGGCATTAAACGAACCGACTAAACGATCCCACGGGCTGGCAATAATGTTTGCCATTTCCGCGGCTTTTGATGCGTCTTGTACATTTTCAAAGGTGTTAATGCCTGCTTTGAGCTTATCAACTTTGGTGCTCAGTACGTCGATTGCTTTCGCGCCCTGCTTACCAAAGATTTGTGTCAGCACATCACCGCGTTGTACAGAACCCAATGAGGATAAGCGTTCATTGATACGCCCTAACACCACATCAATCGCCAACATATCACCATTATCGGCGGTCAGTTTAATACCCAGTGCGTCTTGTGCTTTACCAATGCCCTGTAATAACGAAGCCGCTTGCGTGCCTGCCACTGAGCCTGATTTAGCAACCAGCTGTAATTCACCTACTAAGGCAAATTGCTGCGCTGAGCTTAAGCCAATATTGGTTGCCGTTGCCCCAAGGTTGGCAAATGCGGCTTGCATTTCAGCACCGGTGGTTTTGTATAGTTGTACCGCTGTCGCTGTTTGGCCTGCAATTTGATTTACCCAATTGGCCTTCCCCATTTTATTGGCGGTTTGCTCAAAAATACCGTACATGGTGCCCATGTAGCTGGTGATTGTTGACGCGTCCGCTTTGGTCGCCACAGCGAGCATGTTTGATGTTTTCGTAAACTCTGATAATTCATCACCATTTAAGCCCGCAATCGCAGACTGAATATCATAAGCGCTTCGCACAAACTCAGCGGAGTCACCGCCAAATTGAAAGCCAAACTCATACGAGGTTTTAGTCAGTTTTTGTAACGCATCATCGGCAACACCCAATGATTGCACTTCACCCAATGCGGCCACATGATCAATGGCGGGATTTAAAGAACGAGCCAGCGCAAAACCGCCTGCGACAGCCGTTGTTGCACCGCGCATCATTTGGTCTTGCGCTGTTCGTGCTTGGCTGCTCAGCTGATTAATTTTAGCCATGACTTTATTAACCGGCCCAGTGACTTTATCAATGATGCCGATTGAATAAGTGAGCTTATCTAACTTGCTGAGGGTTGCCATTAATCGCCGCCTATTGCTTCACAAATACCGTTGTTTACGGCTATTGCTAAGTTCTCTTGTTCACTGGTGTATAAGTAAAGAGCCTGTGCCAAGCTTTCATCCGTTGGTGGGATCACGCCAAAGTATTTAGCGTGATACGCCAACAACTGATCAAGTTTGTTTTTGCCTATTTGCTTGGCTCGGCTTTCGATTTTTTTACTTTGAAATTAAACTCTGGTTGATACACTTCAACCACAGCACCCACTAAGAACAATGGTGCACCAGGCTCTTGCACTAACTCTTTTAGCTTCGCTTCATGACTTTCAATGACGGTGTCTAACAAAAAGTTGGTTGCCGGTTGCACTTTGTTATTAGGCTGCGTTGCATTTAAATACTTGTTGTAGTCGTTAGCGTTAATGCTAAAGGTGATTTCACCTTTCGAAGTCTCAACGGTAATTTTCTTTTCAAACGCCATGATCAATACTCTCTTTAATATCTGCTTGGTCTAGCAGCGTGTAGGTAAAATAAGGGCCATACTTGGCAGCGGATTGCTCACACAAGGCAATGAACTCGTCAAAGTCATTTGGATTTGCAAACACCTGGCAACCGGCAGACCACTTATCAACTTGGATTGATGTGGTTTTACTGTTTGCGCGGTGGCAGTTAATGCCAAAGTAACCTTGTTGTAGTTGCGCCTCTGGTGTGACGTCCGTGTCTAACTCGGTGTCTTTGTTGTTGTCACGCAAGACAACAACGGGTTTATGTTGCACAAGGGCGCGGTATTTCCCTTGGTGATAACCCAACGTCCATAAGCTTTTATGCTGCCCTGCAATTAGCACGGCGGTACCGTCTACGTTCATTGGGTGTTTACGCCAGTAAAGGCCTGCGTCTGTGGTGGCCTTAAACTGGTTTAATTGCCACTCACCACCTTGTTGATACAGCACACAAATCGCATCATTAAACGTATTGGCACGGGTATTTGCATGGCGAATACCAATAATGTTTAGGTTTAATTCACCTTCAAACACACGGTAGCCACATGCTTGTAATGTATGAAGTAACGCTGTAACAGATAGATTGCGAATGGCTTTAGTCATTACAGATCTCTCACTTCATCAGCGGTTAAATACGGCACACCATTGATTTTGATAAAATCAGGGCTCGTCACAGGGCACTTAATCGAGGTAACGTCTTCATCCCCTCCTTCCGCTTTCAGATCAAGCAAGTCTTCTAGCTGCGGTAAACAACCAAATGCCTCAATGTTCTTTTTCCCTGCTGATACCTCAGCATTGAATGCCACATCAAACGGCTCAATCCCCTTCCAGCTTCCCGCTTTTTCTGCTTGTGATTGCACAATTAGCCAGTTCTCATGATCAAGCTTTAAGGTTACTTCCGCTGACACAGGGCCATCAATGTAGCCTTTAGGCACACCACGCACGGTTTTAGGTTTTCGGCCATCGGTGATTTTTACCTGTGCTTCAATTACGTGCACCATTGACGAACCAATGAACACATCAAAATCTTTACCACCTAATACTTTTTGCATGTGCCTTACTCCTGATCTTGGCGGTCTAACATGATGCCGACGAGGATTTCACTTGGTGAATCATACGGCGTGATTTTCATCATTACTTGGATTTGCTTAGCGCTCAGCCATGTAATGCTAATGCTGTCTTCTTTCGGCGGTTCAATGAGACCTGGGAACTTATCTGCACCAATGTTCACTGACTTACTCATTTCGCGTAATGGTTTACTCATCACGCGCTTGCCAAATTCAGTGCCACTGGGGCTGTTGTTTAAGCGGCGGTTCTTAATGTTTTGAATCGCAATGATGCGAACAGCCCGCGCGGCCTTATCAACAATGCGACCATTTTCAATTTGTTGAAAATCGCCGCCTTCTGCATCAAGGGTGTTCACATCACCAAAGTACACACCATCAAAATCAGCATAAAACTGTGTGCAACTAAAGCGCTGTGCATCCAGTGCTGCCGTGGTTGTATTGGTGAGTGGTTTGCCTTCGGCATCTTCTGGTAGTGGCATTAAAGACATGGCACCCGTCAGTACACGCATTGGGCTATCTGCAATCGTGACTGAGCGTTTACACAAGCGCCCTGTTACCGCGCCGAGTTCATCACCAAATAGCAATGGCACCACCGCTACACGGGGGGCAACCACGCCATCTGTCAACGGTTGAAGCGCGGTTACTAAGTCAGACCACGTTTGCTCTGCGGCAAGACCTGGCGCAGCAACAAGAATATGAACCCGTCTTGCAAGACTTGATAAGATTTCGAGGGCTTTAGCTTGGTAACTTTCAATGTCGGCTTTGCCTGTAACAGGCGTACAAATCACGATGATTTCAGGACTGACATCTTGATCCATCGCTTTATCAATGAGCGCCATAATGTCCGCACCAACAGCATGAGGAATGGCATAACCACTGACCAAATCATCACCGTTACGCTGCCATGCTTTTACTTGTGTTTTTAATGGCGAATCAGCTTCACCAAATTCACTGTCAAAATCACTTTGTGCATTAATAGGTAGAATTTTGCCGTTACTCTCTGGCCCTTCGCCAATGAATAACACGCTGCGCTCCACTTCTTTCGTAGCGCCACTGCCTGTTTGTATGGCTGCAACGGATACTTTACCTTGTGCCATGGTCGTTCCTTATTTGCTGCGCTACGCCACTTGCATAGCTTTGTTTAAAATAAAACTCTGTTGCTCTTTTTGTTCAGAGGCGGTCTGCCCTAAAAATGAGCGGGCAGGCAAATCAATCTGCCAACTGCTCTTACTTGAGCTGCCCTTTAGTTCGCGCAGTAAAAACCCTGCTTGGTTTTTACTTAAATGCTCGGTTATCCAGATTATCGTAGGCCGTTTCGTGCCTTTACCTTTCCCCCGCGGGATTGTGTAACCCGCCGCAATTAATGCACGGGCGAGGTTTTTTGTTGCTGGCCCATCTTTAGTTTGATTGCCAGCACTTGATTGTTTTTCTACATCAAGGCTGACCCCTTCTTGATGGGCGCGGGCGATCTTTGCAGTGCGTGTGTGATTAAAGTACACACGGCCGCTATCAGGTCCGTACCGCACTTTCATGCGACGCTTAAGCTTGGTGAGCATTTTCTTTTTTCTGCCGTTTGCCCTGCCTTGCCAGCGCTTCCCCATCAAGTCTTGTTGTTCAGTGATCCGCGTTTTACTGCTTCGGTTTGCCGCCCTAATTGCACCGCGTATTAAATTGCGGCGCTTGTTCGGGTTAAGACGTAAAAACGCGAGCTGCTCTTTACTTTGCCCCTCGTCAAATTTGACGTTAAGCACGGCTTATTTGCCCTAGCAATGTAAACTCTTCAGCAATCCACACGCTTTGTTCACCAAAGTCATAACGTATGCCGTCTAATTCAAACGGGCCGTTGTCTGTTTGAACAAGCTCAATCTCTTCACATAGCTGTTCAATCATCAATTCAACTTCATTGCTGTTGTCATCATTCACATCAGCACTGAATTCAATGTCGTGGCTGTCGTATTTACCGCCATTGTTTTGCAGCCAAAACGAGGCAAAGGCGCAAATCAATGCTGCTGGCGCTGAGCACGGGTTTATACTGATCACCCCTGAGTAATAAAAACGTGCTGCTAATAACCCGTTTCCATTTATGGTTTTGCTACAGGGCTCAATGCGTCCGCCTTCAATCCAACTGTCAAACTGAGTATCAAGGGCTAATTTGTGCCCCTGATACACAACGCTAACTAAATGCTGTTTAAGCATTGCTATTTTGCTTTGGCTCATAGCAATTCAACCGATAAGTTAACGCTGAGCGACTGCAATAAACGCAAAGCGTTAATACTCTCGCGTTGCCAATGCTCATGATTATCTACAGCTGATTGGCTCTGTGCTGTCGCGTTATCACGATGTGTACTGCCAAGCTTTGATACCAGCAAATTTGCTTTGGCTTTGCTGTACACAGCATCACAGTAAAAAATCACTTGTTGCGCGTTAAGCGGCTCGCCATTGGTCAGTTGAACACCGTCTAGCTCTTGGTTTATTTCTGCTTGAGCACGGGTGAGTTTTTCAACGAGCAGATCCGATTTATTCGCGTATTCGCTGGCAACCGCGTAATGCTCAATAAAGTGAGCCGTGCCGAGTGCTGGGTAATAGCCATTGCCTGGCACTTCAACATTGACGCTTTGTAAATCTGCTTGTGGCATACCGCTTAAATTCATCACACACCTTTCACTAAACCATTCACATGACAATTAAATTGGGTGTGGGCGCCACTTAGTCACATACGTTAAGCAAGCAATGCGAACGCTGTGCTAAGTTGCCCACCGGCGATGGAGCTAGTCAGCGTCAGCCGCTTTTTCTGGCTCGCTTTGTTTTAGTAACTTTTGCAGGTCTTTTAATAAGGTTTTAACCCCTGCTTTATCGTTAATGGCTTGAGCTTGCTCAGCGAAAATCGCAGCAAAGCCGTAATTGTGTAATGACGCATCGACCTTAGCCGTGATGGCGTAGAGCTTGCCGCCCACTACCTCTAAGCCTGTCCAGTTTTGGCTTTTCACGATATTGATTAAGCGATGCAGTACAAAACTGATTTCAAATAGCCCATCATGTTTTGATTCTGATAAGTAAAAGTTGGCATCGTCGTACAACTGATCGATAACGAACGCAGGCCAATGCTTGGTATTAAACACAGTGGGTAATGGCTGCTTTTGTTCAATCATCAATGGCAATAGCTCTAACACTGCATCCCAGCGTTTTAAATCAACTAGCCAAATAAATACCCATGCCAGCACGGTGTTGGGGTGGTTTTGGCCGCTTAAACGATAGCGGTTGATATAACCTAGGTAGTCATTACGCTTTAGGGCTTCAGACTTGTAACTGGCTTTATCAGCAATATCGCTAAATGTTTTTAGTTGAGCTAAGTCAGACTCGATGGCCGCTACAAAAAACGGGTACTCTTTTTGCTCATTGTCGGTTACTGGCGTATTAGCTTGAACGGCTTCAACCGCTGCTGTTGGCGCCTTTGTGTCAGTGCTATTTGGTACGCTGCTTGCTGTTTTGGCTAATGATTTTTTAACTAAGCTCATTTAAAAACACTCTACTAGTTGGTTAAAAAGAGCCGCCCTGAAACTAGGAAAAAAGGGCGGCAATTGCTGCTGTTAGTAAACTAAACCCAGCCGTCACCTGCTTGATTTGGTAACTTCACATTGGCTGATTCAAAGTAAATCGCTTTTTCTAGGTCTTCGACGTAGTAGCAATCGTTACGTGACAGGTAGTCTTCAACACGTTTTTTCTTCGCGTTATTTTCAACGCTCGTACGGGTTGAACCTGTTTGCACGTAGTGACTTAGGTTGTCAAAGCTGGTGACTAAGATGCCGCGAGCAGGGAAAAAAGGAATTTTGTAACTCGCCAAGCCTCCATAGGTTTCAATGACCTGTTGAAGCTCAATCTTGGTCTTTTCGCTTGGTGTATGTGCTTGCTTGGCGTACAGCTTATTTTTATCGTGTGCGAGTAGTTCATCACCGATAATCGCCACCATGTTGGCACGTTTATGCTCTGGAATACCTTGCAATGCGTCATGCACTGCTTGATCGAGGTTTTCATAGTCGCCGCCTGCACCAATACGGATTTCATTCACTGTGACACCTTCAGTCACAACACGCTCTGGTGCATCACGGCGAAGTAATTGCAACCAACCAATGTTGACGTCATTCATCATTGGGTATGCCACAATATCCGTGGTATCAGCGGCATGCGTACCATTCCAACCGATTTTGATGATATCCAGTGCAATCGCCTGGCGAACGTGGTTACGGTAGCGTTCATGGAAATCAGGGAACTTCGACCACTGATCCATTTTCACCCATGTGATATGAATGTCACATTCAGTTGGGTAACAGCGGTATTCGCGTTTATCGAGCTTCGATACATCGCGGGTTTTACGCTCTTTGGTGTCGTCGGTTTCAACACCGGCACGACCCGTCACACCACCGTCAACACTCATGATCACCGATTGACCGACTAGATCATCAACCGGTGCGGTATTAATCATCTGTAAGAATTCAGACGATTCATACACCGCGTCGTATAGGCGTTGCTCTACAGTCGGCTCAACGTTAAATTGCTCTGACATTGATGCCACGCCATAGTTAACGGCCATGCCTGCCATAATGGCAACAAATAATTCTCTGGTTCTTGTCTTCATGTTCTTTCCTGCGTTTAACTTGGTTACGTTCAATCCGTGTGGTTACAGCAACTGGCTGTATTTACCCTCGTCGCCTTCGGGTTCATCGTCGGCGTCGGTGGTATTACCCGCAGGTGCGTTTACTGCTTTTTCAAACTTGTCTGTCAGTTCTGTAAGCAGTTTTTTCGTTGAGGATAGCTCTTCTTTTAGATCAGCTACTTCAGTGCTTTCATCATCTTCAGGCGGTGTTTCTTCGTCTTCCACTTTAGTGGCTGAGAATGAATCAAGCTTTGTTGAAAAGCCGTCTAGCTTTTGGCTGAATTCGGCAAGCGGTGTGCCCAGTGCATCTTTTAATGCGGTGGCTAAGTCTTCTGGTTTCATATCGGGTTCTTCCTGATTGAATGAAAATAGTCGTTTAAAAAAGGGTTTTTTAGTGGGTTCATCATCGACGGGATCGCATGCCCCTAATTCGACTTTTAATAAGGCGACGTCCTTGTCGTCTGGCTCACTCTTACTGCTAAAGTTAATACGGTCTGTGTAGCAACTCGCTGGGTAATCGGTGACAGCAAGACCTGTTAGGTAGGTTTTGCCCGAGCCCATAAAGTCACGTTTTATTTCAATGCTGAAGTACACCGCTTGATCGGCTTTGTTTAGCTCAACAAAACTTTGATTTGGTGCAAGCACAGCGTATAAGCACACCACACCTTCTTCGTTTTCGTATGCTTCAACGCTCAACACATCGCCCAACATGCCTGCTATATCAACGTTGTGTAGGTTTTTAGCTGCCCAGCCCGACCAATTGAACTCATGATCAAGGTTGATACGCGCGCCATATTTGCGCGGGTTGTAGGTTTCGACAATGTCGGCTACGTCTTGCTCTGTGATTTCACGACCATCAACTGTCATGCCTACCGCAGCAATGGAAAGTGGTTTTGTACGTAGTTGACTTGGCATAAATAAAACCTTTGTTGGTTGAGCGTTTTGCTTTAAAGTTGCTTGCAGTTTGCACCCTCTTTTTACACCTTTCCAACGGTTTAACTTTTTGAAATTCCTATATTTAGCTTTTAGGAATTGATAGGTTTTTAACTGACAGATCACACGCTTTATAACGAATACACTGCCGCTATGGATTATTAAACGCGGTGCATTATGAAAGCGAACTACGGACCAGAAATACGCAAAAAAGCACAAGACTTGTATGTGGTTGAAGGTTACACGGTGGATGAAATTGCCGACCTGGATGACATGCCAAGTGCGCGTAGTGTTCGCCGTTGGGCTGAGGCGGGCAAATGGGAGGATATGTGTCCAAGCTATAACGCTGAAATGGCCTTTAGCAAACGCATTAACCTGCTCGCTGATAAAGACAACAAAACCGAAGCGGACTATAAGGAGCTCGACTTTTGCACGCGCCAATTATGCGCCCTCAATAAAAGTAAACTTGCCCCTGCCCCTAAGCAACGTGCCGTTAATGATGATGCGTCAAACCAACAAAATAATGGCAGCAATAAAAAGTCGAAGAAGAAAAAGAAAAACGATTGCTCTGGCATTACCGTTGACATGCTTAATGAGCTTAAAGACAAACTACTTTACCCACACCAAAAGCATTGGTTTGAGAATCAAGATCACCGCAGCCGCTTTATATTAAAGCCACGCCAAATTGGGGCAACCTTCTACTTTGCGTTTGAAGCATTTTATGATGCCGTGCTGAATGGCCGTAACAAGATATTTATATCAGCAAGCCGTGACCAAGCCGAAGTATTTAAAGCCAATATTGTCGCGCTCGTGCGTGAGCATTTTAATATTGAATTAACCGGCTCACCGATGGTGCTAAACCTAAAAGGTGGCAAAACGGTTAAGCTGATTTTTAAGTCAACTAACGCCCGAACAGCACAATCGGAAAGCGGCGACTTATACATCGATGAAGTGTTTTGGATTCCTAAATACAAAACATTACGCGGCCTTGCACAAGCCATGGCCACGCACAAGCATTTACGTATTACCTATTTTAGTACGCCTTCAGTTACCAGCCATGAAGCGTACGACCATTGGAATGGTAAGTGGTACCGCAAAACAAAAGCCTGTAACGATCCTGAATTTGAAATTGATGTAAGTCACAAGGCGCTGAAAGATGGCATGTTGTGTGACGACGGTATTTGGCGCCAAATGCTCACTGTGCATGATGTGGTTAATTCAGGCTTTGACCGCATTGATATTGGCGTACTTGAAAACGAATACAGCACAGACGAGTTTAATAACTTGTTTATGTGTAAGTTTATTGATGATGCACACAGCGCCTTTAACCTGAACCAAATCATGGCGTGTGTGGTTGATTCAACTAAATGGGATGATTTCAACTTAGAATGGGAGCGCCCTTTTGCGTTAAAACCTGTGGTGATTGGTTTTGACCCCGCCCGCTTTGGTGATAAAGCCAGTGTGGCAGTATTAAGCTGCCCAATGAAACCAGGTGAAAAGTTCCGCTTGCTTGAAGCAATCGATTTAAGCGGTAATGACTTTGAAGCCATGGCCGCTGAAATAAAGCTACTCACAGAAAAATACAACGTACAACATATTGGCGTTGATACCACTGGGATTGGTTATGGTGTGTGGGAAATGATCACTAAGTTTTTCCCGAATGCTGAGCCTATTCATTACAACCCAATAATTAAGAACCAGCTGGTTATTAAAGCCATTAACGTAATTAAAAACAGCCGCTTTGAGTTTGACCAAGACGCGGTAAATATTGCCAGCTCATTTATTAATATTCGTCGTAAAGTGTCTGGCGACCAGATCACGTATGCCACCAACCGCACAGCCACCACAGGCCATGCCGATATTGCTTGGGCAATTATGCATGCTATGAAATTTGAACCATTGGACGGCAATGCCCACAGCCGCCAAACCTCTGTAGGAATTGCAGCTTAATGAGTAAACCACGATTACAAGTGAGTAACGGCCAATTGCCGAACTACAACCAACGAACAGCCGTAACCGATACTTTTAGTTTTGGCGACCCTGAGCCGTGCTTAGATAATCGGCTCACTGATTACATTGGTGTGTTTAGTGACAACAACGGTATTTATGCACCGCCTATTAGTTTGCAAGGTTTGGTGAAATTGCTCAGAGTGAATGCTCAGCATGGACCCATACTCTACTTTAAGCGCAACATGATCTTAAAATGGTATAAACCAAACCCATTGTTGAGCCACCAAGCACTAAGCAAATTTGCGTTTGATTTACTTTGGAGTGGTAACGCCTATTTACAGATTATTCGTAATGCGTTTGGGCAAGTGATTAGGCTGCGCCATTTACCCGCGTTGACGATGCGTTATACCAATACGCGTGGTGTGTATGCCCAACTGAGTAACCGCACTCACCAGCCTATTTATTTCAAGGCTGGCGAAGTCATTCACGTAAAAGAGTACGACCCTGCGCAAGGTATTTATGGCATTCCGCAATATTATGGCGGTATTCAGTCAGCACTACTCAATGAAGATGCCACTTTATTTAGGCGCCGTTATTACAAAAACGGGGCACACATGGGGTTTATCTTCTCCATGGCAGATCCGAACTTAAGCGATGACGACGAAACTGCATTAAAGAATGCCATTCGTGACAGCAAAGGTGTGGGTAACTTTAGAAGCCTATTTTTTAATTTCCGCAGTAATAAAGCCGATGCTGAAAAATCGATAAAGATCACGCCTGTCGGTGATATATCCACCAAAGACGAATTTGAGCGCATCAAAAAAATAACCCTTAACGACATGCTCAGCATGCACCGCGCACAAGAAGCACTCAGCGGGCAATCATCTGGTGATAGCCCTGGCTTTGGTGATTTAGACAAAATCACCCGCGCTTATTACAACAATGAAGTGGTACCGCTTCAGCAAGACGTACTGGGTATTAATAACTACTTACCTACCGCACAACATATTGAATTTAAAGAGCCTGAGTACTCAGACTTAAACCCAACGACAAAGGAAAGCGCATGAGCTGGTTAGACATCATTGAATTTATTAAACAATGGGGGCGATTATTTATGTTGAGTTTCTTAGCAGCCACTATCCAAATGTATTTAAGCAAACGACAGTTCACGTTTTTTCATTACTTTATGAGCGTACTGATTGCGATATTTGCAGCCTACTTAGCCGCCATGTTTTGTGAGTGGCGAGGATTTGATGAAAGTTTAAAAACGGGTGTGATTGGTGTTACAGCCTATGCCGCACCGCATTTACTTGAAGGGCTCGACAAAGTGATCAAGTCATTCAGTAAAGACCCAAAAGCCTTTATTAAATTAATTAGGGGGATCAAATAATGGGCTGGCTTAAAACACTCATCGCATTTATTACAGACCCAATAGCCGATTTAACCGGCGGTTATGTTGAGCGTAAACGTATTGCGGCTGAAATGGCCGCAGACGTTGCACGTGCTGAAAACAATTTTAAAATTGCCCAGTTTGAAGCAAAAGCAAAACGTTGTATGCAAGCAGAGCAAAATGACGCTGATTATGACTTACTTGTGCTGAAGAACCGCGACAAAACCTTTATGGATGAAATCATTATTTTATTCTTTTTAGGTTTATTCATCTGTCACTTCATACCAGCAATGCAACCGTATATGCAAAAAGGTTGGCAAGCAATGGGTTATAAAGGTGCGCCCTGGTACTTTGAGTTTGTGATAGTGGGGATTGCCGTTTCGACACTTGGGTTAATGCGATTGTTTAGGGCGTTTTGGAGTGGTAAGGGTAAAGAGAATAAAAGCGTTAGGGGGAGCTAACGCTTAATCGAATATTTATTTAAACTCTTTAAATAGGTCATCATAAACCTTTTGTTCATCTTTTCTAAATTTAGAGTAAAGATTTGCAAATTCTTCAGTAACTGTATCAAAACTTTTTTTCTTATCTGCTAGCTCTTGACGGAGTTCTACGCACTTTCCATAAAAATTTTCCATATCTTCAAAGCTTTTTAGTTTGCTCTTTTCGTTAAATATTAATCTATTACATTTTAAATATGATAATTGATATTCAAGCGAATATTCAATGAATTTTGAATGCTTTAGAGTGTCATCTAAATCTTTGATAATTCGATCATGATCCTTTTCATTTTGTACCCTATCTAAAGCTACAAAACTGTTTTTAGTTATATCTAAATATTCTGATGATAATAGTTGGAAACTTAATTCCATTTCTGTAAGCAATTTTATCCTTTCTAAATATAACTGATGCTTTCGCCAGTTAAATAATGTCCATATAGCTATAACTAAAGCGAGAATTGTAGCTATGGATGCAATAAAAGTTGCAAGTTGAGTTAACCAATTAAAATCAGATAAAGAAATTATATTTTTCATACATTAATACCATAGTTTAAATAATAACTTCTACTATGTTGTAGATACAAAATCAACTTTAACTTTCACCATCTATCAGACTATTTTGTTGTCACTTTATGTCAAATATTGTCACAGTTGTGACATTCAGATCTTTTTTAAACAACTATCAGATCCTTTTAATACAAGGGCTAGCTAAAAGTAGCATGTCACAATGGTTGTCAATTTGACGCATTTTTTGCACGAAAGCGGAAGGCGAGGAGGAGTGAATTTTTCGGCCTTTGAGTTCTCAGCTATCTATTGAATGGTTATTTGTAAGGTAAAGAAACACTGTATATAATCACAGTTAATGTTTTGTGGATTTATAGTGGTGTGGCTATGCGGGTAACGTGTCCGAACTGTGGAAGTAAAGCGACTATTTCATCAAGAGAAAATCAATCAACCCATGTAGCTGATCTATACATTTCATGTACTGACGTTAAAAACTGTGGGGCAACGTTTGTTAGTACACTAGCATTTAAACATTATCTAAACCCACCTCGCCAAACAACAGCACAACTTGCCGCGTCACTCATTAAAAACTTACCTCGTGAACAACAATTAGAATTAATTGGCTTATAGTAGTCGTTATTCAACTGCTAATAGTGCAGCCATAATGGTTTGCCTTTCAGCTCTCGGGAGTGCTTCATAATTCTTAGCCCAACGTTGAGCTTTTCTTTTTATCCGCTGACGATCAGTAAAGTTCTCACCCGCAAAAGTGTGATAATGCACATCACCTGGTTGATAGTTAAGCCAGATTGTTTCAGTACGAACGCCGCCACGGGTCATTGCTTGAAAGTCTTTACGCCACCAATCTTTTAGCATTTCGTTGTATAACGGATTGTCATAGCCAGAAATAATAATTTTAACGTCTTCGTGGTTATGTTTTTTTGCAGCTAGTAGCAAACGTTTGTGATCGGCTTCTGTCATTTCATGCTGATAACGTGCATTGCTTGTTCTTGTTTCTGGCATGTATGGCGGATCAAGATAAAGCTGGGTTTTACAAAATGGTTTAAAATTTTCTAGCCACTCAATAGCACAACCACAAATTTTGTTTTCTGGTACCACATAGCTAAATTTATCTAGCATGGTTTGTGACTTATCAATAACCACATTGTGCTTAGCCGATGCTTTCTTTTTAAATACTACGCCAGTGCCCAAAAACAGCTCACCGTAAAAGTCATGAGGGGCCATTACATTAATAATGGCTTGGTAAACACCACTGCCACCTTTTGCACCTAAATAGCTTTCGTGTTCTGATTGATTCATCATTTTTATTTCCAGCAGCTGGCATAGCTGCATTTATCTAGTGTGGCCAATACAGTTAAATTTAACTATGTTTGCCGTCGACTATAGCCAGGCTTAACTATGGCACCAGGTATAAACTGATTTCTGGTACCACATAGTTAAATTTGTCTGTACTCGAGCGATAGTACTTCATAGTTAAAAATGGCTGTGCTGCAGCTACTTGTTTAATGCTTTACTCATTGAGACTAAAAAGCACTTTTTAGCCACTTGGTTTTCAATATGTGTAGCGGCCGTTTTTAAAATACATGCAGCTAATGGCCCTTCAACTCCACGACCTTCAAGGTATTCAATTACGTCAGATACGACTGATAACTCTTGTGCTGTAGTTAATTTTTCATTTTTCATTTTCGAATTCCATTAGCTTTTTTTGTACTTGCTCATAAGTTAGTGGCTTACTATTTATTTCAGGGCCATATTCAAAAACACCATCATCCGCAACTAGAATTTTTTCGCTTACTCCACTTTCCACTTGGCGACAGATGGCTAAACCAAGCGGGTGTAAAATCTCTCGATTTATTCTCTCGATCAATCCAAGTTCAGACATATGATTCCAGTTAATCTTTTTCATTTTTCTGCTCACTTTGCTTAGGTTTAACAACTGAGTGATACACCCAGTTGCGGCGTTTAACGGTTGGTTTCACGCTTCAAACCTCTCTTTAAGTTCATCAAGTAAAGGTTTTAACTTGCTATCAAGTGCTAATAGCTGCCTTGGGTGTAAGTTTTCGTCTTGAACGAAAGTTATGTGTTTAAACCTAAACGAACTGCCATGCAGCACACCGCATTCAGCTCTCATTGCAAGGTAAAAGTCCGTACCGCAATAAATCTTGTTTTGGTGTATATCGGATTGATTATTCTCAGGCATGACAACTCCCCCCTGCTAATAAAGCAGGACGCTTAAACAACAGTGCTTTATTTTGTAGCTGATCGATACTCACTCTGCGGCCATCTATGGCAATTACTTTTATAGCATCAACTCCTAATCGTGTTTCACTCACAATGGTGTAACGGGTATCACGCTTTATATTTTTTAAGCAACGAGTACCGTGCTTTACCGATTCACCAAAAGCATGGCCTAGTGTTCTAGCTGTATAAAACAGCCCTGTTTCGAGCATTTTCTCTGCTGCTGTATGGGTATTCATAATTACTCCTAAAGTAGCTAGTTAAAGGTACAGATAAACTTATCTGTACCCGCGGATTAACTAATCCGCGGGTACAGTTACGCCATTAAATCTAATGCCCACCAGTCATTGTCACTGACTGCTGTTGCTTCACCAGCTAGAACGAGCCTAGCTAAATCAAGATCACCAATTACATCTGCATGACCATATTTAAATTGGGTGCTTGATGGCTTAGTTCTGCCATCGAATTTTGCGTATGAGGTCGCTAAGTCGTAGAGCTCACGCGCATATTGATAATGTTTTTCGGTTGGGGTTGTGTTGCCAGCTGGGCGCTGCTTATTAAGATCTAGTTTTTCAAAGCTATGCAGCTCATGCCCTTGCATGTAATAAACACGGTTACCAATCACCACATTGCCGCCGTCCTTAAGCTGTTTTACATGCTCTGGTGCAAAGTCATATATGCTGGCTTTTGAAGGTTCTGAGTGTTGATCGCCTGCTAATTTCTGCTGTTTTTGCATTTCTGTATGCGCGAGCGAGTCAATCGCTTGCTTGCGATATTCAATTAACTGCTTTTCTTCATCTAATACGAGTAAATTACCGTCTCGTATTAGGTAAATTTGGCCGTTTCGCCTGATCCTTTTACCCGCCACTAGATCCTTTTTAACCTTAGCGATCTGTTTTTTGGTAAAACCGATCATATCTAGTAATAATTCGTCTCTATCACCCACTGTGCAAGGCGTACAATTATTCCCACTAGACCAAGATAGGTCGGCTGCGCCGACGTTGTTAGCATCCTGCCCGCCATTTACAGCGGTGTTGTCGTTAGCTGCGGCAGTACCAATAATTTGTTTTTGCCAGGTGTGAACACGGGTAATCAAAGTGCAAGGTTCGTGAAGGTCTTCAATGCCTTTAATGCGCTTAACGCATTCAGCATATTGGTTGCCATATTCGGTATATTCATAAACAGGCTTGAAACGCGCATTTCGGCCAATGCCAAAGCCACCCATTAAAGTAACAAAGGTTTTAAAGCTGCCCTCGTCCGCAGCTTTGCGGATTTGCTCAAGCTCTTCATTACCTTGTATTGCTTCACGCACACGGCGCAGCTCACGCCAAATAGTAATGGCGGGTGACTTTTGAAATTGGAATTGACGAATGCCCCATGTGCTTGCCCATGCTTTAACAGGGTTAACAAGGGCTGACTGGGTAAACTTCTCGCCTGTTTCTGCATCGTATTCGTTGGCAAGACCAAAGCCGTCTATATTCTTACTGACGTACTTAGCAATATAGGCTGCTGCACCGCCAATTCGTTTACCATCTTTGCCGATTTTTGCAGGCTCCATTTTCATGGCGGTATAACGTGGGCTACTTGGGAAATAGTTTTTAACCGGCGCTTTGGTGTAAATGCCTTTTGATTTATTTAGGCCCCAAATTTTACGGTTATGCTTGTACTTCCTGCGGTAATGTTTACGGTTTTTAAAGCGCTGAAAAAATACCTCACGATCATCGCGAGTAAAATATCGGCGTAAAAGGTGGTTAACTTTGTCGTAGTACCTAGCGGGCATCCATAAAAGCATGTGCCAGTGGGTGCAACCATCTGCATGAGGTTCGGCTACGCGCACCCCAAAATACGGTATTTCTAGACGATCTAATTTGGCCCTTGCTTGTGAATACAGCTTGTTTAAATAATTGCTTGCATCTTTGGGGGTTGAGCCATCCCATTTTGGTGAATTAGCATGAAAACGACTAGGTGCAGTAATATTGTAAAAACCGCCTACATAGCCCATTTCGTCGGCTAGTTCTTCTGTTTCACGTATGCGTAGCATTAACTCATTACGCATGTTTTCAGGGTTAGCAATACCTGCTTCAACCGCTTTCATTAGCGATATAACATCGCTTTGTTCGTTAACTAATTCAAGGCTTTCAAGGTATCGTTTGCCACGTTCACGATCAGCTTTATATTCATTAAGCGCTTGGTGTGAGCAATAAGCGTTAATGCCTTTTCGTACTGTTTTAGTGCCTTTCTTTTTGTCGTATTTTGCAAACAAGTCTTTGCCAACTTCACCTGTTGCTATTTCTAAATGCTCAAGGTAACGGCGGCGAATATTTTTTAATTTACGTCCCCACCATTTGTAACATTGCGCTTTTAACAAACTTACTTCTGCATCTGGCTCTGTTAAGTAAATGCCTTTTTCAGCAGCAAAAAGAGTCACACCAAAGTTTTCAGCATACTGGCTGATCACATCAAACTTATCTAAAGCGCCCCAGCTTGGGTTCTCTATGCCTAAGTCGTTAAGTATTTCGGTTACTTCACGGGCCAGCACTTCAGCATGTTTTTTGGTTTTGTCTACATTCGCTAAAATATGCCAAGGTAAAGGCATGCTGTCGGTTATTTGTTTAAGAATTGTAAGGCGAGGCTTAAGCGTTTTAATAGTACGTAATAGCCACTGGTTAGCATTACGATGATCACGAATGCTATCGAATATATTCGTATTTGTTGGCTTTTTAGTTGTGCCGTCAAATTGGTATAATTCAGATGATTGCGAAGCAATTCTATCTGTGTATTGCTCTGTGTTTTCATTGCGCTTTTGTTTATAGCGCTTAATGCTTGGTTCGTACTTATCTATAAAGCGTTTAGCCACACGCATTTGTAATGGCTTTGGTACTTTGCTTAAGCATTTATATACAAATTCTTTTTCTGCAGTATCGTCGATTGCATCTATGATCGAGCGCACAGAGCTTGTTACATCACCACCTACCAATTTTTGTAAAAATGCAGTTTCATCACTAGATGGTTGCATCTTTTTTTGTGCTAATACTTCACGCTGCTTTTCTGTAAAGCTAAGTGTTTCGGCTGTTCTACGCACAAAGCTAGCTTGAATACTCGCTTTGCGGTTAGAGCTAATAATGTCACGCACAATGTAATTATGGTGATTGTTGTTATGCACTTTCTTAAGTGCTGACTTGGCAGGTTTGCTTAGTTTGAAAAAGCTTACATCGATGCGATATTCTGCATTTTTAAGCACATCATAAAACCAAGCGTTTGCTTCATCACTTGGGTTTATGGGCTCGTCTTTGTACCAAACATCATTATGCTGCTGCACTTTAGCTAAGTATTGCTTAGCCATTTTGTACTGCATATAAGGGGTAAAACGGCTTAAGCCGCTTAGTAAGGTTTCCTTATGCTCAACGTTATCAACGGCTTCAACCATTGTTGAAACCGCTGTAATAACGTCGAAGTTAAGAGTTGGCCAAATACTCATCTAGTTAGCTAAAGCTTTATAAATAGCTGAAACATATTTGGCTTGATGAATTGCATCATCTAGTGCGTTATGTGCCGTACCTGTGAATGGCATATCACGCTTAGGATCAAAGCCTTTAAGTGTGCGGCCTAATTCAACAACGGTTCTAACATCGCGGTCATTCCAATATCGCCATGGCTTTTCATAGCCTACCGCTTTGAATGCATGACCCAAAATTACGTTATCAAAACTGGCTCCATTCCCCCAAACTACGCGACTGTTAACGCGCTCAATTTGCCCTACCCAAGCACTAAAATCATCAATAGCATATTGCAGATCCATCGTGTCATTGCTAGTGATTTCAGCACGAGCTTCATCGCTTTGTTTTAACCACCAAAGCACTGTATTTGGGTCAATCTCGCCATATTTTGCAGCGCTTTCTAAGCCAACTTTTTGATAAAAGCTCGCGCCTATTTCACCTGTGGTTGGTTCAAAAAATACCGCGCCAATGGCAACAATTGCAGCATTATTGCCCTGTCCCATAGTTTCTAGATCAAGCATTACGTGGTTCATGGTTTTTTTTCTCCGTTTTATAGTTCAAGTTCAATTAGGTCAAAATCGGCACCGCGCTGAACTGCGTCGAGTGTTTCGCTTAGGCGGTCGTAAAAGGGGGCGTATTCAATGTGGTCATTTGCAATTAATTGCACTACTGGCATTAGGTCAGTAAGGCAGTTTTCACACTCCATGAGCATGGCAACCGTTGGACGCTTAGCTAAGTTTTTAATAGTAAAATTGGCTTGGTCTAAAACGTGTTCAACAATGTTTTTAAGTAATTGCTGATTTTTAGATAGATCTTGGTCTTTGATAGAAGTCATTTCATTAGTCCTTTAGGATTTGGATTTGGTTAAATTACAAATATTTCTGCTGCGGCTGGGTAGCCTTTGCAAAATACAAAATGGGCGTATTCGGTAGAGTCTGTGTGACTTGGTTTTTCAGGTTTGAAACCTGGTCGTTTACTATGAACATAAACGGCCGCAAGCGGTAAGCGTTGCCACATTGGTTTACGCTTTTGGCTACCAAGCCAATTTAAGCGTTGCAGCATAATTACTAAGCCGTGATCATCAACCATATCAAGGGCTTTTTCTGTAAATTCTTGCGCTAACTTAAATGGTGGGTTGGTGATGATCATGTTGAATGTTGGCAAAAATGCACTTGGCGTTGTTAAAAAATCACGGCCTCTAACCTCTGCGCGTGAATCTTCACGAATGTCCCAGCTTTCAACACTAAAGCCGTGCTGTTCTAATACCGCTGGGTAACTCATTGGGTATTGTTCACAACCGCCTGCGCTTGGGTCTAATACTCTTGGGTATTCATCTGGTGAACAAAGCAAAATATTATTTTCAGCAAAGGCCGCTAGAAAATCTTCAATTAGCCAATGTGGTGTTACATAGTAATCATCCGCATTGCGCACAGTTCCGCGATTTGTTGAACTCATGATCTCACCTCAGAAAGTGCTTTTCTCAACATACGAATAGACTCTTCACAACCACCTGTAGATTCAATCCAACCAATTGTTTGATGTATTCCATCTATGAGTATTTGCTTGTTTTTTAATTCTTTTGTAAGTCTGTATGCCAAAACATATGCTTGCAATTTGCCTTTGCTCTGTGAGTTTGCGATTGTTTGTTCTTGTGTTTCTGAATGATCAACAACCATTTTCGAGACACCGTTACTTTTTTCAACCATTAACTTAGCCATGATCAATCCCTAGTGTGAATGCACAGTTAAGTGTGAATGCACAGTTAAGTGTGAATAGTCGGTGCTTGCATCTTCGCGTGGGGCGTTTTGCAAAAACTTAGCTGGTGCCATTGCGTTTGCATCGGTAAATGCTTTAACCAGTTCTTGTAACTGCAAAATAGCCTTGTGGATTTTTAAGCGGGTTTCAGCACTAAAATTAGCAAAGCCTTTTTCAAGGTCGTGGCGTTTTAGGCCTGCGGCAAAACAAACTATTGTGCGTTCGTTTTCACTTAACACCTTGCTGTAAATATACTCAGGTGTATGACGTTCACTACCCATTAGCGCTTTTATTTCAGCAAGGCCTTTAGGAACGTGGCGCCCTTCTACAGCTTTAAGTGGTGCGGGTTGAGTTGTATTTGTTGATTTAACAAGTGCATTTGCCATGGTCATTGCTCCTAGTTGTTTACACTTTGCCACTCAGCGCGGCCTTTTTCGTATTGTGTTTGCAGGTACTCACCTAAATCACTCACGTTTACCAGCGTAGGTGAACGCTCCGAATCAATGGCCTTAAATGTAGGAAATGGCAGTTGCGCGGCTTTTGCCTTTTGCTCAGCAGTTTTAGGCTGAATGCCTAAATGCTCGACACAAATGTCTTTAAGCCTTACAACGGGTGTGTTGTAGCGCGCAAGTAACGCAAAGGTCATGTTCATGCTGCATCGTCCTTGTTGCTTTTTTGGTGATCGGCGAGTAACTCATTTACCGATACTTCACCGTTTGTTAGTTCAGAAATACGTGGGATGTATTTCGCGGGGGCTTGGCAGTGGCGATGAACCCAATTCCAAACAGCTGTTTGCTGTGTTCCTAACAAGTTTGCCAACTTAGTTTGGCCGCCAACAATGTGTACTGCTTTTTCAATATTTGACATAAACACACTCACAAAATTAATTACCTTTGGTAGTACAAAACTAACATTAAGATCACTTTAAGTGATTGTCAATTTATTTATTACTTTTTGTGAGCACTTTAGCTTACTTAAAGTAATTTGCATTAATCACAAAAGGTTGTGACAATCTCCCTAACAAATCACTTAAAGTTATCAAATCGACATAGATGAGGAATTATATGGACATTGCAACTCGAGTTAAGGAACGTCGTAAAGCTCTTGGTATGACTCAGTATCAACTGGCTGAAATTACTGGTGCAGCTCAAACAGCTATACAAAAAATAGAAAGAGGCGACACTAAAAACCCGCGTAAGATTGAAGCGTTAGCACGTGCATTACAATGCACACCGGAGTATTTGCGTTTTGGAGTTGGTGAAAGTGAAAACAGCAACGTTGTACCCGGGCCAACACTAAAAGCAGCTGTGCCATTAATTAGCTGGGTGCAAGCAGGAGCATGGTCTGAAATTAGTGAAATAAAAGCCTACGACGCTGAACGTTACTTATGCCCCGTAAAATGCAGCGACCTAACCTTTGCACTAAAAGTGCAAGGCGTGAGCATGGAACCAAAGTTTTTTGACGGCGATTTAATTTTTGTAGACCCAGAAGCCGAGTGTATTCACGGTTCGTACGTTGTCGCCCGTTTAGATGACGACAACCAAGCCACATTCAAACAACTCATTATCGAAAGCGGCCGCAAATTCTTAAAAGCCGCCAACCCTAACTGGCCTGAGCAACTTATACCGATTAATGGCAACTGCACATTGGTTGGTAAAGTGGTATTTGCTGGTAAGTCGTTTTGATTAACTAAACACTAAGCACAAAAAAGCCCGCGCTTGCGGGCTTGGTTTAGGTAATTATTTCCGAACGTGAAAGCTTAGTTAATTGTTCTATGTCTATGCTATCGCCATTAATTAATAGCTCTAAAAATTCCATCTGATTACATTGATATCGCTGCTTATAGATATATTTTTTATTTATAATTTCAAATAAATCAAAGACGACACTTCCTAGATACATTTCATTTTTATCTCTGTCCCAGCCCATCTGATCACCGAACTGTACTTGTAGTGTAATATTACTGTTTTTTGCAGAGAAATTATCACCCATTTTAAACTTTAATATCGGCCCCTGAGTCCAGACCATATAACCTTTTTTATCTTTTTTACGTTCTTCGTATTTTATATCAAGTGCATCTCTGAAAGCGTATGGCACATTAAAATACCAGTGATCATTATTTAATGTTCCTTTGCTTAATGTAGAGTTGTAATAAACCGTAGGATAAAGAGCTAAGTCCCTTTTTATTTTTGTTTTACCACCATTGGGCCACATTGCTTTTAAATACTTTAGCGTTGCGCTTTCTAAAAATTTAAATTCTATATCCTGATTTCCCAGTAACTCTTTGCACCATATAAACAAACGATCAGCAGCCGTGTTTAAGTAGCTATATGATATGACTGATTTCTTTCCTTTATGCCGAACGACCCAATTTTTAGTACGCTTTATTGTGACTTCTTTATAATCACCTGTTATTTCATCAATCTCTGGTTCAGTTCTAAACTCCTCAAAACAGATTTGTAGTTCAGGGAGCTTTTTAGGATTACCATTTTTAAACCGTGCGTAAATTGATAAGTCTTTTGTACTTTCGGTCAATTCTATTAGCCATTTTTCAACAGGAAAATGTGGTGTTATCGCATTTTTTATGTCTAGTAGTGTTTGCTGTGGCTCTACCTTTGGTAGCTGGTTTACCTCGGACGCTCTATTTTTTGTTAGCTCACCATTCTCAGCAATAACTTGTATTCGTTCCATTAGGAATGTCTTTAAGGCGTTAGTTGCATAACACTTAGCTCTTACTTTATTGCCGTTGATACTTATTGGCCCTAAAATACGAGGCTGACCACTCATGCTACCACCGTTATAGATTACGTTTATTTTCTGCTTTGTATCAATTGCTTTCTGAATTAACTGTTCCGCTTCCATGATCATCCCTTTACCACTAAAACCTTAGATTAAGCTAGCGTTCATTTTTCAACAAGCTGAGGATTTATACAGGTATTAAAAAACCCGCGACTCGCGGGCTTCTTTATATTAAAAGGACTTTATGACCCTTTTATCATCCTTACCATAGTAAACCTCACCACCAAGCACTTCACCATAGAAGATACCTTCACCCTCATCTAACCTAACAAATTTAAAGTAAAACATTGCAGGTAACTCTCGGTCGATTCTCCCTCTTGAATTTTTCTTTTTTTGTAAGAATACTTTGGCTTTTTCAGGTGCCATTTTTAAATCGCCAATAACCTCTGGGTTAGTTAAATAAAGCTTAAATTCCCGCGGAAACTTATTCTTTGGCATGCGAATGTGATCTTGTTTAAAACGATAGCTTGTAGTTGATGATAACGACTCTAACGGGAATTCTCCTTTGTCAAAATCGTATTTACCAAAATCCCATTCCGTAAAGAGTTTATGCACTCTCGTTTCATCAAAGTTATTTGTATCTTGCTTTATCCTTTCAACAGCTTCAGCTTTTTTACTTGCAAGCTCAAATTCATCATTTCTATATTTTTTGTATGTCTTTGGATAATAAACCTTCATTAAGTCTGTAGCACTTTGTTCGTAAGAGAAGTACTTAGACATTTTTCGGTATGCCGTAAAAAAGTATTCCCAATTATATCCATCGTCATATGCGTCTTGATATTTATCATTTATTTTTGAAGGAGATACTTCAGCTAGTACATCATCAGATACTTTCTCGCTTTGGATGTCAGATTTACCCCAGATAAATTCTGATATTGGCCCCCTTTCCGCTCCATCTGGAGGTGATGGCAATGTTGTTTTACAAGCAGTGACAAAAAAGATGCTCAATACCAAGGCAACCGATTTACTCACGTTATTACTCCTATGTAAGTTTATTTATAATTTTTAAAAGCCAAAGGCGATAGGAAAAACTTTTTAGTCTTTCAAAGTGACAAGCAAACTTTATGAAACACAAACTATATTCTTAGTGAAAAATAAAACGCCACTCCTTTTCAGCTACCTAATAGATTAAGTTTTTGTTCAGCTTTCGACAAGCTGGTGATTTGTACAGGCATTAAACCTGAGTGCCAACTCAGATATACCCTTGTCTATATTTGCTTCAATTATCATATTCTGAAAGAATATAGGTACACGTTATTTAAAAGGATTTATAATGCGCCAACCATACGAGGAAGTAACGGTTCAAGAACTTGAACAAGATATTCTGACCGTTACTGGTGACCCAGTTCATGCCAAAGCCAAGGCTCAAGCCTTTTCTATTTACTACCGCAATGTTGTTATTGATTCAGTACGATTTCGCCAAGGGCGCATTACTGAAGATGATTTAAAATACTCTCGCTCTATACAATGGGAGCACATGAAGTCCCATTCAAAGAAACTTGCTGAAAACATGAAAAAGGCAGGCAGAGGTAAACGACTAGGTAATACTGCTGCTCACCATATTGTCTCTTGGAACGACCAACGAGCTGGTAGAGCAAGATTGCGCTTAGCAGCATTCGGGATTGATATTGATAACGAAGCAAATGGGGTTTACTTACCGCTTCATAAAGCACATGTGCCAATGAAGTCTCTACCTAATGCCTATGCCCACAGTACAATACACACTGAAAAATATTACTTAAATGTCGAATTTTTAATTGAAGAATCAGTCATGGAAGGTTTGGGGCACAGAGGTATTATAGATACACTAAGAGACATAGCCGATGACCTTGAAGATGGTCAGTTTCCTTTAAAGTCTTTAATTGAATAACCAGTAGCAGAGTATTTAAATGCCAAATATAGATAAAGTTTATCGTTTCGTTATCGACCCAGATAAATACCTTTACTTAAATGAAACAGGCTTTGAACAAACCATGCAGCTTACCGAGGGCCAGCTTCTTACCTTTGATGGCTCTTCAATGCGTGATAACTGGCGCACTTTAGGTATTAACTGGCTAATTCATGAATCAAATAATGATTTAGGCCTAGAGATTCCAGACATTGCAGGTTTGGGTGCAACCTCTTTTGTTCTATCACAAAAAGCTAAAACAATTTTAGAGCCCTATTTAGGCGACAACGTTGAATATTTAGAATGCGATTTAAATGGTGAGCTTTGGTTTGCTATGAATGTAGTAGGGTTTGAGGATGCGGTAGACCACGAACTTACTGAATTTAACTATAATAGACGCGGCCAAATTAGTAGAACAAGACGCTTTAAGCGCTTAGTGATGGACAAAAAGAGAATCAATAACTCAGCTATCTTTAGAACCAAAGAGACAACGCTTAGGTACTTTACTACTGACGCTGAAAATAGCTTCTACCGATTAGTTAAAGAAAATAACTTAACAGGTTTAGAGTTTACAGAGGTTGAGGCAAGATAGTGTTTATTATCTTAAAGTGATTGATTTATAAAATTAAAAAACCCGCTAAGTGCGGGTTTGTTTATATGTGCTTGTCTTAAGTTATAAGAAATAATCATCAGATACAAATTTATCTAATATTAAAGCAGCGGCTATAACTCCGCTAATAGACCAAACAATATCGGCTCCGTAAAAAAGAACAAATGAAGCAGGAACTCCAACGAGCATAGGTAATTCTTTATTTCTAAAAAATAGTGAAGTAGCAAAGACTGCAATCAAGGTAATTAAAAAAACTGACATTTATTTTCCTTATGGTTATTTAAAAAAACCATTAGGCCTATTGCAAAAAAAACTTTCCATATAAAAGTGAATATTTACCAAAATACTTCGTTTTCATAGCTTTCAAGCAGAAAAAAAGCCCGCTTTTAGCGGGCTCTTTATTTTGTAGTTGCTTATCTATTTTTATAATACTCTTTAGTATAAGCGGTTAGCTGTTCATGTATTTTTAGTGCAATAGGGTCAACTTCATCTTTTGTTGACTCTGCACCATTTTGAGTTGCTGCAGCAACCTCTTGAGGTAAAAAGCGGGCCTTACCAATATTACTTGCTTGAGCTTTTAAATATTCTTCTGTAACAGAACTAGGGTTATCACGTTTACTTCTTTCCAAATAGTTAAATACCATTTTTTGAAATTCAGTATGCTTTTCTTCTCCTGATGGCCATGTATCCCAATCTATTAATTTAATACCAACAGAAAGAAAAACTTCAATGACAAATGTGGCACAGGTGAAGCCTATTGATTGATCATAGTTTTCATTCAGCAAACCAGTCTCTGCATCTAAACAATAGATACCATGATCTAATCCATATCGAATTTTCGAGTCTTTATTTTTTTCCGCTATCTGCTGAATAGATGCAAGAATCACTTGTTTTCTAATTGGGTGAAATGAACTCCCAAGATCTAGCCACATAAATTTATCTGTTGGCTTCTCTAACAGAGGGCTTTTATGAGCACCAACATGTAACAACATTACATCTTCATACTGGAATAGAATAGCAATGTGATTTTGCTCACCCTCATACTGTGATAAAGCAACTCCTACACTGTCAACATTAGCAAAATCATTTATATTTGGTGTATGTAACTGCATTTATAATACTAAACTAATCCCTGTAAAATTTCGTCTGCATCTAAACCTTGATTTGATAAATGCTCTTTTACTAAATATACACTTAACTGCCAATGTTCTAATTTATGACTTGCAGGGTAAGTGGCACTAATAAAAGCAACCATTGCGGCACTGCTTAACTTACTAAACTCCATTTCAGAAAGAATAGCATCAACTAAGTCATACTTTTTTTCAGAAAACAGTTGTTTTATACCTGATATTAATGGCAATAATTGCTTAGCGGTTTCAGCTTCTCTTGATGTTTCATAAAATGATTTTAACCAAGGGAGTGAATTTGTAGCTTCACTATAAACAACAACTTTTTTCTTCTCACGTTTGAAAGTCAGCTCAACGCCAGAATGGTATTTATGTTGTACTGAGGTTAAATTTTCAGTTGCTTGAGTGTTACCTACAAAAAAAACTCCAGCAACAGCTAACGCATTGACAATTAATATCTTATCAACTGCAGATGGCTTCTGGGTCAAGGGCTTTGTATAACTTTGGCTTAATACACCATTGGAAAAAGTCTCTTGCCTTAGCGTTGGCGTCATATAAAAATTTTTCTGCTGTATCATAGTCAAACACTCCATCAATATAGAAATCACTATCAATTAAAAAGCATTGCTCTTTAGTCTCTGCGTGACTCACAATTCCATAATTTGCATTCATTCTTGCATTTTTACCAATACTTTCTAATTTAATTGTAAAACCAGACTGTATACCTAGAATGCTAGCAGATAAGTCCTCATCTGCAAAAACAGCCACTAAAGGCTCTTTAATCAGCTCATGCCATCCAACATCCGTCAAATTATCATTTAACACGCTTCGTTGAATTACATCTTTGTAGCGTAAACCTACTTTGCTAATTGGATTAACTGAATACAATTGTTTTAGACTGTTATAAACACAAAAAAAGTAATCAAAAAAATCTTCTTTTGACTGATAGTTAGATGTTGCACACGTAATCGAATCTGATTCAACCATTACTTGAACCGACTCATCCAAAGATGAAAACTCGTACACTATCCCTTCACTTTTACCAATTGCCTGACTGTCGGTATTTAGCTCAACAGTTAGGCTTTTACCCCTTTTAAATAGAGGTAACTTCTTCTTTACTGAGTCATGTAATTTAACAAGCAAATCAGCGCTATCCATATCATCTATTGGCGAGATAAAATTAAACTTACAAATTACTTCAATTAACGGATTTTTATTAAATTTTATTCTAGGTTTTTGTTCAAAAGGCATTCTATTTATTAACTCCCTTTAAGTGGGATCGCATTTTACTTACAATAGCATTTATTATCAATATCGATAAAGAAATATACAAAATAATTAAAGTTGGAAGCTAAATATACATCCCCCCTCAATTTTAATCGTCCCCCAATAGTCCCCCACACATCGATTCAAGCCTTTGTTTTATTGATTGTCAGTCCAATCTAACATGGGTGCCACGGAAAAACGGCGGTTTAATGTCGTTGTGCTCATAACATGGCCCCTTTAAAGATCAATGCATTTACTTGCAACTTAAATTACCTAATACGATTAACGCTTAATATAGCGATGACACATACCCTTTAGGTATGCACCGAAATGAAAAATTGCGACCATTATACCACCGAAGCTGGCTCGCGGCATGGCTTAATCGAAGATCAGATGATGAAAAGAGGCGAAGAAGTGTACTGCAATCTCACTTCTTTGAAGAATAAGGTAAAATGTAAAGGCTACATTTTTACTTTACTAAGAAGGTGTTCAAGGTTTTGTCCCGTAAGCTCCAAAACAGTGATTTCAAGTTCTTTATAATCCTCATTTTTCAGATTAACTAATTTAGCTCCCACTGCAATGCGAGCAATTTTCTGAACAGGGTCTATTTCTACAATTTCAATGGATGCATGTGTATCATGATCTTTTGACTGTACGTAATACTCGCTAAAGAAAGTACCATCAGCACGTACATTTGGGTTGCTATCGGAGACAGACTGCAAAAGCGTGCCCTTTTTAAGATCACTTTTGCGAATAGAAAAGCTGTATTCAGCCACATTAGCGTGGCCAACAATGACTGTAACAGCGCTCTCCCCATTAATTTTGAAATCGTGATCAGTTACTTCAATCACTTTTAGCTTACCACTATCATAGGTTGGCTCCATGCAAGCGCCCAAGCTAAAGATCAGAAAAATGGATAAAACAACATTTTTAATTAGCATTCTTTGTTCCTTAAATTTTATATTGCCTTCCTTTAAGTTAGATAAAAGAAGGCAATAATTCAAAATTTAAATCACTGAAAATGCACTTTAAATTTAAACTATGTTGGCACCGCTAAACCAAAGTAATGAGCAATACCACCTAAAATATTAGTTACCGCCACAGAAGATAAAATTAACCCCATTACTCGGCTAATAATACTTGCCCCACTGTCGCCAATTAACTTATGAACATGTGTGGCAAGCAGTAATAAAACCAGCACGATTACTAATACAAAAAGCATGATTGATGACGTTATAAGCTGCTCATACCAAGTGTATTCTGTATTTCGAGTCATTAGCACCGCACCAAGCATGGCTCCAGGGCTCGCAATAGAAGGAATGGCTAATGGGAAAATAGCCGTTTCGGTGCTATCTCGTACGCTTTTGATTTCAGTTTCTGGTTTACTTTCACCGAATATCATCGACAAAGCAAAAAGTAATAAAACAATACCTCCGGCAATCTGAAACGCCGAAAGCGGAATATTTATCGCATTTAAAAGCAACTCGCCCGCGACAACAAAAAATAATAGAACCAGTGCCGAAACACCAACTGCTTTTAAAGCAACTTTGCGCTTAAATTTGGCGTCATCCCAGCGTGTAACAGCAATAAAAACAGGCACTGTACCGATAGGATCAATAACAGCAAAAAAGAAAATGAATGCGGCAAGCAATTCATTCATTGAGAAAACTCCCTATAAAACGTGTTAGCGAATAAAAACACTGCAACTACAATACAGTATGTTAGTATATCACGGTAGCGTAAGGATAAGAGAAGATGAATATAGAATCACTCGTCAGTAAAGCAAAACAAGTCTGCGACAATCGTGGGGCACGTTTCACACCTATCCGTGAAAAAGTATTCCGCCTGCTAGCAAGTGCTCAGGGTGGCGTTGGTGCTTATGATTTATTAGAACAACTTAAATTAACTGAGTCAGGCGCAAAACCTGCCACTATTTATCGTGCTTTGGATTTCTTGTCAGAACTTGGCTTTATTCACAAAATTGAAAGCACAAACTCATTTATGTTGTGCCACCACTTTGATCACATTCACCCTGTACAGTTACTGATATGTGACAGTTGTGGCTATGTTAAAGAGTTACACTCAACCGTTATTTCACACGAACTAAATAATCTAGCGGCAGAGAGTGGGTTTATTGTCTCAGGACAAACTATCGAAGCACACGGTAAATGTGAAAATTGCAAAGATTAAGTGCGCTGTCACATACAGCCACTACACTTATAGTTAGAAAGGCAGTTTAACTGCGTAATCTGAGGGAAAATAAACAATGAATGTAGAGTTCATCAACCCTTTTTTATCATCATTATTAAATGTATTGAGCACCATGGCTCAAACAGAATTAAAACCGGGTAAACCTAGTTTAAAAAAAGATGAATTAGCCCGTGGCGATGTATCAGGTTTGATTGGTATGGTAGGGCCTCAAACAAAAGGCTCACTATCAATTACCTTTGATGAAAGCTTAGCATTAACTATTATGGAAAGAATGCTGGGGGAGCGACCAGACTCAGTCAATGAAGAAGTAACCGACATGGTAGGTGAAATTACCAACATGGTAACAGGCGGTGCTAAAAACTTACTCGGCGAAAAAGGCTATGAGTTTGATATGGCAACGCCGATTGTTGTGTCTGGTAAAGGACATACAATCGCCCATAAATGTGAAGGCGCCAAGGTATTAATCCCATTCACGTCCGCTGATGGTAACGCCAATATTGAAGTTAGCTTTGATAAACTATGAGCTGGCAGCAAAAAACCATTCAATTGAAGCCTCGCTTGCGAGGCTTTCACATCATTGATGACGAGCTACTTCGTCAACTTCCAGAAATAACGCAATACAAAGTCGGTTTATTACACCTGTTCATTCAGCATACGTCTGCAAGCTTAACAATTAACGAAAATGCCGATCCCACTGTGCGAATGGATATGGAAAGTCACTTCAATCACTTTGTACCAGAACGACAAAGTTATTATCGTCATGATTATGAAGGTGATGACGACATGCCAGCCCACATAAAAAGCAGTACATTAGGTGCTGAACTCACCATACCTATTAACCAAGGCCGCTTAATGCTTGGCACATGGCAAGGCATCTATTTAGGTGAACACCGTGATCATGGTGGCGCTAGACGCATTGTCGCGACGATCCAAGGTCAGATCTAAAACTAACTTTAAGCTGTAAGCAAAACTTGGCTTTAACTAAATTATTTAAGAAAGTGTTTTTGGAATTTTTTAGAGATTGGAGCGGCACACGAGGCTCGAACTCGTGACCTCAACCTTGGCAAGGTTGCGCTCTACCAACTGAGCTAGTGCCGCATCAAAAAAGTTTCTAGTTACAAGCTTCAGGTTAGTTACTTTCCCCTTGAAACTTATATCAATTTCTTTTGGTGAGAAATTGGAGCGGCACACGAGGCTCGAACTCGTGACCTCAACCTTGGCAAGGTTGCGCTCTACCAACTGAGCTAGTGCCGCTTTATAAGTCGTCAGTAATTTGTCCGTTGCTGCACAACCTTGAAGGTTGCGGTAAAACGTTCTGGCAACTGAGCTAGTGCCGCATCAAATAGTTTCTAGTTACAAGATTCAAGTTACAAGTTTGAATAGCTTGGAGCTTTCAACTTTCCCCTTGAAACTTAAGCCAATTTCTTTTGGTGAGAAATTGGAGCGGCACACGAGGCTCGAACTCGTGACCTCAACCTTGGCAAGGTTGCGCTCTACCAACTGAGCTAGTGCCGCACAATAAGTTACTAGTTTTAAGTTACAAGCTTCAAGTTAGTTACTTTCCCCTTGAAACTTAAGCCAATTTCTTTTGGTGAGAAATTGGAGCGGCACACGAGGCTCGAACTCGTGACCTCAACCTTGGCAAGGTTGCGCTCTACCAACTGAGCTAGTGCCGCTTTTAAGTAGTCAGTAATTTGCCCGTTGCTGCACAACCTTGAAGGTTGCGGTAAACGTTCTGGCAACTGAGCTAGTGCCGCATTCAAAAGTAGTCAGTAATTTGTCCGTTGGCGCACAACCTGAAGGTTGCGGTAAAACGTTCTGGCAACTGAGCTAGTGCCGCATTCAATTACTTAAAGACATACCAACCCCGCGGGGGTTAACGTCTTAAGCGGGGCAGGATTCTACAATAATCCGATGTGTTTGCAAATGTTTTTTACAAATTAAAGAATTTTTCTTGGTAAACCTTTAATTCCATGATCGAATCTTTGATATCGTCGAGGGCTAGATGTGAACCTTTTTTGTTCACTTGTGCTAACACGTCAGGTTTCCAGCGACGCGCAAGTTCTTTAACTGTGCTTACATCAAGGTTACGGTAGTGGAAGTAGTTTTCCAATTCAGGCATGTACTTATTCATAAAGCGGCGGTCTTGCCCGATAGAATTACCACACATAGGCGATGTACCCGCTGGCACCCATTGCTTTAAAAATGCCAATGTTTGATCAATAGCATCTTGCTCTGTGAAAGTGCTTGCTTTACAGCGAGCTGTTAAACCAGATTGACCGTGCTGAGTTGTACACCACTCGTCCATGCCATCAAGCAGTTCATCGCTTTGATGAATAGCAATAACAGGGCCTTCAGCCAAGATGTTTAAATCACTGTCGGTGACAACAGTGGCAATTTCGAGTATTTTATCTGTTGCTGGTTCGAGGCCAGTCATTTCCAGGTCGAGCCAGATAAGATTTGATTTATGAAAAGACATAGTTACCTTAGCGGTGCTTTCCTTTAGATCCAACGCATTTAGATATATCATATTAGTATCATCAGTCGACCTAAAGCTTTTTTTTCAAAAAGCCCGACATTTACTCAAGTTATAGGCCAAAAGTGGCAAAACAAAAGAAATTAAGTAAAGGCCAATCGCGTCGAATTAAGGCCAATCATCAAAAACGCCTCTCTAATGCAGACAAAAAGCAACAGAAAGGGGCAACTGTGCAATGGCAAAATGACAATTTAGGCCCTGCCGAAAATGCAGTTGTGATCAGTCGATTTGGTCAACATGCTGACATCGAAACCGAATCAGGCGAAGTGCTGCGCTGTAATATACGCAGAACAGTATCGAGCCTTGTATGTGGTGATAAAGTTATTTTTCGCCGTGCAAAAGTTAGCGAAGGCGACTTAGCTGGCGTTATTGAAGCAACCCATGAACGTCGCTCACAACTAACGCGCCCTGATTTTTATGACGGCGTGAAAGTCGTCGCTGCCAATATCGACCAAATTTTAATGGTCTCGGCGGTGTTGCCTGAGTTTACGCCAAACATTATCGACCGCTACTTAGTTGCCTGTGAAGACATGGGTATTGAGCCTATTTTAGTGCTTAACAAAATAGATTTAATTGACGATGAAGGCCTTGCTTTTATTGATGAAATTCTCGATATCTATCGTGAATTAGGTTATCAAGTACTGTTAGTCAGTAATAAAACGGGTCAAGGCATTGATGAGCTTAAACAAAAACTGGTCGATAAAAACAGCATTTTTGTTGGTCAAAGTGGCGTGGGTAAATCAACCTTAGTGAACACTGTACTGCCTGATGCTGACATCTTAACTCAAGAAGTATCTGAGAACAGCGGCCTTGGTCAACACACAACAACCGTATCGCGATTACACCATTTACCAAGTGGTGGTAACCTAATAGACTCACCGGGGATTCGTGAGTTTGGCTTATGGCATTTAGATGTTGAGCGCGTTACATGGTGCTTTAAAGAGTTCCGTGATTTTATTGGTGGCTGTCGTTTTCGAGATTGTAAACATTTAAACGATCCTGGCTGTATAATTCGCCAAGCTGTTGATGATGGTGAAATTTCAGAACTTCGTTTTGACAGTTACCACCGAATTTTAGAAACTATGGCCGACGGCCGTGCTGGTGCACGCGCTCCTCGCGTATAACTATTTAGGAAATAACAAGTGAGTTTAGATAAATTCAAAATTGCTATGCAATATGCCATGCCAAAACATTTCATTTCGCGCATGGTCGGCAAGTTAGCAGCAGCAAAAGCGGGTGGCTTAACAACGGCCTTAATTAAATTGTTCATCAAACAATACAAAATTGATATGAGTGAGGCTAAATACCCAGATCCAGCTCATTACAAAACTTTTAATGAGTTTTTCACTCGCCCATTAAAAGAAGGTATTCGTCCACTTGCTGAAGAAAGCGACATTATTGCTCACCCAGTTGATGGTGCAATTAGCCAATTAGGCGATGTAGTAGACGGTCAAATCATCCAAGCAAAAGGCCATGACTACAGCTTACAAGCACTCCTAGGTGGCAAAGAAGAAGACACAGCGCCGTTTTTAGGCGGTAAATTTGCCACTATTTATTTAGCGCCTAAAGATTATCACCGTATTCACATGCCTGTTGATGGTACGCTGAGCAAAATGATCTACGTACCGGGTGATTTATTTTCGGTCAACCCGTTAACAGCGCAAAATGTACCTAACCTATTTGCTCGTAACGAACGTGTTGTGGCTATCTTTGAAACCGAAATTGGCCCACTAGCCATGGTACTTGTAGGTGCGACAATTGTTGCTAGCATCGAGACTATTTGGGCAGGCACAGTCACGCCACCAGCAGGTAAAGATGTATTTAGTTGGAATTACCCAACCACAGGTGACAACGCGATTACTCTGAAGAAAGGTGAAGAAATGGGTCGCTTTAAGTTAGGCTCTACCGTTATTTTAGCCTGGGGTGCAAATCAAGCTGAGTTCTTGTCAGATCAACACCCAGAAACAGTGACGCGCATGGGAACACCATTTGCGAAAATTAACGACTAATAAGTTCAATTAAGCAAACCACTTGAGCAAAAGTGGTTTGCTTAAAATTCACTATAAATCGCGCCTACACCCCACGATTACACTCTGAGCACTCACTATCTTTTTGAATATTAAAGCGCTGCTGCATTAGTGTTAGCCCATCAAATTGAATAAACTCGCTACCCGTTTTATGGCCAAGCAATATATTGATAGCCAATAAACTTTGCATGCTTCCCATAACACCCAGTAACGGGCTCAATACCCCAGCATTGTCACAATTAAGTACTGTTTGCTCCTCCGTTTGCGGGAATACACAGCCATAGCAAGGGCTCTGTTCATCACGAAAATCAAAACTCATCACCTGCCCCTGCGTTGCAATGGCAGCGGCTGATACAAGTGGGATAGATTTAGCTAAACAATAGCGATTAACCAAATAACGGGTAGCAAAGTTATCACTGCAATCAAGGATGATGTCAGCGCCATCAAGAAGCTCAGCACTGTTACTTTCATCAAGCTTTTGGCATAGGGGCTTAACCGTAATTTGATTATTTAAACTACTTAACACCTTGGCAGCCGCCTGTGTTTTTGTCTGCCCCATATGGTTTACTTTATAGAGTATTTGTCGCTGTAGATTTGAAAGCTCAACCTTATCATCGTCTATTAAAGTGAGCGTTCCGATACCCGCCGCCGCTAAATAAAAAAGTGCTGGGGAGCCAAGTCCACCCGCTCCGACAACCACAATATGAGCAGCCTTTAACTTTTGCTGACCCGCAAGCCCCACCTCTTTTAATAGCAAGTGGCGGCTATAACGAATTTGCTCTTTGTCGCTTAACGCGCTCATGCTAAGACTGACCTTCGACCAGCTGTTTTAACTTGGCAATGGCTAATTGGTAGTCTTCGGCTTCAGTAATCGCACGTACTACGGCAACACTGCCAACACCTGTGTTCGCAACCTGCTCAGCACGAGATAAGTCAATTCCACCAATTGCCACCGTTGGATAATCAGCCATTAACGGCACAAATTTTTCGAGCTTTTCTAAACCTTGAATTTGTCCTGTCATGTCTTTGGTGGTGGTTGGGTAAATAGCGCCAAACGCCATATAACTTGGTCTGTAATTATGTGCACGTAGCATTTCATAAAAGCCATGGGTCGACACACCTAAGCGTAACCCTGCCTCTTTTATGGCAATTAAATTAGCGGTTTGTAAGTCTTCTTGCCCTAAATGCACACCATAAGCACCGTGCTTAATCGCCAATTGCCAATAATCATTAATATATACCTGCGCATCGTACTTCTGCCCCAGCATAACCGCACTTGCAATGGCATCTTCAAGTGTTGCATCGTCTGCATTTTTCACTCTTAATTGAACGGTTTTAACCCCTTCGGCTAAACACTTCTCTAACCAATCAACCGTATCAACAACGGCATATAACCCTAGCTGTTTAGAGTCGCACTCGGCAAAGCCTGCGGCCATGGTAAAATCAACCGGGCAATCAAAGTCGAGTTCATCACCAAGCCAACTTCCCGCCTCGATGACTTGTGGATAATCCGCCAGCGTTGTAGGAAAGCAAGTATGCGCAACGGGGCCAATCCCTTCACCATAACGAACGGCTGCTTTTAATCCTTGGTTTATATAGGCTTTCGCTAAAATAAAGGCATCTTTGAGTGGATACTGTTTGGCTAAACACGCGGCAATCACAGAAGCCATACTGCATCCAGTACCATGACTATGCGGAGTTTGAATTTTTTCGTTGCCAAGCCAATATGCCTGCTCACCTTGCACGCAGTAATCAATGCAGTAGCCACTTGGGTAATCCCAATGACCCCCTTTGATGATCACCGCTTTTGCACCATAGCCTGTTAACTTCTCGGCGGCTTCTTTCACTGCGCTTGGACCAATCAGGTAAACACCAGTTAATAACTGCGTTTCGTGGGTGTTCGGTGTTACAACATCGACTAATGGCAATAAACACTCTTTGATAGCACTAACAGTATCTTCTTCTGTTAATAAATCACCACTTGAGGCAATGGCAACCGGATCATAAACAACCAAAGGCGGCTCTGCCCAAGTTGCTTTGTAATGTTTTAAATGCTCACTAATAAGCTGTATTTGCTGCACATTGGCAAGCATGCCAATTTTAATCACGCTGGCAGGCATATCACTGGCTAAGGCTAATAGTTGCGACTCAATCACTTCTGTTGATATCGGGTTAAGTGCTTCTACACCTAGACTATTTTGTGCCGTTAAAGCAGTAATAACCGTACAGCCATGTACATTAAAACTTTGCATTGCCTTGATGTCGGCTTGAATTCCTGCACCGCCGCCCGAATCTGAGCCAGCTATGGTCCATACAACCTGATTCATGTTATTCCTCACATTTTATTCTTGATGCCAAAATGGCATACCGAGCGTCGGCGTTGACGGGCTTGCTACGTCTTTTTCTGGCATCGCTTTAGCCACATAGCTATATCGACCCGCCTCTACAGCACTCTTAAACGCTTTACTCATCGTTACTGGGCAACCTGCACCCGCAATTGCCGAATTTAATAATACCGCATCATACCCTAATTCAAGCGCTTGGCAGGCATGAGATGGTAAACCTAATCCCGCATCAACAATTAACGTATGGTTTGGCAAGCGCTCACGGATCATTTTTAAGTTATAAGGATTCAGCAAGCCTTTACCCGTGCCAATCGGCGCGCCCCAAGGCATTAGTACTTCGCAGCCTAAATCAGCGAGGCGCTGACACAGCACTAAATCATCAGTGCAATAAGGTAAAACTTTAAAGCCTTCGGCCAATAAAATTTTAGTGGCTTCGAGCAGTGCGATTGGATCTGGCTGTAAATTATATTCATCACCAATCAGTTCTAACTTGATCCAATCAGTGGCAAACACTTCGCGGCACATTTGTGCCAAGGTCACTGCTTCTTTCACGCTATGACAACCCGCCGTATTTGGCAGCACCTTTAACCCAGTGTTTTTTATCAATTGCCAAAAATCATCACCCGCAGCAGCGCTTTGCTGGCGTCTTAATGAAACCGTGACAATTTCAGCCTGTGAGGTCACTATCGACTCTGTCATAACACTTGGCGAAGGGTACAGTGCTGAGCCAATCAGTAAGCGACTCGTAAATTGCTCACCATAAACTGAAAAACTATCCATCTTAGCCTCCTTGAATTGGCGACAATAACTCAATGCTGTCGCCTTCGTTGAGGGGTTTAGCATCGCATTGGCTGCGCGGTACAAAGTCACCATTAACGGCAACGGCAAATGGAGGTCTTGCGCCAAACTGGCTCAACGCCTGAGTGAGCGATGCATTGTCGTTCACTGTCACTGACTGACCATTAATTAAAATATTCATTTTTATCCTTAAGCAATTAAGCTCACTGCATCATCAACCACTTTAGGCGCAAGTAGATAGCCATGACGGTACAAGCCATTAATACTGATCACTCGACCTTGTTTTGTGACTTTCGGGCGGTTGTCTGCAAACGCTGGACGAAGCCCCGACTGCAAACTCTCGATACGCCCTTCAGCAAAGCCGCTATGCACCGTGTAAGCAGCAGACAATAGCTCCAGCGCTGAGCGCACTGTGACTTTACCTCGGTCTTGCGATTCAATTTCAGTCGCACCAATCACAAATTGATGGTTTGGCTTAGGAGCAATATAAATTGGGTAACGCGGATGCATCAATCGTATCGGTCTGGTTAGGTTCACCTCTGGTGCATATAAACGCGCCACCTCCCCTCTTACTCCACGCAGTAAAGGTTCAGATTGTTTTGCACCTAAGCCGCGGCAATCAAATACATAATCAAAGCTTTGGCTATTTACTTGATGGGCGTTCAATTCAACTTTACAGCCAAAGTTAAATTGCACTCCTTGCGAGGTAAGTTTTTTAAAACTCGCGCTATAAAATGCCTGATTATCGAGCTGCCCTTCACAGGGTAAATACACACCTTGATGGAACCGCCCAGCAAGTTCTGGCTCAAGGTCAGCGATTTGAGTACCAACCAATGCCTGTGCCTGATAGCTTTCAAGCGGTTTTAAGCGGCTCACAAAACTTTGTAAATCGCCCTTATCTTGCTGATGAGCAACCACTAAACTGCCTGTTTGTTGAAAATACACAGCGTCATCAAGCTCACTTAAAATTTGCTGCCAACGAGTGATGCTATTAAGCCCTTGTAGGGCTAAATCCTGTTCACACAGGACTGATTCCGCAAGGGGTGCCAACATCGCTGCGGCAACGCTGCCGGCACTGTTGCTAGCATGTTCATCATCTTGTTCAAACACCGTAACTTGATGCTGCTTACTTAACGCCAATGCCGCTAAGCGCCCCGTTAAGCCAAAACCAATCACTGCAATGTTGTAAGACATATTAACCTCAGCCTTAAACGATAAGATTTAAGCAAATAGCGCGATATAAAATCGCGCCTACAACTAGCCTAAATTGCTTTGTGGTAAATCTCAGAGCCTGTTTTTTTGAACTCCTCTGATTTCGCTTTCATCTCGGCTTCGACATCAACCATTTTGATTTCAATGCCTTCACCCAAGGTATTAAAATCAATACCTCTTTGTTCAAGATCTTTAGCGTAATCACGTACCTCTTGGGTGATCTTCATTGAGCAGAATTTAGGACCACACATAGAGCAAAAATGAGCTATCTTGCCTGATTCTTGCGGCAGTGTTTCGTCGTGATATTCGCGGGCGCGTTCAGGGTCTAAACCGATGTTAAATTGGTCGTGCCAACGGAACTCGAAGCGCGCTTTTGATAGTGCGTTATCACGCTCTTGCGCACCTGGGTGGCCTTTTGCCAAATCGGCGGCATGGGCAGCAATTTTGTAGGTTATTAAACCTTCTTTAACGTCTTCTTTGTTTGGTAAGCCTAAATGCTCTTTAGGGGTTACATAACAAAGCATGGCACAGCCGTACCACGCAATTTGCGCAGCGCCAATGCCTGATGTGAAATGGTCATACCCAGGGGCGATGTCCGTGGTTAATGGGCCAAGGGTGTAAAATGGTGCTTCTTCACAGTGTTTTAGCTGCTCTTCCATGTTCTCTTTGATCATATGCATTGGCACATGGCCTGGGCCTTCGATAAACACTTGTACATCATGTTTCCAAGCCAGTTTTGTCAGCTCACCTAAAGTACGTAATTCACTGAATTGGGCTTCGTCATTGGCATCTGCAATAGAGCCTGGGCGCAAGCCATCCCCTAATGAGAAACACACATCATACTGTTTTAAAATTTCACAAATATCTTCAAAGTGAGTATATAAAAAGTTTTCTTTATGATGCGCTAAACACCATTTCGCCATGATTGAACCACCACGCGAAACAATACCAGTCACACGCTTTGCCGTCATCGGCACGTAACGCAGCAACACTCCTGCGTGAATGGTAAAGTAATCAACACCCTGTTCTGCTTGTTCAATCAAGGTATCGCGGAAAATCTCCCACGTTAGGTCTTCAGCAACACCGTTTACTTTTTCAAGGGCTTGATAAATCGGCACGGTACCAATTGGCACTGGCGAGTTACGTACTACCCATTCACGAGTTTCGTGAATATAACGACCCGTTGATAAGTCCATTACTGTGTCGGCACCCCAACGAGTCGACCACACCATTTTTTCTACTTCTTCTTCGATTGATGAAGTCACCGACGAGTTACCAATATTCGCATTCACTTTAACTAAGAAGTTTCGGCCAATAATCATCGGCTCAGTTTCTGGGTGATTGATGTTGTTAGGCAGCACGGCGCGGCCACGGGCAATTTCATCACGCACAAATTCAGGGGTAATAAAATCAGGAATACTGGCGCCAAACGATTCGCCTTTGTGCTGGGCAGCGAGTAACTCTTCACGAATTTTAGCGCGCCCCATGTTTTCGCGGATCGCCACATATTCCATTTCAGGCGTTACAATACCTTGTCGCGCATAATGCATTTGGGTCACGTTTTTACCCGCTTTTGCACGGCGGATCTTTGGTAGATGTTCAAAGCGGATATGATCTAACCCTTCATCTGCCATACGCTGCTGCGAAAATTGCGACGTAACAGAATCAAGAATTTCAGTGTCGCCGCGGCTTTCAATCCACTTTTCACGATATTTTTCAAGACCTTTACGTACATCAAGTTGAAAATCAGGGTCAGTGTAAGGGCCTGATGTATCGTAAACACGAATTGGTGCATTGGGCTCAAATACGGGGTTCTCTTCAGTACCACCAACAAAGGTATCACTTAAAGTGATTTCGCGCATTCCCACACGTACGTTATCTTGTGTGCCTTCAACATAGACTTTATGTGAGTTAGGAAAAGGTTGACCGGTTAGGTTGTAAATATAATCAGATGCAGCCGCACGAGTTTCGCGGCGAGACGGTTTAGTTGTTGTGTTTGACATGACTTACCTCATTGCTTTAAGGGTTGTCTTGTCAGATATTGCAAGCGCAATAGAGAGTGGCAAACGCCATTGGATCGTTAGTAAGATAAACACTTACTGTTGCAGCCTATGCCGCTTATGCCCCTATATTTGGCGCACAAGCGCCTAACGAGGCAGCTTGTTCCCTACGCAGGTGTTAGCCTGATCAGGTTCACGGATCCCGCTTTCGCGATCTCAGCCTTATTAAAGGCACTCCGACAAGTTTAAATTCGTTGTTTTATAAAAACACAATGAGTGTACGTGAGTTAAAAAATAGCTGCAAGCTAAGCGTTTTAGTTTTTAACGATAAAAGTGAAGTGATGCTCGCCTTGTAACACCAACTGTTCATCATTCAATGAAATTGCTGCGCCTTGCTTTAAAGTCATCAATAATTTCTGTTCTAGCTCATCCACTTTTTCACCGCATGACTTACGAGTCATACCTAGCTTATTTACTTTCAATGTGTCTTCGACGAGCTGCCCTTCACCAAAAAATTTATTACAACCCGCAAAGCCATTAATTTGCATGGCTTCAATAAAACGCATTGATGCACTTTGTGACACAGGGATAGATAAACCATTTATTTTTGATAGCTGCCATTGTGTGTATTTTAAGTGCTCGCTTGACACGCTCCCAGTTGATGAGCATCCCACACAAAATAATACAAAAAGAATTGGCAAGGCGACTAGCTTCATATATTTTTCGACTTTATTTTCAATTTAGTAATGATAACAATATTTAACGCGTTTGATCGTTAAAAAAACATGTTTTATCTGTAAAAAAATGTTCTAAGCTAGCTCTTTATAGAACAACAAGGGTTATTTGAATAACTTATCGATTTCTTCTGGTAAAAAAGGACGACCTTTTTCATTAACTGACGTGCCAATCACAAATGCTTGCAGCATCACTTTATCATCACATTTACGATAAATAGTTTGTCTAAAAGCAAATTTTATTCGGCTAACTCGCTCAGGTTCTACCACAACATAAAATTCATCGCCTGGTACTAAAGAGGCTTTGTAATCCATTTCACTGCGAAGCACCACAAGATTCACTTTTTCTTTGGCTAATTTTGCAAAATCGATATCTTTGGCATGTAAAAACTCATGACGTGCGTGCTCAAGATAATTAAAATACACACTGTTGTTAACAATGCCTTGTAAATCGCACTCATAATCTCGCACTTTAAAGTCAACTTTAAAGGTCATAGTCGTATTCCTAATCAATTTACGTATAATTGCCTGCGTTTATATCATAAATACCTAAACAACCTAAAGATTCACTTTGTTTGGGTAGCAATAGCCATTTGGCCAGCAGGCTTGCTAGAATAGCAGTCCCTAAAATGGAGTTAAGAACCGCATGAAACGACGTTTATCATTATTATCTGCTGCTATTTTGCCATTATTTGCAGCATCAACAATCGCTTATGCTGAAGACGGTGAGCTAGAAAAAATTTTAGTCACTGGTGATTTCCAAAAAGAAAGTATTCAAACACTTAGCGCCAGCGCCAGCTTATTTTCTGATCATGAGATCAATCAGCGAGGCGCTAAGTTTTTAGATGAGATGCTAGCAAGTGCCGCGAATGTAAACTTTACGTCTGGCGCATCACGAGGTCGTTATGTGCAAATTCGTGGTGTTGGTTTGCGCTCACAGTTTGTTGACCCAATTAACCCATCTGTAGGTTTGGTGATCGACGGTATTAACTACTCTGGCCTTGGTGGTAGTTCATTATTATTTGATGTTGACCAAGTTGAAATTTACCGTGGACCACAAGGCACACGCTTTGGCGCTGATGCACTTGCCGGTATGATTCAAATGGAATCAGCTGCACCAACCCTTGATCCAAGTGTAAAAGTGCAGCTTGGCGCAGGTAATTACAATAGCTATGAGGCAGGTATTGCTGCCAGCACGGGTATTACCGATGACACCGCAGTGCGCGCTAGCATTTATCAACGTGAGTCTGATGGTTACGTTGAAAACCGTTATTTAAACAAAGATACCCAGCAACAAGACGAGCTCGTTTCTCGCTTTAAATTACACAGCCAGCTAACAAATAACTTACGCACAGAGCTGAGTGTTCACTATATTGATATTAATAATGGCTACGATGCATTTACACTCGATAATAGCCGTTACAGTGTTGCTGATGAGCCAGGCGAAGATAACCAAGAAAGCATTGCAGTTGGCCTTGCCAATACATACACCGGCTTCGATTTATTTGATGTAAGCCTTAATGTGTCAGGTATCGACAGTGAGCTACTTTACAGTTTTGACGAAGATTGGGTGTGTAATGATGAAGCTCAGCCAGAACTATGCGCCGCTGGTTTACATGAGTGGGGCTATAGCTCAACAGATACTTACCTGCGCGATCGCAAAGATCAAGCGGCCGAACTGCAATTTAATGGTAAGTCTGGCGAATGGGTAGCGGGCATTTATTATCAAGGTCGTGAAGTTGACTTGGAACGCCAATACACATGGCTGACACAACCTTTTACCTCAAATTATGAAACCAGCAACATCGCTGCATATGGTCAAGTAGCAACCCCTATAGGGCCAAAAACAACCTTAATTACGGGTCTGCGCATTGAGCAATATCAAGGCGACTACATTGATAACAATGGCTTTATTGAAGAAACCGATGATGTCATGGTGGGTGGTAAACTTGCTCTTGAATACCAAGTGATTGATCGCACCATGATCTACACCAGTATTACTCGTGGCTACAAAGCAGGCGGTATTAACTCTGAAGCACTGGCAAAAGCAAAAGATGAAGGCTTAAATCTAGATGCTGATTTCTTTGCGAACCACACATCATTTGCCCCTGAATATTTATGGAGCGGTGAGTTTGGTGTGAAAGGCAGCTCACTTGACGATAGATTTGTATTACGCTTAGCCGCTTTTTACATGTATCGCGAAGATATGCAGCTAAAATCGTGGCAAGTTGAAGGTCAAAAGTTCACAGGTTATATCGATAACGCAAGCTCTGGCGAAAACTACGGTTTAGAAATTGAAGGCAGCTTCCAAGCTACTGACAACTTACTACTAACGGGTAGTGCAGGTTATCTACATACAGAAATTAATGACTTTGTTGCGCAATCAGGCCTAGATCAAGATGGTCGTGACCAAGCACAAGCACCTAAATACCAATATGCATTCACTGCGCGCTATAACTTTACGCCAGCACTTTACGCATCAATTGGTGTTGAGGGCAAAGACGATTACTACTTCTCTGATAGCCACAACTCACAAGCACCAAGCACTAACTTAGTAAATGCTTCATTTGGTTATGAAAGTGATAATTGGAGCATTAATGCATGGGCACGTAACTTATTTGATGAAGACGTACCAACCCGTGGCTTTGAGTTTGGTAACGACCCATTAGACGGTTACGCGACTCACACATACACACAACTTGGCGAACCTATGGTTGCCGGTGTGACATTTATTTACGAGCTATAAACCGTAGGCGCGACTTTATGTCGCGCTTTTAAAATCAACGAAAATCGCGGGGTAAACCCGCTCCTACAATTAAGCCCTTTCAACATCAAAGGCAATCACGTCTTTAATCTTTTGCTTATTGGTTGCCAGCATAATGAGTCGATCAATTCCCAGTGCCACACCAGCACATTGCGGTAACCCATTTTCAAGTGCAGCTATTAAACGCTCATCCATTGGCACTTGTTTTAAGCCATTCGCTTCACGGTATTGATTATCTTCTTTAAAGCGAGCAGCCTGCTCTTTAGCATCCGTTAGTTCATTAAAGCCGTTTGCCAGTTCCATATTTTTAAAATATAACTCAAAGCGCCCTGCTACCCGCTCATCATGCTGGCAAATTTGGGCAAGAGCGGCTTGCGATGCAGGAAAATGATAAACAAAACAAGGCTTTTCTTGGCCAATCGTTGGCTCTACCTTCATACAAAATAATAGCTGCAACAAAGTATCGCGATGTGTTTCATGCGCAGCAATATCGGCAAAGCCTTGCTCCGTTGCTAGTTGCTGCAATGTGCTAATATCAGCCGTTAAAGGGTCTACAGCTAATGCATTAATAAAGGCTTGCTGATAAGTTAGCCGCTCTGCGGGTTTTACGCCGAGCACTAATTGCATAAGCTCATCCATTTCATCCATAAGCGCAAATTCATCAAAACCTGGGCGATACCACTCAAGCATTGTAAATTCAGGGTTATGATGGCTACCCGCCTCTTCATTACGAAATGCTTTACAAAGCTGGAAAATAGCCCCAGAGCCCGCAGCAAGTAAACGCTTCATAGCAAACTCAGGCGACGTTTGTAAATACAATAGCAAGCCACCAGCATGACCAGGACCAACAAACTCTGTGCTAAATGTGGCTAAATGTACATCGGTTACGCTGGCAGCACTAAGACTTGGCGTTTCAACCTCCATTACATCCCGTGCATAAAAGAACTCGCGAATACGGCGGATGATGACGGCACGCTCGCGTAAAGTTTCGATATCGGCGCTTGGTTGCCAAAGGACATTAGACATAGTGTTTCCCAAAAAAAATCCCAGCATAAGCTGGGATTTTATAACAAATTGCTTAATTAAGCCTATTACTTAACACGGCTCACGTATTCACCGCTACGTGTATCAACTTTGATCACTTCGCCGATTTGTACGAATAGAGGAACACGAACAACAGCACCTGTGCTTAATGTTGCTGGTTTACCGCCAGTACCCGCTGTATCACCTTTTAGACCTGGATCTGTTTCAGTGATTTCTAATTCAACAAAGTTTGGTGGCGTCACAGCGATTGGGCTACCGTTCCAAAGTGTGATTGTACAAACGTCATTTTCAACTAACCATTTTGCATTGTCGCCAAGCGCTTTTTCATCAGCAGCGATTTGCTCAAATGTTTCGTTGTTCATAAAGTGCCAGAACTCACCGTCAGTGTATAGATACGCTAAGTCTGTATCCATTACGTCTGCACCTTCAACTGTTTCACCTGACTTGAATGTTTTTTCTAGTACTTTACCTGTAATAAGTTTACGAATACGAACACGGTTAAACGCTTGGCCTTTACCTGGTTTTACCATTTCATTTTCTAAGATGCTGCAAGGTTCACCGTCTAACATAATTTTTAGGCCGCCCTTGAACTCATTGGTGCTATAATTCGCCATCGTTTCCTCTGTCTAAATAATTTCGAGTAATCTACGTGTCAATGATACAAAGAAATGAAGTAAATTTGCATAAAAACTGGCAAAAAGAATTGGCAAATGTTGTCACTTGCCCTGAACGCTTGCTAAAAATGCTAGGATTATCAAGCAAAGTAGACGAAAAAGACCTTAAAGCACGCAGTCTTTTTCCTGTCCGCGTGCCGCTGCCTTTTATCAAAAAAATGCGTTATGGCGACATCAAAGACCCACTTTTGCTGCAAGTGATGCCAAGGCACCAAGAGTTTTTAGCACAAACAGGATACGACAAAGATCCATTAAAAGAGCAAGATAACGACCAACCTGGTTTATTACACAAGTATCGCTCTCGTGTTTTGGTCATGTTTAAAACAGGCTGTGCGGTCAATTGTCGTTATTGTTTTAGGCGCCACTTTCCGTATCAAGAAAATCAATTGAATAAGCGTAGTTTAATTGAAGCCCTCGCCTATATAAAAGCAGATACCAACATCAACGAAGTTATTTTAAGTGGTGGCGACCCATTAATGGCCAAAGACGATGCTGTTAGTTGGTTTATGGATGAGTTAGAACAGCTTCCACAAATTAAACGCCTACGTATTCATAGCCGCTTGCCTGTGGTGATCCCAGCAAGAATTACCGATGAGCTGTGTGCCCGTTTTGCAGCATCACCTTTAAAAGTGGTGTTTATCAACCATATTAATCATGCAAACGAAATTGATGATGACTTTAAAGCTGCTATGCAAAAGCTAAAAGTAGTGGGGGTCACTTTGTTAAATCAAGCGGTGTTATTAAAAGATGTGAATGATACAGCAAGGGCGCAAATAGCCCTCAGTGAGGCTCTATTCGATGCTGACATACTGCCCTATTACTTGCACCTACTTGATAAAGTGGAAGGGGCGAGTCATTTTGATATACCTGAGCAACTAGCAAAACAAATAATGTCAGATATGCTAGCAGCATTACCTGGTTTTTTAGTACCCAAACTAGTTAGAGAGATCGGTGGAGAAAAAAGTAAAACTCCTATCGACCTCAATCTAGTTTAGTTACACATATACGTTTATGTTATTACCCAACGTTGCGGTTACAGACTTTGCAGGTGTTTGTGCGGCGCTCGAATTTACTGCAGCACCTTCAATAAGAGCAAGTGCAGCAGCGCCTTCAGCTTTTTGCTGTTTTTTTGCAAGAGCAGCACTATAAAGCTCCGCACTTTCACCACCGCCACTCATTGCCGGTAAATTTGATCCTGATATATTCATAGTTCACTACCTGACTTTTTATAACAATCCACGTACTATATCGGCATTGCAGTCTAAAGCTTTAGGAAAAAAATGGATTCAATTATTGAACAACTCAATGCTAACCTAAAAATCGTTTATCGTCAGGCACTTGATGCTGATAAAAAATTAGATGATTTACAGCAGCAAGGCCATGGTAAGTTTAAAGCCTTATTTGCACAAGATGTAGGCTTTGATTTTGAAGCCAAACGCTTTAAACCTTATGTTCTCGATGTTGCTGCTGATGTAGAAAGCTTAAGCAACGACGGGATGGACGAAGAAAAACTGAAAAAAACAGTTTTTAAGCTTCAACAGTTATTACAACTGTTAGCGACGTTTAAGTAACGTAGAAGCCTCTATTTCATTTGTTGTAAATAGAGGCGATCGCGCGAAATAAATTTCACGCCTACATCAAACGTAGACGTCAAGCTTGCTTGGCGTGCCTAACATTCAACGTCTAGCTTACAAATTAAAACAGAACCCACAAACAACACAGTTCTGCTTAAAACTGACGGCTTACTGCTTTTAGTAATTACTCGCCAAGGTTTAATGATGGTAATAGCTCATCTTCAAACCAATCAGTGATCAAACGTTTATCGTAATAATAGGCTTCATCACGGCCCATTTTCATACGATCCATAAAGCCCATGTCCTTGAGTTTTACATCGCTGGCCTCGCTTAATACCTTGCCACTTTTGTCTGTCACTGAATAATTTAAATCGATTCTAGGAAAATAAATTGGCTTAATAATGCGCAGTTCGTTCATCGAACCAAAACGAACATCACCAGCAAGATCAAGATCCGTCACCTCAACATTAAGCGTATACCCTTCTGGTAGTTTTTCAGCAAGCTTGCTAAAGTGTTTTTCAAGGTTGTTCGCTACGCTTTTATGAAATGATCCTTTAGTTGAGTTATTCCCTGGACGTACATCCCGATAATCATCAAAGTCGTGCCATTTTACCTTTGCCTCTCCCGCATAGGTGAAGGCTGGCAATACAAATATCATAGCGAGAGTTATTTTCTTTAATGTATTCATCTTTCTCTCCATCGAAATACGGTTATATAAACTAAACATTCACCTTTAACTATAGCTTAACCACATCGTTCACTTGTAACCAATATGGTATAAAATGTAACCCAAAGCAAGACAATAGGCTCTCCTTACTATTGTAAATTTAGAATATAATTTTGCTACAAAGTATGATGAAATAGAGGCTATTCAACCACATATTAATCTTAGAGCTTTTATGACCATTTTAGTCACCGGCGGAGCTGGATATATCGGCTCTCATACAGTGTTAGAGCTACTTCAACAAGGTAGTGAAGTTATTGTACTTGATAACTTAAGTAACTCATCCAACGAATCGCTTAAACGCGTTAAGCAAATCACTGAAAAAGAAATTACTTTTTATCAAGGAGATGTACAAGATAGAGAATGCCTTGATGAGATTTTCAAGCATCATAACATTGATAGCGTGATCCACTTTGCTGGTTTAAAATCTGTAGGCGAATCTGTTGCTAAACCTATTGAGTACTATCAAAACAATGTGCAAGGTACCCTTACATTAGTGGATGCCATGCGTGATGCAGGTGTATTCAAATTAGTTTTTAGTTCATCTGCAACCGTTTATGGCAACCCTGCGAGCTTACCTATTCGTGAAGATTTTCCTGTGGGTGGCACAACCAACCCATATGGCACATCTAAGCTTATGGTTGAAATGATACTGCAAGACATCGTTAAATCAGATGACCGTTTTGCGCTAGCATTACTACGCTACTTCAATCCTGTAGGGGCGCACAAATCAGGCCTCATTGGTGAAGATCCTAATGATATTCCAAATAATTTACTGCCGTATATTTCACAAGTTGCTGTAGGAAGGCTCGAAAAACTCAGCGTATTTGGCGATGACTACAATACAAAAGATGGTACCGGTGTTCGTGATTATATCCATGTGGTTGATTTGGCGTTAGGCCACTTAAAAGCATTAGAACGCATTGCCGATAATACAGGCGCCCATATTTATAACCTTGGCACAGGAAACGGCTATTCAGTACTAGAGATGGTCAACGCCTTCGAGAAAGCCAGTGGTCAAGCCGTACCTTACCAAATATCACCACGTCGCTCTGGCGATATAGCCGCCTGTTACGCTGCAACTGAAAAGGCATTCAATGAACTAGGTTGGCAAGCTGAGCGAGGTATTGATGAAATGATGCAAGATACGTGGCGTTGGCAAAGCAATAACCCTAATGGTTATAAGTAATCAGCCAGTATTAGCACTTTAAATATGTTTTAAGCCGGTGTTTATACCGGCTTTTTAAGCGGCGAATAATTTTTAATCTGCATTAACCCTTAGGCTGTATAAGTGAGGTTTACTTAAATGATTATTCAATATTGAATTAGTTTTCGGATGAATCATATTCCTCACGAGGTCTGTTTGATACTAACTTTTGCAGCCAATAGCCATCATGCTTTTCAAAAATATTTAGCCCTTCTCTTGTGTTCACTAAAATATTATTACCAACAGTCGTGTAATAAAGCGGGTTTGGGTCAATCGATATTAATGCGTGCACTATACCAATCAAGTCATCAGAAAGGTATTTTTCTAAAGCGTTCACATCTTTGATGCCCATTGTGATGTAATCATAAAGTTGCTTCGCTGTTATATCAGACTTTAATTTATGTACAGAGGCGTCTGCCACACCTACGCACTTATCATAAAAGTCCATACCTAACATAGTTTGCTTATCCTCACACAAAGATAAATCTGAAAACTGTGCAAAGCATGTACTTGGTAATAATAAAACTAAAAATTTTTTCATTGTGCCACCTGATAACGCTCTGCGATATTCCAGCTTCTCCAATCAGCGAATAACTTTTCAAACTGCATGGGGCTTTGCGCAAAGCTACTTTCAATCGCCTGTATATCCCACATGGTTTTAATTTGAATACCTGCACTTAATGCATTCAAAACAGCTGCTGTTTTAAATGCAGGTATACCAGTTTTTAATTCTAAAGTCTCGCCAGCAGCATCAGCTGACGCTTCGGACATAAAAGCTACTTTAAATAAATCTGAAGTTGGATCTGCAGCAGATAATAATTTAGGTATTGCCTTATACAGGTGCACGGCTGTCTAAGGTGAAATCGATGTGCTGGAATGATGTAAATTTATTATCGCGGCCAAGATGATTCCCGCAACACTGACGAAAACCCGCCAGAACTATGAAATACTGCTTCAAAATTTAGTAGTAGACATTTTAAGTAAAAGACAAATAAAGTGTGGAGTAGGTCGTTTTGTATTTCCTTCTAGGATTAAATCAAAACATGGATATCACTGGAGTGAGATAGAGTTTGGAGGGAAGCTATTACATTAGCTGGACTGCATCATTCAAATCCTAATCTTAGACCAAAGACCTATGGCTCAAGACGTACTTTTGCAACATTACATAGACAAAGTGGTGCAGACATAAGTGTCGTATCAAAATCACTCTACCACACTTCACTTAAGCACACTCTAATTTATGTCTGTGCAAATATCACTCAGGCTAGAGATGCAATTGATGGTGCATTTCAATTCCTAAAATTATTTTTGTGTTAATATAGTGTTTTAATATAAATAAGGAATGTTTATATGCCTCTAAGTGAGCAAATTCTGAAATACTTACCAGTTAATGCTGAAGACAATGCTCAGCACATCAATGACATTTGTTTCAACAGCGTAAGTTGGACAATATACACAGCAGGGAATTTCCAAAACCCTATTGAGCTAATGGAACTTCTTGGAGTATTTACAGTGCTGGATACTAAAAAAGCTTTAGATTTGGCATCTAAATTAGGGAACGGGAGTGTAAGTGGTCGCTTCGATATAAATCCAAACTACTTACTTCACGTTACAGACATCTCATTTTATGATCTCATATCCGATTATAAAGATCGTGATCAAGAGTTTCTTGTTAAAGAATGTTTTAAAGCCTTAGAAGCGAGGGATAAGAAGTTTGACGGAATACACTTTGTAAAAGACGGTATTATTTTCATACAAAAACCAGCCGCAAGAATGTGTAAAAGTACTTTCAGCCCAACCTGATGAGGTTGCCAAAGCCGCAAAGGTAAGGTGTATTCCACATTAAACATGACACTCGCTGTGGGTGTCTGTTATGTTTCATAATAAAGACCTAATCTTACTTCAATTTCAAAATAAAAGATGTCTAGTTGTTCAGGGGAAGATCAGTGTTGGTTAATGTTCTAGCGGCTGAATTTGAAAACTTACCTAGCTTATTAAATGAATTAACCCCAGAAGCACGAATTGATACTGTATGTAAGCTAACAAAGTTTGCTATATCCACAATAAAGCCTGTTTCATCTGGTTTGATCACTCGAAAGGAAGAGCCTGAGGCCAATACGCTTCATTTTTCAGAATAGAAAATGATACAAACAAAAGTGGGCTATAAAAAAGCTAAAAAGTTAATGTAAAAAGGTAAAGTAATGCTTGAAATATTCGTAGTTATAGCCCTAGTAATAGCAATAGTTCTAATTATGAATAAGAAGAGCGAAGCAACTATAGAGAAAACAAATAAACAACCTATTAGCCATAAACAACCACTACAGAACCCTATTCAAACTAAAGCAAAAAGCCCAATCATAAAAGATTCCTCTAAAAATGATGTCCATGGTATTGATTATGACGGTAGGCATATACAAGATGCGATAAAATACCGCGATTTAGGGAGAGTGGCCTTCAAAGAAGGGAGAAATAATGATGCTTGGAATTATTTCAGCATGGAATCAGAGGAATACGCTAAACATGCTGAAGTAATGGGGTTTTCTGCAATAAATACAATCTGTCTTTGCAACTCTGTTGGTGAAGCTAGAGCTAATATATTAAGAGTTGAAGGTAAACATTTAGATGCTTTTTTCCACATATTTCTATGGGTTGCCACTTCAAAGCACAGAAAAATAAAAAAGCATGACCAAAAGCTTCAGGCTTACTTCAATAGATGTAAGTTTAAAAAACTGACACTTGATGAAGTCAAAGCTTACCTTAATGAACTCGAAGCCATAGATTCGTCTAATATCATAAATCAGTTTCAGGTATGGAGAGACAATGAGAAATGAGAAAGTTACTACTCTTTATTAGGTATTATCTAAAGTAGACAAAAATAGAAATAGTTTTCTGACTCACAAAAAAGAAAACCTAAATTACCCTAGCTTCAAATTTTAATATTTTCGGCTGTCACTGAGGGCAATCAAGTCCTAAAGATTTAACCCCACCAGAACCTAGCAAAACCTTTCATCAAACCTATCTGTTCCCAACTATAGCAATAAATTACAAGTGAATTAGTTTTGAGACAAATACGCGCACAGTGATTAGCGATTTATATTGTCCTAAAACTGATCCGTAGCACGTCCGTGGAAATAACTTAATAATTTTGTTAGTGGGTGTTTACTTGAGAAGCTTTTAAAAATGGTGGCCCCTCCCAGACTTGAACTGGGGACCTAACGATTATGAGTCGTGTGCTCTAACCAACTGAGCTAAGGGGCCATGCTATTAGCGAAAGCTAATTTTTTAGATGCGTTTATAGACATAAGTCTCTAAAGCGGGTTGCAGTATAAAAACTTTTTTTAGCCTTGTCACTAGCAAAACTCTTTATTTTAACAATCAATACTCTAACTGCTCAAATAGTAAACTTATCTATTTTTCAATTACCTCTGCTATGTTGGCTAGTTTGTAGACGTTGATATTGTCCTAGATCAAATAGCAGAATGAGTAAACTCGTTAAAATAGCCACTCTATTAATTGCGGAGTGCTGACTGTGATAAATTTACCAAGCTGGGATGAATCTCTGATCAACAAGTACAATATTTCTGGGCCTCGATATACCTCTTACCCCACCGCATTGTCTTTAGCTGATGGTTATAAACAACAAGATATGATCAATGCGATTGCGGCCTCAAAGAGCCGCTCTTTATCTTTGTATATTCATATCCCTTTTTGCAGTCAGCTTTGTTATTACTGCGGTTGTAATAAAGTGATCACTCGTCATCAATCGAAAGCCGATTTATACCTAGATAACTTGGCGCTTGAGATTGCTGAGCAAGCAACACTATTTGCTGATTATAGCGTTGAGCAACTGCATTTAGGGGGTGGTACGCCAACCTTTCTATCGGCAGAGCAAATGAGCCGTTTAATGGCATTGGTTGAGCAGCACTTTAATTTTGCTGATGATGCCGAGCGCGGTATTGAAATTGATCCTCGCTCTTTAGCTGATGGCATGCTAGTACACCTGCGCAAGCTTGGCTTCAATCGTGTCTCGTTTGGTATTCAAGACTTCAATGATGCTGTACAGCTGGCAGTTAATCGCCCACAAAGCGTGCAGTCAGTAAAAGGTTTAATCAGTGAGGCTCGTGAGCTTGGCTTCAAATCAATTAATGCTGATATGATTTACGGTTTGCCATTACAAACACCAGAGAGCTTTAAAGAGACGATTTCGCAGTTAATTGAATTAAACCCAGATCGCGTGTCGGTTTTTAATTACGCTCATTTACCTGATAGATTCGCAGCGCAGCGTAAAATTAAAGATGCAGACTTACCGTCTGCTAGCGACAAGCTCACAATGTTTAAAAATACGCTTGAGCAGATGTTAGCTGCGGGCTATCAGTTTATCGGTATGGATCACTTTGCCCGTAAAGATAATGAGCTCGCCATTGCACAAAACAAAGGTCAATTGCACCGCAATTTCCAAGGTTACACCACGCATGGTCAATGTGATTTATTAGGCTTAGGTGTGTCGTCAATTTCGCAAATTGGCAATGCCATTTTACAAAATGAAAAAGAGCTTAAGCACTATTATAAAGCTGTGCAAGAAGGTTTTGGCAGCGCGGTATGTAAAGGTGTTTTACTCAGTGATGACGATACCTTACGTGCAGCGGTGATCAAACAACTGATTTGTCAGTTTGAGCTTGATATTCCAACAATCGAGCAACAGTTTAAAATTAACTTTACACATTATTTCCGTGAAGCTCTACTCGCTCTCGAGCCATTACGTGCTGATGGTTTAGTGTCAGTTAGCGAAGACAAGATCACTGTTACAGCCCGCGGTAACTTATTTATTCGTATTATTTGTATGTGCTTTGACGCGCACTTACAACAACAAATCAAACAAACACGTTTTTCACGGGTTATTTGATATTTTCACGCCCAAACTAAAAAGCAGAGCAATAAAATTGCTCTGCTTTTTTATAACAGCTTTACCAACCCGCTTAATTGAATACGACGTTTTCACTGCCAGGTGCGGCTTTAAACTCTTCAATTAAACGTGCGCAATCCGCTTTTATCTCGTCGCTATGTTGCTCTTCTGCACGCCAACGTGTTGTATCCATTTTGAAAACCTCTTTTTTAGAGTATTTTTTACGGGCATCGTGAGTTGGCATGTCTTTGACCACTTCGTACATTTTAAAAATGCCTGGGTAGCGCTCACTCAGCTCGAACTCTTCAGCAAAGCTATATTGAGACATCAATACCCAGATACGTAAGCAGCCTTCTGAAAATTCGCATTGCTCTTCATTCATAGCACGCGCTATCAAGTGAATGCTGTCAGCCAATTTTGCGTTACGCTTCATTTTTGATGCAGCAAGCTGCTGCTCATGCTCAGCTTGTTTTTTTGCGATCGACTTATTTTGTACATTTAACTTATACAATAATTGCCCTGCATAAAATGCAAGTCCTGCGATAATTGCCGCTCCTATAACAATGGCAATAATCAAGCTCGTGCTCATCGCTCATCCTCATCGTCTTCATCAAACCACTCATTCGCTAAATCGTCTGATAAGTACTTATCAAAGTCAGACTCGCCTTCAGCATCAAAGTCATCTTCAAAGTCGTCTTCGTAATCATCTTCATCTTCGATACCTAAAAGCTTACAGAGCGCTTGGTGACGCGCAATACGGCTATTAAAGTATTTAGCATCTTTGCCTGTTAGTAACTCGCCACGTTCATGACGCTCAACAAGCTTAAGCAGGCGCTCGTCACTTTCAAGTGCTTCTAACTCTTGCTCTGGCGTTAACTCAGGCTCAGCCACTTTCTTAAGCTCAACCATTGGTTTTAAGTTACGTTTCATTTCAACTTTTGGTTCAGCTTTTGGTGCTACCAATGAAACAGGCTTTTTACTGCCCGTTCGCTTATCTTTAGGCTGACTGTTTGTTGTCGCTTTATCATCTTTTAAAGCATCAGGTGCATTGCGAGTACCGGCTTTTGCCCCTTTTGTTTTCTTTACTCGCTGCTCTTTTAGTGCGCGCATTTCTCTAAGCTTTTCTTTACTTAGACGTACTGGACCATTTGATGGAATCTTACGCGACTTTTTCTTTCTACTCATATCTTGATCGTCTCACTTAAGAGGTTGTGCACAACGCCTCTAGGCATTGTAATGCTGGCATAACCAGAAGAATTTGGTGTGTGCGGATGACGTTGGTCAACACGATGACCTGCGCACTTTTTATACTTATCGTATAAACGGGGGCTATTGTAACAGGACAAATAAAAAGGCGGTAGAGAAAACATCTCTACCGCCTACTAATCTGAGCGCCAATTATCTGGACACTTCTCCCTTCGACTTTTTTAGTCTTTATTATTTTTATTATTATTGTTTTCCATTTTGTTATTATTTTTACCTTCCGTGTAGCATTCCATTTTGTTTTTATTATTAGACTTCCATGAGCTTTTATTATTTTCGGTCAATCCTGACACTTTTTTGTTATTTCCTTTAGGACACCTAACCAGTGTCTACCCCTAAAGATTCGCCGCAGTTACTTTCCTTATTAACATTGTCCATGTTGTTCTATTGTTTCAGCGACAGTGGTTAATTTACTTATTAATAATTTTGTTACAACTAATTTATATAACTTTTCTTACATTGAAGATATTGAAACAAGCTCATTTCATTCAATAACAATAAGTTACATTTAAAGATAAAATAAAAATAAGACTTAGCTCACACCAAGGTATGGTCAATGTCTCACACAAGAGTAGGATATTTCGACACAGGATGTAGATAAAAAAAGCAGCTTACGCTGCTTTTATCAAACTAAATAAATTTTAGTGCGAAACAATATAGCTCGCAATCAGACTTTAGTGTAAGCCACCTAGGTATTTTGAAAGTACTTCGATGTCTTCATCTGTTAGTTTTTTAGCAATGTCTTGCATCATGCCATTTAGGTCGTTATTGCGCGTACCATCACGGAACTTTTCAAGTTGCGACTTAATGTATTCAGGATGCTGAAACGAAATTTTCGGGAACTTCGCAAGTGATGTACCATTACCACGAGGACCGTGACATGCTGCACATGAAGGGATACCACGCTCAGCATCGCCTGCTTTGAAAAGCTGTTGACCCACTTCAACTACATCTTTAGGTGTTGTACCTTCAGACATATTTAAAGAAGAGAAGTAAGCTGCTAGGTCTTTCATGTCTTGATCGCTAAGCGGCATTGCCATGCCACTCATTACTGGATCCATACGACCTTCTTTGCCGCCAGATGTCATACCTAATTTAAACTCTTGTAATTGTTTATAGATATAATCTGCGTGTTGGCCTGCAATTTTAGGGTAGATAGTAACCGGTGCATTACCGTCTGGGCCGTGACAAGCCGCACACGTTGCCGATTTCTCTTTACCTGCGTTTACATCGCCATCAAATGCTGTTGCGTTGCTTGCTGACAACGTACCAAGCAATATAGTTAAAGATAGTGCTATTTTTTTCATGGTGAATTCTCTGTTTCCGACCCTGTATCATCTACAATATGGATGTTGTGATTTCTATATTCTACACGATAATAAATTCTCTGGCACGTTTTCTGCCCACATTAAGCTCATAATTTATAGGGATTTGACTTAGATTAAGTTTCTACCTAGAAATTTTCCTCATTCAAAGCCAGCTTAGCACCCCTAAATACGCTTTTGAATGCTGCTTTAATAGTATAAAATACGTGCCTTAAGTGGATTTAGGCCACTGACTACCATTATTTTTAAAAGACTAGGAGAGCCTGTGCTCAAATCTCGTATCAAATATAATACTGCGTCCTTTGTTACCAGCGCACCTGATATCTCACGCTTACCTGCTGATACGGGGATTGAAGTCGCGTTTGCTGGTCGTTCGAATGCGGGTAAATCCAGTGCCCTTAATACCTTAACAGATCAAAAATTAGCACGTACATCTAAAACACCAGGTCGTACTCAGTTGATCAATACGTTTGAACTTGATGCCGATAAACGCCTTATCGATTTACCAGGCTATGGTTTCGCTAAAGTTCCTATCGAAATGAAGAAGAAATGGCAAAAGTCGCTAGGTGAATACTTACAAAAGCGTCAAAGCTTAAAAGGTATCGTTGTTTTGATGGATATTCGCCATCCGTTAAAAGATTTAGACCGTGACTTAATTGACTGGGCTGTGGGCAGCGAAATTCCAGTGCTGGCACTATTAACCAAGTGCGACAAACTCAAACAAGGTGCGCGTAAAGCACAAGTTTTGCACGTTCGCCGTGAGTTAAGTAGCTTAGAGGGTGATATTACAGTCCATGCCTTCTCTTCATTAAAAGGCACAGGCTTACCTGAAGTTGCTAAAAAGCTAGATGAGTGGTTTTTAGGACCAATTGAAGTACACGCGCCTGAGTCTGACGAAACACCTGAAGCGTAACCTCTTAAGCCAAGTAATAACGCTTGGCTAACGATTCGATATAATAGCCCTGCTCGTCTGAGCAGGCTATTTCCGCCCACTGATAATAAACCTTTCTCGATACCCTTGCAGCCAATCCATGGGCCAATTGTAAGTAAGGTATACTCACCCCAGCAAATTCACGTAGCTCTAATGGCTGTTTTTCAGAGACTAGCCAGTTGCGCTGTAATTTATCAACACAGCAAAGCGCACGACCTTGTTCAGTCTCTTCAAAACGCCAATCAACAATAATAAACGGGACATCATCGACTGCGATAGCCATTTTCTCAACAGGCGTTTTTAAAAAGTAGCTGTCAGCTTCTTTGCAAAGCACGGAGGCAAAAAGTTTAACCATTGCCTCGCGTTTTATTTCACTGCCAGCATAAAACCACCGCCCTTGCGCATCAATCGTTATTGGCACTTCCCCACAACTTTGTGGCTGCCATTGATCAAACGGTTTATCAGGTGTCTGAAGGGCGGCTTCTAACTCAGCAAGTGATTGCATTACTTTTCTTTATCAAGCGTGAGTGAAAAGGTAACAGGGACAGCTGTTGCAATGGATGGTAAACCCGCTAGCTTTTGTAATTCGCTAATGCCTTCTGTTACTTTAAAATCGCTTGCATTAATAATAACTGGCGTAAGAGATGATACGGTTACATCGCCTTTCGGTGACATGTTGGCAAGTACATCAATCGTTAACTCTTTCTTGTTCCCATGAAAGTCTAATTCAGCCTTTAAACCTTTAAGTACATGCTGGCCTGGTTTAAGGGTTGCTAGTGTTTTACTGAGATCTGCCGTTAAAATTGCGTTTGGAAATTCATGTGTTTCAAACAGTAATTTAGTCATGCGCTCGTTACGAATTGGAATGAGAGTTTCCACAGACGTCAGATCAATCATTAATTTTAATTGGCCTTGCTCGTTCAAGCCTCCTGACAGCTTTTTAAAATGGTGCGCTTCAGCGATTGAATTCTTCTTGATAGAGACAAAGCTCACTTTGCTTTGCTCATTATTAACTTGCCAGTTTGCGCTGGCTAAAGGGGCAACTAATAAACTCGATAATGAAAAGGCAGCAATTGCCATAGATTTAAACATAACGCATTCCTTCGAAAGTAAATAAGAATCACTTTTGATGGTACCATCTAGGTTAATTTGTGCAATGAATTGTATGATAAGAAAAGAAAAAGCGACTCACTCAACAAGGAGTGAGTCGTTATAGCAAACTGGGGAGAAGCTATCAATACGTTGCACCTTTTCAGATGCATCATCAACAGGATGTCCTACAGGATGAGGACGGCGCGGACTTTAGCAAATACTCAGTTAAAAATAAATTAAATCTGGTACTAAAAAACACGAATTGATAAACATATAACGAATCGATAAAACGGTCTTTTCTTGTTAACTTTAATTTTACAAAAAAAGTCATTTTACATTATGGGTTATTCAACTTATGGCGTAAGTAACTCGTCCTTTATAAATGAAAGGTTTTGCCGTGAAGTACTTAATTTTTTACGCGAGCAATCTTGTAGCTGTAAGTCGGCGTAAGGTGGGAGGAGCGATTGTGTATCGCGCAATCTATAAAAATGAAAGCGCGGGATAAACCCGCGACTACATTTTAATCCTACAGAGCCACTTGTATTTTATACTCGCGGCTCCTAATTCAGCGATTAGTGAGCTTGTTGCCAGTTGTCACCACTGTCGGCTTCAACAATCAGTGGTACATCAAGCGTGGCGGCTTCAGACATTAGCTTACAAATTTCTGCTTTATAGTCGTCCACAGATTCTTCTTTAATTTCAAACACTAATTCATCGTGTACTTGCATAAGTAATTTAACAGAACCTTCAGCTTGTGCGTTCACCCACTGGTGAACTTTCAGCATCGCTTTTTTGATGATATCAGCAGCGGTACCTTGCATTGGTGCATTGATAGCAGCGCGTTCTGCCGCTTTACGACGAGCTCCGTTTCTTGCGTTGATTTCTGGTAAATGTAATCGGCGACCAAAAATAGTCTCTACATAGCCTTTATCAGCTGCTTTTTCACGGGTTGTTTCCATGTACTCAAGCACACCAGGGAAACGCTCAAAGTATTTATCGATATAATGCTGTGCTTCATGACGTGGCACATCTAATTGACGTGATAAGCCAAATGCCGACATACCGTAAATTAAACCGAAGTTAACTGCCTTAGCTTTACGGCGCATATCGCTGGTTACGTCTTCAAGATTTACCCCAAAGACTTCTGCAGCCGTTGCACTGTGTACATCTAAACCATTAGCAAACGCGCTAAGTAGGCCTTTATCTTGTGATAAATGCGCCATGATACGTAATTCAATTTGGCTGTAATCCGCAGCCACTATCTTATGACCCTTTGCAGCAACAAAGGCTTCACGAATACGACGCCCCTCTTCCGAACGAATTGGAATATTCTGCAAATTAGGATCCGTTGAGCTTAAGCGCCCTGTTGCTGTTACTGCTTGATGGTAAGAGGTATGTACTCGCTTCGTGCGTTCATTAACCATTAGCGGTAGTTTATCTGTGTAGGTTGATTTAAGTTTAGATAAACCACGGTGTTCGATAATCACCTTAGGTAACGGATAGTCATGAGCAAGCTCTTGTAATACTTCTTCTGCTGTTGAAGGCGCGCCTTTTGGTGTTTTCTTAATAACAGGAAGTTCTAGTTTTTCAAACAAAATTGCTTGCAGTTGCTTAGGTGAGCCTAAGTTAAACTTTTCACCTGCCATATCATAAGCTTCTTGCTCAAGCTCTAAGAGGCGTTCGCCTAAACGTTGGCTATGAGCAGCAAGCATATTACTATCAATCGCTACACCGGTACGTTCAATATCAGATAGCACAGAAACGAGTGGTAACTCAATCTCTTCGAAGACTGATTTTAATTGGCTGTCAGCATCAATTTTTGGCCATAACACTTGGTGAAGACGAAGTGTTATATCAGCATCTTCTGCGGCATACGGCGCCGCTTTTTCTAGCTCAATTTGATTAAACGTTAACTGTTTTTTACCTTTGCCTGCGATATCTTCAAAGCTGATATTTTTATGGCCTAGGTATTTAAGTGCCAATGAGTCCATATCATGACGGCTACCCACACTATTAAAAACATACGACTCCAACATAGTGTCGAACTTAATACCGTTTAATTCAAAGCCGGCGTTAGCTAATACGCTTTTATCGTATTTTAAGTTTTGTCCGACTTTGGCTTTGTTTTCATCCGCGAGGATTGGGCCAATTTTTGCCATAACCGTATCTAAGCTTAATTGCTCAGGCGCATCAGGGTAATCGTGAGCAACTGGAATGTACGCAGCTTCACCCGCTTTAACCGCAAAGCTCATGCCAACCAATTGCGCTTGCATATAGTCAAGGCTGGTTGTTTCAGTATCAAAAGCAAAAAGTTCAGCGTCATTTAATTGCTTTACTAAAGTATCAAGTTGCTCTTCAGTTAAGATTGTCTCGTAGTGTGCATCAGCGACTTTTGGTAGTTCGTTAGCTTCTGTTGGCACATCTAAATGCGTGTCAGCGTCTTTAGGGTTATCCAGTAATTCTGCCAACCAACGGCGGAATTCACATTCGCCGTAGAGTGCAATCAGTTCATCACGATTAGGCTCTTGTAGTTTGAAATTTTCAAGCTCCGATTCAACCTCAACATCACATTTAATCGTCGCTAATTCATAGCTAAGTGGTAGATGATCAAGTGCTGCATCAAGCTTTTCACCAATCTTGCCTTTGATTTCACTAGCATGATCAATCACCCCTTGTAATGATCCATATTTTTGTAGCCATTTCACCGCAGTTTTTGGACCACAACCATCAACACCTGGAATGTTATCGACTTTGTCGCCCATTAAGGCAAGGTAATCAATGATCAGCTCAGGCCCCACACCAAATTTCTCAACCACGGTTTCTGGATCTGAAATGCTATCGGTCATCGTGTTAATAAGCGTTACGTGCTCATTAACAAGCTGCGCCATATCTTTATCGCCCGTCGATATCAGCACATGACGCTGTTGTTCAGAGGCAATACGTGCAAAAGTACCAATCACATCATCCGCTTCAACACCTTCAATACTAATAAGTGGAAAACCCATTGCTTTAATAATGTTATGCAGTGGTGCGATCTGTGTGCGTAAGTCATCCGGCATTGGCGGACGGTTGGCTTTATATTCGCTGTACATGTCATTTCTAAAGGTTTTACCTTTGGCATCGAACACTACCACCATGTGTGATGGATCATATTGTTTGATCAAACTTTTCAGCATATTAACTACGCCATAGATTGCGCCTGTCGCTTCACCTTTTGAGTTAGTAAGGTGTGGTGGCGAATGATATGCACGGAATAAATAAGAAGAACCATCAACAAGAACAAGTGGATTTTCAGGGATCTGAGCCATGGTGAAATTGGATCCTAATTGAATAACATTAAATTGTCTGTAAGCATGCCATAAGGCTATGAAGAAAACGACTGTGAATTATTAACCAATAACGGTTTCTATAATAGCAAGCTGTGGATAACTTTGTAGATAAAACCCACAATCAATCCTCCCGAAGTAGATTTACACTTAGGAATTTTATATAAGCTCATGTTTTTATTTAAAAAAGATAATACGAGGTTCTTTTTTTATTATTTTAACCAATGTGGAAAACGGTTTTATCTATTCACGTCCTGTGTCTATTCGACAACGAATATAACGTCCCTTTCCATAACCGGAGGAATATTCTAGCACAATGGATCAAAGATCATAGCGATCCTTTATACTTTTTTTAACGTTAGTATTTTATGAAAAGGCATAAACAGCGATTCATCGTATGTTGCGAGCATTTTAACGACAAAATTATTTTATTTTGTGGTCTTACTTAGATACTTGCTACACTAAACCCAGTTGCATTAAGGAGAGATATCAAATGAAAAAAGTGGCTGTTATTTTAGCTGGTTGCGGTGTTTATGATGGCGCAGAGATTAACGAAGCAGTACTTACCCTGTTGCACATTGCAAAAGCAGGTGCATCTTATCAATGCTTTGCACCCGATATTGACCAACTACACACAATCAACCATTTAACCGGAGAAGAAATGGCACCTAATCGTAATGTGTTAGTGGAAGCTGCTCGCATAGCTCGTGGTAATATAAAAGCAATTACAGAGTTAAAGGTAAGTGAATTTGATGCGTTAATTGTCCCAGGTGGCTTTGGTGCCGCTAAAAACCTATCTGACTTTGCAGTAAAAGGCCCTGAAGCTCAGGTACAAAATGACATACTAAAAGCTTGTACAGATTTTGTTAAAGCTAATAAAGCCGCAGGTTATATGTGTATTGCGCCCGCTATGCTACCTCTTATTTACGGTCAAGGTGTTAAAACAACCATTGGTAATGATGCAGACACAGCCTCAGCCATCGAAAAGCTAGGCGGCGATCACCAAGCGTGTGCTGTTGAAGATATTGTTATTGATGAGCAACATAAAGTCGTTACCACACCCGCCTATATGTTAGCGCAGAGCTTATTAGATGCTGATGCAGGGATTCAAAAACTCGTTAAAAAAGTACTCGAATTAGCATAGTGCGCTATTTAAGCAGCTAATTTTTATTGCGCTAACGCAAAAAATGACGCTTTTTATAAAGAAAAAGCCTTTCAGATCATTTTATAAATTGTGGCTTAGCGTTATAATCGTTCTAATTTCCGTCATATATATCGTGATTGATCACGTTCAAATCGAAGTGAGCAAGGCAAAATGAAAAAACTATCAGCTGCATTATTACTGCTAGCAACAACGGCATATGCGCAAGCATATGACAACTCTTTGACTGAAGATGCCATTAAAAAGCGTCTAGCGCCAATTGGTTCTGTATATCTAGAAGGTGATAAAGCGGCTGCTGCTGCTGAGCCAACAGGTCCACGTTCTGGTGAACAAGTTTATCAAGCCGCATGTTTTGCATGTCACGGCACAGGTGCTCTTGGCGCACCTAAATCAGCAGATGACTGGGCTCCTCGAATTGCCAAAGGTAAAGATACCTTATTAGATCACGCAATCAATGGTTTCAATGCCATGCCGCCGAAAGGTACATGTATGGACTGTTCTGATGAAGAAATCAGTGCAGCAATCGACTTTATGACTAGCAAATAATTGCTAAATAAATAACGACGAAGGGCTTAACTCTGTTAAGCCCTTTTTTTTGCTCTTTAACTCCTCTCAAACCCAAGCAATTCGTACCTATAATCGCATATCTTCACGACTAATAGAGACCATCATCTACTTGACGATCTACGAAAAAAGTGGAACTATAGAGAACAATAAATAAACAAAAATAATAACTGGCTCTAAATCATTGGAAGATTCAGCAACACACATTGAAAAGCTAGCCCATAAAAATGCTCGCTTAAAATCGCTTATAAAGAAATATAAGCAATCACATCACTTGCAGCATGCTCTACTACAACTTTCAGAGCAAGCAAGTACTGTTGCCGAATTAACCCTGCTCTACCCTGCTATTCATAATATTCTTCAAGACTTTATACCCAGTAAAAGCTTTTATGTCGTACTAAATAACCCTGTTACAGATAACCTTGAACTTTCTTATTTTGCCGATGAAAAAGATGGCCTGTCTGTTCCTCTAAAATATGAACATTTCTTCAAAGATGGTTTAACTGGGTACGTATTTAAGCACGGCAAAACAAGCTATTTTTCTAAACAGCAAACACAAGAAGCCGTTGAGAAGGGGTTGTTTAAAGCATACGGCACGCCAGCAGAGCATTGGGTGGGCGTACCCGTTTACCGTGAGAAAGCCATCATTGGTGTCATGGTCGCGCAAAGTTATGACAAGGCACAAATCTATACAGAGCAGCAAATAGAACTACTAGAAGTCATGTCGCTTTACCTTGCAACAGCAATCGAACGCGTGAAAAAACGCGAGTTACTTGAGTCTGAAGTAAAAATTCGCACCCGTGCACTGACGCAAAGTAACCAAGCTTTAAATGATGAAATTTTACAACGTAAAAAAGCACTCGATCGCCAACAAATTTTATTCAAAATCTCAGAGCTGGCAACTTTGAGTAAAAACGTTGAAGACGTCTATGCCCATGTGCATGAAATTATTAAAACCATCACCTATGCCGATAACCTATACATTGCCTTGTATGATCAAACAACTAATTGGTTAAGCTTTCCCTATTGCGTAGATGAATTTAATGACAACGCAAAACCTAGGCCTTTCGCCAAAGGCTACAGTGAATTAGTACTTAGTACAGAAAAGTGCCAAGTGATAGATGAGCAAAGAGCAAAAGATTTAATAAAACTAGGCGTCATTGAACGCCCTATCGATGTCCCACCACAAAGAAGAGCAACCAGTTGGTTAGGCGCACCACTAAAAACGTCACAAGGGGTCATTGGTCTTATTGTTTGCCAAGCTTATTGTAATAAACATGAATTTAGCCAAGATGATTGCGAATTAATTACTTTTGTATCACATCAAATAGCAAGCGTAATTCAGGCTCATTTAGCAAGCCAAGAGTTAAAGCTGAGCCACCAAAAACTTGAACAACGAGTTACAGAAAAAACGAAAGAGCTCCGCCAAGCAAATATGCATTTACAAATGCAAATTGAAGAGCGTAAAAAAATAGAGCAACAGCTATATCATGATGCACATCATGACTCACTAACCAGCTTGCCCAACCGTAGCTTATTCTTAACTCAACTTGAAAAAACATTACAACATTATCAACGTTATCCTGAGCAACAATTTGCGGTTTTATTTATTGATTTAGATAAATTTAAAGATATAAATGATCAACTTGGTCACCAAGCAGGGGATCAATTTTTAATTGGTGTTGCCGAGTCTTTCTCACATTGTATAAGAGAGCACGACTTATTAGCTCGCTTAGGCGGTGATGAGTTTGTGGTACTGTTAAATCATTTAACCGAAAGACAGCAAGCAGAAGATGTTGCAAAACGTATTATTGAGATAATGAAAAAGCCTTTTTGCATGAAAGGTCAGTGCGTTCAAAGTGGCGCAAGTATTGGTATTACTTATTCAAAAGCAAGTTATAAACATACCGATGAAATTATTCGTGATGCAGATGCTGCAATGTATTATGCAAAAAATGCAGGGCGTAACCGTTTTGAGTGCTTCCATCCTTTATTGAATGCTACCACCTCTCAACACGAAACCGAGAGTATGCATCATCTTGATGACCTGCCAATGCATTTTAGAAGCGCTGAAATCATTACGCTCAACGAGGAGTCTAGAGCTGAATCATTATTGGAAGCATTTGGTGAACACCCAGTGCTTGGCAGTACTAGTTTTGAAGTATTGAAAAAGTTTGCAACTGATAGAGTTCAACATTTCGAAGTGGAGCTTAGCTTATTGAAGCAAGCGTTCGAATTAGCCCATAATGCTAACTTACAAAAAGTACTCTTCCCATGCTCAGGGTTAGTATTAGAACGTATTAATTTTCAATCGTTACGCCAGTTACTAAAGGCAAACAATGCACAAAGAATGTGTTTACTGTTTAATGAACAAGAGATCCGTTACGCATCTGCGGTACAAATTGAAAACTTAAAAAGTTTAATTGAACAAGGGTTTTCAGTAGGACTAAACGAGTTCGCAAAAGACAGATGTGAGCTTAATTTACTGACTGAGTTTAACTTTGATTACTTACTACTTAGTTCTACCTTTAGTAAACGTGTGCTCCAACAAGATAATTATCACCTTCAATTGCAAGGCGTGTTGGCCATTACGAATATCCAAAATATTCAGGTAATCGCCAAGGGGCCATCGATTTTTAACTATCGCACTTTGTTAGATAAGCACGGTCTATCCTTGTTTATAGGCAAACAACACGCCCTAGCCCCTTTTAGTCCTTTTTCACAAACAGTACAAAGTATTACTTCTTAAGCATAGCTCTTAGATTAGCTACACGGGCTTGGCCTTTTTCCATGCGCTCAGCCTGTGAAGACGGTGGTTTTTTCGCTTCGAAGGCTAAATCATCTTGTGGTAACTCTTGCACAAAGCGACTGAGCTCAGTATCTGAAGTTTCACCAAATTGACGGCGTAACTTAGCATAGGTCATTACCAGCTCTTGCTGAGCACGCGTGATACCTACATAAGCAAGACGACGCTCCTCTTCAACGTTATCTTCATCAATACTTACTTGGTGCGGTAATAAACCCTCTTCCATACCAACCATGAACACATACGGATACTCCAAACCTTTTGAAGCATGTAGCGTCAGTAATTGTACCGCATCAGATTCATCTTCTTCTTCGTTGCGCTCAAGCATATCGCGCAGGGTCAGTTTACTGACCACCTCAGCAAGGTTCAGCGGTGGATTGTCTGCATCCCCTGTTAGCATGTCAGTGATCCAACGATAAAGCTCTGAAACATTCTTCATGCGCATTTCAGCGGCTTTTGCACTCGGTGATGATTCATATAGGTATGCTTCGTAGTTAATTTGCCTAACTAACTCTTTTACAGCTTCAAGGGTATCGCCCCGTACCGCATTATCAGAAAGCTCAACCACCCAGCGAGCAAAGCCAGCTAAGGCATTAAAGCCACGGCCTTTTAATCGGTGCGCAAGCTCAGGCTCAAAACAGGCAGCAAATAAGCTGATATGCTTTTCATTAGCAAGCGTACCTAGCTTTTCCAGTGTCACCGTACCAATTTCACGACGTGGCGTATTTACAATACGTAAAAAGGCATTGTCGTCATCTTGGTTCACCAATAGGCGTAAATACGCCATGATATCTTTAATTTCTGAACGCGAGAAAAACGACATGCCGCCGCTGATTTTATAGGGAATGCGGTTGCTCATAAGTGCTTTTTCAAACACCCGGGCTTGATGGTTACCACGGTATAAAATCGCGTAATCTTTATAGCTGGTGCGTTTCATGAATTTATGAGAAATGATCTCTGCCACCACTCGTTCAGATTCATGCTCTTCATCACGACAGCCAATTACTTTGATAGGCTCACCATAACCAAGCTCACTGAATAGTTTCTTATCAAACTCGTGAGGGTTGTTGGCAATCAAAATATTCGCCGCTTTAAGAATTCGCCCAGCACTTCGGTAATTTTGTTCAAGCTTAATTAAACGTAAGCCCGGAAAATCTTTACTCAATAGCACAAGGTTTTGAGGCTTAGCACCGCGCCAAGAGTAAATTGATTGGTCGTCATCGCCTACCACGGTAAAACGAGCGCGTTCACCCACCAATAGCTTAACCAGTTGATACTGACTGGTATTAGTATCTTGATACTCATCCACCAGCAAGTAACGAAAACGCTGTTGCCAACGCTCACGCGCAGTGGCATTTTGGCCTAGCAACAAAGTAGGGATCATGATCAGATCATCAAAATCTAGGGCGTTGTAAGCACGTAATTGATTTTGATAACGCGCATACAGCTGAGCAAACAAGGCTTTTTGTGGCTCACGGGCTTCGCGAACGGCACGCTCTGGTAGAATCAACTCGTTCTTCCAGCTACCTATTTGCATCTTCAGTAGATTGAGTAGATCTTTGTCTTTTTTAAGTTCTTCTTCGGTCAGCTCGGCTAATAACTGGTTGGTATCTTGATCATCAAATAGTGAGAATCCAGGTTTAAAGCCTAGCGTCGTTAATTCTTTTTTGATGATCTCAAGCCCAAGGGTATGAAACGTTGAAACCCATAAGCCTTTCGACTCTTGTTTACCCAGTGTTTGCGTTACACGCTCACGCATTTCTTTTGCGGCTTTATTGGTAAAGGTTACCGCCGCAATATTGCGTGCTTGATACTCACACTTTTGTACTAAGTAAGCGATTTTATTAGTAATAACACGCGTTTTACCAGATCCCGCACCGGCTAATACCAGACACGGTCCACTGATATACTTTACCGCTTCATCTTGTTTTGGGTTGAGTTTCATAAGCCCCTAAAGAAATTATCCAAAGACAGGACGGGCAATTTTACCGTAATCACTACACTACGCCTAGCCAATAAGGTAAGATTGTTTTTTTACGTGACTCAAGGGACGAAGATGATCAACCCAGCAAAACTTGAAGAAATCGCTAAGCAAATTACTGATAACATGCCACAAGGCGTGAAAAACCTTGCCGAAACAGTCGAAGGCAAAACCAAGCAAGCTATTCAAAACAAACTTGCTGAGATGGACTTTGTAAGCCGTGATGAGTTTGATATTCAAAGCCAAGTACTTATTCGTACTCGTGAAAAACTCACTGAGCTTGAAGAAAAAGTGGCTTTACTTGAGCAGCAACTTGCTAGTAAACAAGACGAACAATAAAAAAGGAGAGCGAATTAGCTCTCCTTTTTTCAATCTACTTCGGTATTAGCTTTTTTCAGCAATACGTTCAAATACACGCTTAACAGCCGTGCCATAAGTATCACTTGCTTCTTCCGCACAGGTCACAACCGACTCAAGATCATTAAGGTGACCATTCGCTAAGCCATACACCCAACCATGAATTGTTAACTCTTGGCCTTTCGCCCAAGCGTCTTGCACAATGTTGGTACGGCACACGTTACGTACTTGTTCAATAACGTTTAATTCGATCAAACTGTTTAAACGCTCTTGCTCAGGTAATGCATTGAGTTGTTCGATGTGTTTTTCTTTTACATCACCTACATGGCGTAGCCAGTTATCGATTAAGCCAAAACGTGCTTCGTTTAATACCGCTTGTACACCACCACAGCCATAGTGACCAACAACCATGATGTGCTTCACTTTTAGTACTTCAACAGCGTATTGCATCACTGAAAGGCAGTTATGATCGGTATGAACAACCACATTTGCTACGTTACGGTGAACAAATAACTCACCCGGCAACAAGTCTACGATTTCGTTTGCAGGTACACGCGAGTCAGAACAACCGATCCATAAGTACTCTGGATTTTGCTGCATTGATAGAATTTTAAAAAACTCAGGGTCATTTTCGCTCGTACGTGCTGCCCAACGTCTATTATTTTCGAATAAATTTTTTAACTTTCTCATTGCGCCTCTTTACGGTTTTTAATAATTAGCTTGGATCAAGATATTCCTTGGTGTCAGTTGTTTCTCACAAAACGTGCTCACCGTTACTTGATATCCTTGTTGTTGCAAATATAAAGCACGATCGAGCACGAGCCAAACTTCAATTGCCCTTCTGAACACATGTCGGACGAGTTCAACTCGCTCGGTGACCCTTTTGCGCTTTTTGCCTATTTCTAAAAACTTATTGTAATCAATACCTTCAGGTAGAGATAATGATTTTTTCTCAGCTGCCCATAAACAAAATGATTCAAAAGAATCGGAGAAGATTGCTTTGTTCACTGACGGCACACTCACATAGTGTAATTCACCAGTGATTGATTTACGTAACGCATCAAACCCAAGACGCCATTCAACCTCTGTTTTTCTGACCTTATCTACGCGACTCGGTGCCGTTACCGTTTCTTGCAGCGCCAGTTTTAAATCGCGATGAGTAAGCGCAAGCTGACTTTGTTTTGCAGGCTCGCTCATTGCCTGATAAGCGTTATCTGTGAATAAATGATAACAACATGGTGAAAAGCTGATTTGCTGGGTTTTCGCTTTGCTTGCTTGCTGCATAAATGTTTGATGCAAACGACCACAAGCATGTAAAGCTACAGCATGCTGTTGGCTTTCAAAAAAGCCGTCTGTGTTGTCGGTTAATACATCTGCTTGTGAAAACTGCATCGCCAAGTGCTGTTGTGTAGCACTGTGTAGGCCTTGGTCACATAAGTGCTGTTGCAGCTCAATACTATGTACACTGGGCGCGCCATTAAATGCCAGCATACGACCTAAATGCCCTTTACCTGCACACCACTCTAAAACAGGCTGGTTTAATGACTGCTGACTAATCGCTGCAACAAAGTCTTGTAGCTGCTCAAATTTACGACCTTTGATGCCATTACTTATCCAAAACGGAAATTCACTACGTGCAGAACTGATAGCTGGCAATTCACATAACAGAGCCAACTGGTCGATACCCTCAATTGCCTCAGCAAAATAGCGATATAAAGCAGGCTGATCGGCATCAAGCTCGCTGACTTGTTGGTCATCCAGCGTCCATAGTAAGTTAGCTAGTTCAGGCCAAGGAAGATCATCAAAATCGAAGGCGGTGCATTGCCAGTATTGGCGAGTTTTAAAAAGCAGCGTATCTAAGGCAATAAATTGCTGAGCAAGCGTCATAACTTCTAAACGACAAAAAATAAAAGTGATTATAACAGTTTTTCACCCTTTAACGCCTACCACTGCTGATTAAACGGATATAAAGAGGGATGCATAAAATACTCAGTACAATAGCTAGAATAAGCATCCAAGATAATTCAAAGCCGCCATCGTCTTGATGTTGATACATAAAGTGTTTAAACGCGCGGTCAAACTCGGTTTGATCTAGACCATATAGATCAGCAATTAAGCGCCACTTTGCCATCGACATACTGCCAAGATTTACTCCTGGCGGCTTAATATAACTCGTTAATACATTTGCTTCATAAGCAAGCTCTTGTAAGCTTTTATGAGTAGCATAATCGTGTTTAGTTACAGCAATACTCTCTTCTAAATGCAATAACGCGTAACGCCAGCCTTTAATACTTGCATGATAAAAGCGCTCAACTATATCTGGATTTTTTTCTACCATCGCTTCGCTGGTATATAAAATATCGCCATAAACATTCAAGCCAAACTTTTGTGGACAAATGAGTCGGTGACCCACTCCTTGTAATGTCATCGTGTATGGCTCATTGGTGACATAAACTTGCACCGCATCTAAGTCACCGGCAAGCCACTGTTCAATGCCCCCTTCATGGCTTGCAGCTATTAAACTTTGTTGATCAAGCCCTGCACGTTGCAACATCACTAACAACTCAGCGTTTTCAACTGAGCCGATTTTACTTAGCTTCTTATCGGCAAAGTCTCTGGGCTGAAAAATATCTGAGTTATTTTTTACCATCCAGCAGTAAGGTGAAAACTGCAGTATGGCTCCAAGGGCAACAACCGGTGCGCCTTGTTTGCGCTTATGTAATATGCCTGAGTGAGTAATGGCGAAGTCGGCTTCACCGCTTAATACTTTAGGGAAGGTATCTGGCGCATTCGGATCGGCAGGTATAATGGAAACATCAAGGCCCGCTTCCTTATAAAAGCCTTTTTTTGCAGCCATATAATAGCCTGTAAACTGAAACTGGTGAGTCCATTTTAGTTGTAGGCTAACTTTATCAGCGCACTGTGCGCTCATAGAGAGCATTAGACAGACTAACCCTAGTAGGCTTTTTATACCTTGCACGCATCATCCTTGCTTGAAACCGTGCATTAACTATAGGAAAAATAGAGAGAAAATCAAGACTGCACATTAGCAGTCTTGATGATACTTAGCTACTGATTTGCCGCTTTAACTTCACTAAGTTCTTGACCTTGGCTGGTTAAGAACTGAGTGAAACATGGGTTGTTCGTTTCATCTTGAACGTTGTATCCCAAACGGTTCAAATGCTCATTGAATACCTCATAATCATTCGGTTCAATCGCAAAGGCCGCCAGCACATTACCAATCGATCCACCATGATTACGATAATGGAATAAAGTGATATTCCAATTACTACCAAGAGTATCTAAGAATCGCGCCAATGCGCCTGGATACTCAGGAAACTCAAAGCGAAGTAAACGCTCATGAAGTTGGGCTGGCGCTTTACCACCCACCATATAACGAATATGCAATTTAGCCAGCTCGTTATCTGATAGATCGCAAAATGTATAGTCGTTTTCTGTCAGTGCTGCTTTTAATTCATCGAGCTCTTGTTGGCCTTGCCTTAACGCGATACCAACAAAAATTTGTGCTTCGCCTGGGCCTGCATAACGGTAATTAAACTCGGTGATAGCTCTGCCACCTAACGAGTTACAAAACTGCTTAAAGCTGCCCTTCTCTTCTTTAATCGTCACAGCAAGGAGTGCTTCGTTCTTTTCACCTAGCGCCGTTCGCTCAGCAACATAGCGTAAGCGGTCAAAGTTTAAGTTCGCACCCGATAAAATCGCAGCCACGTTTAAGCCTTTTACACTATTTTGTTGGCACCACTTTTTCAGCCCTGCTGTAGATAGCGCACCTGAAGGTTCTGCTATCGCACGAGTCGAAACAAAGATATCTTGCATTGCGGCGCAGATTTCATCGCCTGTAACAGTAACGACTTCATCACAAAACTTTTGTGCTAATCGAAACGTCTCAGTACCAATGATTTTTACTGCGACACCATCAGCAAAACTGCCAACACGGTCAAGCTCAACAGGCTTGCCTGCTTCAAGTGCTGCTTTTAAGCAGGCACTCTCGTCAGCTTCAACACCAATGACTTTAATATCAGGACGTAACGACTTAATGTACACCGCCATACCTGCAAGTAAGCCACCACCGCCAACAGGAATAAATACAGCATCAAGGTCGTTCAATTGCTGCATTAATTCACGGGCAACGGTACCTTGGCCAACAATGACATCGGGATCATCAAACGGTGGCACAAATACCCCGTTACGCTGCTCTGTCAGCTCTAAAGCATGGGCTTTTGCTGCATCAAAATGATGGCCGTGTAATACCACTTCACCACCGAGTGAACGCACTGCATTCACTTTAATTTCTGGTGTTGTAACTGGCATCACAATCGTTGCTTTATGCCCTAAAAATGAGGCACTGAGTGCCACGCCTTGCGCATGGTTACCCGCTGAGGCTGTGATCACATCAGAACCTTTTGGCAACTTGCTCAGTTTATGAAAAGCACCACGAAGTTTAAATGAATAAACCGGTTGTTGGTCTTCACGCTTTAGCCACACATGGTTGCCTAGCCGTGCACTAAGATCAGCCATTTCGCTGACCTCAGTGACTTTTGCAAGCGGCTCCATGTTCGCTTGAATGATAGCGCGAAAATAATCGAGCTCTTGAGAAACCATAATTAACTAAGCTCCTCAAGTTTTGCTAAATCGCGAACAGCTCCTTTGTCTGCACTGGTTGCAAGTAACGCATAAGCTTTAAGTGCAGATGAAACATAGCGGTCACGATCCAGTGGTTTATAAGCATCTTTACCACGTGCAAGTTGCTTTTGTTTACGTGCTTCAAGCTCTTCATCAGACAGCGCTAAAGTGATTTCACGGGTTGCAATATCAATCACTATCTTATCGCCATTTTCAACATAGGCGATTGCACCACCGCTTGCTGCTTCTGGTGAAACGTGACCAATTGATAAACCTGATGTACCACCCGAGAAACGACCATCGGTGATAAGCGCACACTTTTCACCTAAGCCCATTGATTTTAAGTAACTCGTTGGATACAGCATTTCTTGCATGCCTGGGCCGCCTTTTGGTCCTTCGTAACGAATTACAACAACGTCACCGGCTTTTACTTCACCATTAAGAATGCCTTCAACCGAATCATCTTGTGATTCGTATACAACTGCTGGGCCTTCAAAGTGCAGCATTTCTTCAACTACACCGGCACTTTTAACAATACAGCCATCAAGGGCTAAGTTACCTGAAAGTACAGCTAAGCCACCATCTTGACGAAAAGCATTTTCAACACTGCGGATACAGCCGTTTTCACGGTCATTATCAAGCTCTGGCCAGCGGCATTCTTGGCTCATAGCTTTTGTAGTACGGATTCCGGCAGGGCCTGCTTTATAGAATTTTTGCGCCACTTCATTATTCGGATCGGTCGCATCCCATTTAGCCACCATTTCAGCCATACTGTGGCCTGCAACGTGATCCACAGATAGATCAACAAGGCCTGCTTTACCTAACTCACGGATAATTGCCATCATGCCACCAGCGCGGTGTACATCTTCAATGTGATATTTATTGGTTGCGGGTGCCACTTTACAAAGGAAAGGTGTTTTGCGAGAAAGCTCATCGATGTGCGACATATCAAAATCAACACCCGCTTCTTGCGCTGCAGCTAATAAGTGTAAAACCGTATTTGATGAACCACCCATGGCAATATCAACCACCATTGCATTCATAAAGGCGGTGCGATTAGCAATAGCGCGTGGTAATACTGCTGCATTATCTTTTTGATAATACTCACGGCATAAATCAACAATGCGCGCACCTGCTTCAACGTAAAGTTGTTTACGGTCTTTGTGCGTAGCAAGTGTGGTACCGTTACCCGGCAGTGCTAAACCAATCGCCTCTAATAAGCAGTTCATTGAATTAGCAGTGAACATGCCCGAACATGAACCACAAGTAGGACAGGCAGAGCGCTCTACTTTGTCTGAGTCTTCATCGCTTACTGAGGTATCAGCACCTTTCACCATGGCATCCACTAAATCAAGTTTAATGTCGATATCAGCAAGGCGTGTTTTACCCGCTTCCATTGGACCACCTGATACGAAAATAACCGGAATATTTAAACGCAGTGCTGCCAGCATCATCCCTGGGGTAATTTTGTCGCAGTTAGAAATACAGATCATAGCATCGGCACAGTGTGCATTAACCATGTATTCCACTGAGTCTGCAATTAAGTCACGCGACGGTAGTGAATACAGCATACCGCCATGACCCATTGCGATACCATCGTCGATTGCAATGGTATTAAATTCTTTTGGTACACCACCCGCTTCGGTGATGGTTTCGGCCATTAGCTCACTGAGTTGATTAAGATGAACGTGCCCTGGTACAAACTGAGTATATGAGTTAACAACAGCGATAATTGGCTTACCGAAGTCTTTATCTGTCATCCCTGTTGCACGCCATAAAGCACGCGCCCCTGCACGTTTTCGACCTTCTGTTGTTGTTGCACTTCTTAATTTAGCCATAATTACCTCAGTTGTTGCAGTGGCATGCCACTGACTTCCTCATTCCTAATTTATTTCTCACTAAAGCATCAAACTGATTGCTCTAGTTACCTGTTGATTTTTTACTAGATTGCTTGTTGTTGAAATTGGTTTTCAACATTGACATGTTTTACATCAACCAATTTATTTAACTGTGATGTTAGTAGATAAATCGGCTTATCGCTGTCTACCGTTATGGTGACGTGAAACGCTTCATCAGCCATTTCTAAATTCATGGTTGTTAGATCAAAGCCGCGATGACGTGCAACGCGTAAAAAGCGCTCTACCGCGACACTTTGATTCTTTAGTGCAATCGTTAGGGTGTGTTTCATTTTACTGTCTCCGTCATCATTTCATCATTGGCAGCACCAGGCGGTACAAGCGGCCATACATTTTCTTTATCATCGATACAGGCATGCAGAATGTATGGGCCTTCACTATTAACTAACGCATCAACCGCAGCATCGACTTCATCTGCTTTAGTGATGGTTTGACCAGGAATGCCAAACACCGCTGCTAACTGCACAAAATCAGGATTATCTGAAAGGTTTGTTTCAGAATAACGACCTTCAAAAAATAGCTGCTGCCATTGACGTACCATGCCTAAGCGCTGATTATCTAAGATTAGAATTTTAACTGGCAGATTGTTACGGCGAATTGTTGCCAGTTCTTGAATGTTCATCATGATTGAGCCATCACCCGAGACCGTGATCACAAAATCATTTGGGCGAGCAACTTGCGCGCCAATAGCGGCTGGTAAACCAAAACCCATGGTACCCGCTCCACCACTACTTAAATGATTGCTAGGATGGCTAAACTTCATATGCTGTGCCACCCACATTTGGTGCTGACCCACATCACAGCACACAACACCCGTTGATGGCATTTTTTGGCTTAGCTGGTTTAATAAGTAAGGGGCAAACACTTTTTCGCCCGGATAGTCATAACGCCACGCATGCTCTTTCATCATGCTTTCGATGTGCGTTAACCACTCATCTGGTGTAACAAAACAATCAAGCTGCGGTAATGACGTTTTTAAATCTGCCACTAATGATGCTTTTGCAGGCTTACGCTTACCAACCTCTGCCGCGTCAATATCAAGGTGAATAACCTTTGCTTTTGCCGCAAACTTGCTTAAATTGCCAGTTACACGGTCGTCAAAACGAGCACCGATACAAACCAAAACATCACACTCTTGCACTGCTAAGTTAGCCGCTTTACCGCCATGCATACCTAGCATGCCAAGGTCATATTCATAATCAGGTAATACACTGCCAAGGGCTTTTAATGTTGATACTGCTGGCATGTGTGTTTTTTCTAAAAACTGCATAAGTTCGTTTTGTGCATCAGCAGCTTGTACACCACCACCGATATACGCCACAGGACGCTGCGCTTCACTCAATATTTGATTGGCAATAGCAACTTGGTTTGCGTCTAATTTTGGTAAATAATCTTCGGCGGCTAACCAAGGGTGAAATGGTACTTGCGCCATTTGGATGTCTTTGGGGATATCGACTAACACAGGGCCTGGGCGGCCGCTTTGTGCTATGTGGATGGCTTCTTGTAGGATTTCGGCTAAGTCTTCAGCTCTTTCAACCATGTAACTATGTTTAGTGCATGATAACGACATACCTAACACATCCACTTCCTGAAAGGCGTCGGAGCCTATCGCTGCGGTAGGTACTTGCCCTGTGATAGCAAGCAATGGCACTGAATCCATCATCGCATCAGCAAGCGCGGTTATTAAGTTGGTCGCACCTGGGCCTGATGTTGCAAAGCACACACCTAACTTACCTGTGCTGCGGGCAAACCCTACTGCTGCAAAACCAGCCCCTTGCTCATGGCGCGTCAAATAATGTTTGACTGGCGCACCGTACAAAGCGTCGTAAATAGGCATGATGGCACCGCCTGGGTAACCAAAAACATCCTTAACGCCATGTTTGGCTAATAAATCGATTGTTAATTCTGCGCCTGTCATCGTAAATCCTCATTCCTCAGTGACATTGTGTATTTGCTGCGACTCAAACCTTAAAACAAAAAAGCCCCCCGGACTGTTAAGTGCGGGGGGCTTTTTAAATGCTTCACTTTTCTCTAAGCACTAACTCGCCCCCGCGGTAATAATAATCACCACGACGTTAATCAGAATTAGAGAAAGTTTGTTTGTAAGCATTTATCTGTAACCAAATTTTGTTCATTTGTAGCGGAAATCTAGCCATCCCGCTGCCTTTTTCTATTAGTACCGCGCTAAGCCCTTCAAGTCAACAATAAAATTAATTCAAAAAAACATACAAAAAACACTCAAAAGGAAATTAATATTCAAAATATAGTTAATAAAGGGTTTATATTTCACTTTCACACAAATATGGAAATGTCATACCTCTTTATTAGCTATTCTATGGCTGATTAATTTTTAGCTCTTAGCTCGTATTTTTTCTGCTTTCATTCGATTTAATTTAACTGCTTATGGAAAATTAGTTTAGTATTGAAAACAGTCACAATTTGAAAGGGAAAATTATGAGATTCATTCAGCGCTTTAATGCTCTGTTTTTTATGGTGCTACTACTTGGTTTTAGCCAATGTGCATTGGCAGAGCCGGGACTATGGAAAATAGAAAAAAACGGCATTTCGTCCTATTTATTTGGCACTGTGCATGTTGGTGATAAAAGCATGCAAGGTCTACCAAAGAAGGTTACATCTGCAATTGAGAACAGTGATAAAGTTATTGTTGAGGTTGATATCAGCACCATTTCAGCAACCGAAATGCAGCGTCGTTCACTGCCTTTTATGATGCTTAAAGATGGAAAAACACTGCAATCAGAGCTTTCTGTAGATAACTTCAATAAGCTACAAAAATACTTTGCCGATAAGTCTATAGATATCGCAATGTTTAAAAACTTAGCACCGTGGGCTGTGATGGTCACCATGATGCAAATGGAGTTCCAAAACGTTGGTTTTTCAGATCAATACGGCATCGACAAACAAGTACTTGCTTATGCGCAAGCACACAATAAACCTATCGGTGAATTAGAAACTCTTGAGCTACAAATGGAAATGTTTACTCATTTAGCAGTTATGAACGATAAGATGATTGAAGAAACATTTGAGCAGCTAGCTGATGTCGACACTTACTTTTTTGGCCTTATCAATGCGTGGAAATCTGGCGATATGAAAACGCTAGCAAAGTTTTATAACGAAAGTTTTGATGATTCTCAATACGGTGAACTAAGTGAGCAAGTAATGCTAATCGATCGCAATAATAATTGGGTAAAGCAACTTTCATCACGTATCGGCAAAGAAAAACTATTTATTGCCGTTGGTGCTTTGCACTTGCCTGAACAACATGGTTTGCTAAAGCAGCTAACCGATAAAGGCTTCACGGTTACACGTATCTAAATGTTCTATAATCAAATTCAAATTTTATAAGCGCCTTTTATGGCGCTTTTTTTGTGAAATCAGCCATCTCTAAATAGTGTTCAATACCTGTGATTTTGTCACTTGCATGATGATTAACGTACACGACAGTACTTGTCCCTGCGGCGCAGATTTTTTCTATCAGTAATAGCACTCGCTGCCTATTTGCTTCATCAAGGCCAAGGCAAGGCTCATCTAAAATTAATAAATTAGGGTGTTTTATCATCGCCCTCGCAATCAATAATAATCGCTGATCACCAAAGGATAGCTGACTAAAAGAGCTATTTTTTTTGTCACTTAAACCCAGCAAAGCTAACCAATTGGTAGCAATTTCTAGCTGTTTATCAGTGGCTTTTTGATAAAGGCCAATACTGTCATAAAAACCCGATACAAGGGTATTGAGTGCAGTGATACTAACCCGATAATCCATATGCAGCGCATTAGAGATATAACCAATGTGCTGTTTAATTTGCCAAATACTCTCACCACTGCCACGCTGAAAACCAAACACCTTAATATCGTTGTTATAACACTGCGGGTTATCGCCAGTGATAAGGTTCAGCAAGCAGGTTTTTCCTGAGCCATTTTTGCCGGTTAACTGCCAATGTTCGCCTTGGTTTATTTGCCAGTTTAGGTTTTCAAAAACCGCCTCACCAGCATAACTCACTGAAGCATTATTTAGTCTTACCAGCATAGGTTCTGTGAGCGGGGGTGCTTGATGATCACTATCTGCGTTAGGTATTCGTAACTCAGTATGAGTTAGATGCAATAGCTTTAGTAAATCATCGCGCTGCTCGGTTGTTGGCTTTGCTAATTGCTGAGCCACATGACCTTCTTTAACATAGCCGTAGTGATCAACAAAATCAGGGATCTCAGTTAATCTATTGAGTACAAAAATGAGGGTTGTTGTTTTACTAAGCTCTGCGAGTAGCTGATTAAGTTCGGCCATTGCCGTGACATCTAAACCATCAAACGGCTCATCAAGCACAAGTAAATCTGGTCTCCCTATCAAAGCTTGAATTAATAATAGCTTACGGGTTTCTCCGGTTGATAAATCGCGAAACGCCTTGCTAAGCTTATCTTTAAAATCAAACATGGCAATTAATTGTTGTAGCAACTTACCATCAAACTGTTGCTCATCACGGCCAGCAATCATAATCTTGTAAACGGTGCTAGAGGCAGTAACACCATCAACAATGTCATCTTGATCTTTTGTTAGCTCAGCCGCAAGGAGCTGCTTTTGGCTGTCTGGCGAGACCAATGCAATTCGCTCAAAGCTATTCTCATAGTGGCCTTGTTCTATTTTTGCAAAGCCAGCAATGGCAGCAGCTACCGCTGATTTACCCGCGCCATTAGCGCCAAGTAAAACCCATTGCTGCAATCGCGATACATTGATATTAAGATCATCTAAATAATAAACATCATTACCCTGCCCCTTTAGGCCAGCTCTAACATTAACCAACTGCACTTGTTGCACGTTGAATCCTCATTCTAAATTACCGTTAGCTTGACGTTACCCCATTCAATAAAAAATTAAAAATCGTTTAAACCTTTTTTGAATACAGCTGCGACTAAGGTATAAAAGGTCATTTACAGGAAAAAAACAATGAAAAAATTACTTTGTGTGGCTGCAATAGGTCTAATACTGGCAACTTCAGACTCTACAGCAAAAGATTCACGAGAGCTCAATCACACCTTTACAATTAATGGCGCAAGCCAGCTTGAAATCGATTTTCCAGTTGGCAGCTTAGAAGTACAAAACTACGCAGGCAGTGAAGTAGTGGTCACAGTGCGTATTGAGCCCAAAAACGATACAGGTTGGTTTGGTTCTGAGATGGACTTATCAGATATTAAACTAAGTCACTCACAAAACGCAGGCTCACTGAGCTTAAAGCTTGATAACGATGACATTCAACAAAATTGGTTAGTAAAAATGCCCAACACAATGGCGATTGATGTAGAGCTCGGTGTGGGTGACATTGAAATAAATGATACAAGCAACTCTGTGGATATTGAGCTTGGAGTGGGAGCTGTGCGTATCGATAGTGCACTTGATGACTACAAACGTATTGAGCTGGAAACAGGTGTGGGTGATACAAAAATTCGTGGCATGCTAAATGAAGCAAAACAAAGCAGAAAAATTGTCAGTTCACACTCACAGTATAGTGGTAATGGGCAATTTGAGATTGATGTTGAGGTGGGTGTCGGCGATATAAAAGTCAGTAACTAAAACCTTTAATGGCGCTTATTCTGCTCTATTTTCAGCAAACATAATCGTCAAGGCTTTTTCTACTGTTTCGGCTGTTATTGGTTTATATAAGTGAAGGTTTGCACCTAACGCATAGATGCGTTGCAAATCTTCACTGGAGGTATTGGCTGTTACAGCCAAAATAGGCGTCAGTTGACATTGCTCATTTCTAATTATGTCAATTGCTTGAAAGCCATCCATCACTGGCATGTTAAGATCCATAAATATCACATCATATGGCTTAGTTTCGGTCATATCTGTCGCGATTAAACCGTTTGGCGCTATATCATAAGTATAATTAAATTGGCTCAGAATACGGCCCAATATTGTCGCATTTAAAGTGTTATCTTCAACAATCAAACAATGCAAGTTACTAGGTAATAATGCCTTAGCTGCCTCTTTGGGTGCTTGCTTAAAGGCTAGCTTAACCACAACTTTCACACCATGGGGCTGGACATTAAAAAACTGAATATCCCCTTCAAGCGCTTTAATAATTTGTTTTACCCTGAACAGTCCCGTTTTTAAACCTTGAAAATGCTGCTCTGCATCTTGCTCGTCATTTAAAAAATCACTGGATGAGTGGTCAAACCCTTTACCATTATCTTGCACCTCAAATACAAAACCTTTCTCTCCTTGGCAACTGGCGGTAACCGCTATACGCCCTTGTGTTGGAGTGAACTTGACAGCATTGTTTACAAGCTCTGCAAATACTTGTTGGAGTCGCCCATGATCACTAATGACCTGTTTGTTTACTGATTCTGCAAAGTTAATCGTAAAAGTAATTTTTTTATCATTACACGCATATTCAAAAGGAGTAACGGCCTGCTTAAGGCTAGTTAATAAATTCCCTTGTGATAAATTCAGCTGCCACTCCCCTGTAGTAAGCTTCTGCAAATCAAGTAGCTCATCCAGCATTGAGACTAACCTATTTACGCAGTATAAAGCCTGCTTTTTTGTGAGTTGCTGAGTATCATTAATATCCAGCGCCTCTATTGACGCTGTCAGTCCTTGCAATGGTGTTCTAAATTCATGACTAGCGCGGGCTATAAAACGTTCTTTATTGTGGCTAACACGCTCTACAACTTCTTTTTGTTGCTGATATTGTTTTATTGTTTTTGCAATGAGCTTTTCCATTGGTTTGAAGATAAATATAAGCTCCACAATCAGTAGCCCAATAGCAATAATCCAAAAAACAACCTCTAATATAGAAATGACTTTTACCTTGGTAACAGCGCTTTGCTCTAACAGATAAACAGCTTCATCTAAGTCCATTAAAAGCTTTTCTAAATGTTCACTGCTAAATGGGGAGCGACCTTGAGTACCATAATTAGAGCGACTATTTAATAGCTGCTGCGCTTTGCTAATGTATTGCTTAACGTGCAAATCTAGCTGTGTTGGAGAAGAGAAATAGTGAGCTTTTAGCGCATCATTTAAATAAAGAAACTGCCCGCTGCTATCTTTTTGAAGTAAAAACTGATGGCCCGCAACAAATTGCTCTACAGCATGTTGCAATAGCATTCGATGCTGATATGTTTGCTCTGACTGTTCGAAGATAAGCGCATTTCCATAAAGCGCTATTTTTTGTGACAACATACGCTGTTTACCAGCGAGGTTAATAACTTGCGCGTCACCTTTTTGAATATAAAGTAGATACTGCATCAAAGACACAGATACCGAAATTAAAATGGCGATTGCCAACAATCCCCAGCGATATCGTTTTCTGATATCTACAACCAGATCTAACATATCCGACTCAAGTCTTTTTTATATTCAGTGTAGTATAAAAAGATTTATAAAGCCTACAGCGGTAGGCTCTATAAATCATACTACTTACTCGTTATTACCTATTCTCTAAGCGGTTGTAATCGAATAAGCCAAACTCAACACCACGGTATTCTTTTGCCGTTTTATGCAAAATATCGCTGTACTGCCAAAACTGCGGGTGGGTTCGGCGAATTGCAAACTCACTTTTTAAATCTCGGTATGCAGCTTCATCCGTTACCTTTGCAAGCCCAGATGCAAACGCAGCGACTTGCTGTTCATTATGTAGATACCAAATAGCTTCAGGGTAATCACCAATAAAACCAGGCACAATAGTGACGGTGTCTTCCGCATATGCACGTTGGCCTTCTTCATTCAACAAGCTCGAAATATTATAGTGAGCGTTATGATGAATAAGTGTGTACGCCTTGTGTTTATCAGTGCCACCTTTTACTAACACAAACGATATTTGTGGTAATAGATTCACTGCCTTTACAGGTAAATGATTAATACTGGCTAACGGCTCTGGTACCTTTGTATAGTCAAATCGAGGGCTCAAAACAGACTGCAACTTTGCTTTTAACATAGTGAACAACTCTGCTTGCGGATCTGATGTTTTATAATCAATGCCTGTTGGCTGACTAAACGACAACTCATCTTCAAAGAAATTAGTTAAGCTAGGTGGCGATTTACGATACCACTGCGCTTTAATTTCCTTACGTTTAGCCTCTGGTAGCAATGCCAAATAATTCGCTTCACCTTCTAAACGCAAAAAATCCATATATAAACGGGTAAGTAACTGATGGCCTATATTGCCATACACGTCGAAGCCTGCCACCAGCAAGTAGTGAATACGTTCAAACAACGCATAATCAAGCACCCACGCTGTTTTTGGCTGCTGGCCTATCCAACCTTTGACAACCGTTGCGCTATCAAAATGGCGGAAAACTGTTAGCGCCGCATTTTGGTTATGTCCGTCACCTTGCCAAAGTAGATCTGTTGTTAAATGTTGGCCATTTTCAAACATTTTATTGGCCAGCGCGACTTTTGCTGACAAATACTGGTTTTGACGTTTGGAGTATTTTACCCAGCTTGAAATTGGTAAAGCATTACTCTCTTCCTCAGCTGGCAATGCAAGTGCATCTTCGTGCTGTAATAATAACTCACCCACTTTAGGTGTAGCTGCCATTTCAGGCTTTGCAAAGGCTACCCAAAATTGATCATTAATAACATTTAAGGCTATTTGACCTCGGCATACAGGCCCTTTAATGAAGCCCATAATTATCAGCTCTGCTTCATCAAGCATAAATTGATAACGTGAGTTAACAGGGATTGCAGAAAATGCTTTAAATGGGTTTGATGCAACTTCAGGTTTATAACTCGGAAGTTTACTCACCTGATAATCAGCGTCAATGAATTGCGAACGTATACGTTCAAGCTTCTCATCATTAAGTGCTAAAGGCAGGTGCGTTTTCGCTAAAATAGTTGAGCGATCATGCATTAAGCGATAGTAAACTCGTTCAACTTTAGGATCTTCATAAGGACGACGAGTACTTATTACTTTGATATCTTGCCCCGGTGGGGTTGATGAACGCACAAGTTTAAAGTAACTATGCTTATCAGCATGCTCAGGGAAGTAAATATGGGCCAAATACCAATGTTCATAAATATAGCGCGCAGCTAGCTGAGCTTTTAAATCATCTTGATTAAAAAATGCCTCCCAACGCTTAACCTGCTCAAGAACATCGGGCTCTGGTGACTCTATGTGAGCTAAATATCCCCCCTTTCTTAACCACTTAGCGAGGTGCTGAAACTCTTCAGTTGAAATCCCCGGTAAACCATAAGGCATACCACTGTGAGGATTATCTTTAGCAAATGAATCGAATTCACCCATTGTGGTACAGGTTTGCTCGCGATCAAGGCTGAAATCAAATTCATCGCCTAAAATTGCTTGCGCCGGTAATGGGCTACTTTGCTTAAGTACTAAGGCATTATAAAGCACACTGCCTGCAAGGTTGGCTTCTTCAGTTTGAATGCGCTCATTGAGCACGGGAGTAAAGCCTTTTTCACGCCACTGAGCGGTATTTACCGCATCGAAGAGCAAACGACTAGGCTCTTGAGCAAGTAAGCGTGTACCATCATAAACACGCTCTTTACTAAGGCCACGATCAATTCCTTCTACTGATGACAGTTTTAACTGACACGGTGCATCATAACAGCCATGGCACACAACACATCGGCTATCAAGCACAGGTTTTACGTCCGTTAAAAATTCTACACCTTCAGGTGAGGCTGCTCCGACTACTCGTTCTTGCGGCTGCTCTTTACCAAAAAGCTCATCGTAATGCGCTGCCCCTAAATAAGCACAGCCGCTTAATAATATTAAACCAAACAGCGTGGTTAAGGCCCTTTTCATCCTTCTTCCTCGCTATCTTCGATGTCATCACCTAAATCAAATGTTGGCATCATATCGACCTGTGGCGATACAAAGCTATGCTCCCCTTCAGTGCTCAACATTGCACTTAGCAAGGGACCTCGAACAAGGGTTAATTGGGCATCGTGTTCTGTATCAATAAGCGATTGGTAATCAACGCTAAGAACATCAACACGGTAATCTGTCAGCGTTATAGCTACGCTGCTATCTTGCGCAGGGTTTTGACAAAGCTGAGTCAGCAACTCTTCACTGAGCGTGACATGCAAAAGTAAATCTGGGGACTCAATGTCACGACTGTGAAGGTTCTCGTCAAAATAAAAAAGGGGAAGAGTTAAATCGCTATTTTGCTCTAATTCCATGTGCTGCTCTCTACATCGATATGGCTTTCAATTGTACGAGTATAGCAAACAATAAGTTCAAAAATTAGCGAAAGTTATCAGTAGTTAGCAGCAATTTAACTACTAACTACCCTATTTTTAAACAAGGTGAGCTTAGCCTTACCAAGGCAAGGTTTCACCATTGGAGTGCCAAAAGCCTCCGGTATTACTTAGGTTTAGTTCATCAATACGTTTTATTAAACGCTCTACTGCTGTGTTGGGGCTAATATCACCTGCAAAATTAACCATTTGCGTTTGCACAAATCCCGGATGGAATAATCCGACCGCAATTTTTTTATCTTTAAGCTCATGTGCCAAGCTTACACCTGCAGCATTGAGTGCCGCTTTAGACATACGATAACCAATGTAACCACCTGAACCATTGTCAGCAATTGACCCCATTCGTGATGTGATCATCGCAACCTTCGCATCAAGGCCCAAACTTTGTAGTAATGCATGGGTGACTCGAACAGGGGCGATGGCATTCACATGAAGTTGTTTTTCAATTGCGCTAAAGTCCATGTCGTCTAAAGTTTCATTATGAAAAACACCTGCGTTGTTAATCAAAATATCAATTTTGTCACCATGAAGGTGACTCGCTAAAGTGGTAACATCATCGGCGTTGGCTACATCAATATCGCTAATAATTTTGACATCTAATGCTTTAAGCTCTTCACTTGGGATGCGAACAACGGCGGTTACTCGATACCCTCTAGCCACGTATTGCTTGCAAAAATTAAGACCAATACCTTTGTTCGCCCCCGTTACCACAACATGCTTTGTCATCACCACACTCCTAAAATTATCATGTACCCTATAACCTTGGGGTTAATAAGAAAAAACCAAGAGCTAAAATCCATTAGCTGTGATGGCTGATCATTCTTACTAATGATGATGTTTATGTGAGCCTTGTAACTGATTGCCTTGGGCATCATAAAAACCGCTGGCGCCATGCTCAACAAAGCCTTGGTTGATCATTTTTGCAAGGAATGGGTCGCTCTCATTATCACCGATGTCTGCGTAATCTGTCGTTTGATAGCTATCCCATTTCGCAAACTGCGCCTGCACTTCTTGCTGGTTATGATTACTGGCTGTTAAAACAATTTCACGACTATAGCTTGGTGTTGAAATGCGAATTGATTTTAGTAATTTTTGATTTGCAAGCCAGCTTAGCTCTATCTTGCTCTCACCTTGCTGCTTTGTGTAATACTCCGTTAGCTCACAGCCTTCACCTGTACTTTTCTGGTGCGTCATTGAGGCTAAAAGCTTATCGCTGACTAACTGATATTTACTACTCCAATCTTGCTTGCCTTGCACTTCAGAGGGTTGATACTCAATACCGTGTTGGGCCTCTTGAAAGTAACGAATTGGTCTTATTTGTTGATTCCGTAACTCTTGCCATAATTCAATAAACTGTGGGTTTTGTTTAGCCACTTGATGCGGCGTACGCCAAAGGGTAAAGGTGCTTTCTGTATGCTGCTTTTTAGTAATAGTATCTGTCGTGACTTTGTAGTCAGCTTGCGTAAAACCTGTATTCATGTTGCATTGGCCAGCAACGGCAAGTGGACTCATTAATGTGGCAATTAAGATAGCTGCTTTCACGGTATTCTCTTTTTATCTACGTTTTTCTATCAATAACTTACAGAGTAAGGGAGGCTCAGAGCCTCCCAAAAACTCATTATTGTGCTAATTTAGCATCGGCTTGTTTAACAAGGTCAGCGGCATAATCCATGACATGGAAAATAAGGCTTTGCTCATTAGTACCCGTTACTAAATGCGCGCCAGGGCCTACTGCATACACACCCACATCTTCTGCAGCATGTGTTTCAGAACCCAATGGTACAACAGCCTCTTGGTGGAAGCCTGGTGTAGTTGTGTCAACATCAGTTAAATCAACGCGGCCTGTCACTGGTGCAAAGTTATAACCTGCGTCAGCATCGGTCTCATCACCTAGGTCACGGAAACCGCCGCCATTGGTATAACCAACCGTTGTATACGGCATATTATCGGCGGCAAGTGATGGTTCATCACTACCCACTGGTACCACTTTACCTAAAATTGGGTTACCGCGTTTAGGGTAGCCTGCAATGGTAAATACGTGACTATGGTCAGCTGTTACGATGATTAGCGTGTCTTCAATACTGGTTTTATCAAGGGCAACTTGCACTGCTTTTGATAACTCAACAGTATCGCTTAATGCATTGTATGCATTGCCCGCATGGTGAGCATGGTCAATACGACCTGCTTCAACAGTTAAGAAGAAACCATTGTCGTTGTTATCGAGTACATCAATTGCTTTTGCGGTCATTTCAGAAAGTGACGGCTCACCAGCAACATCGTTGGCGCGGTCTGCTTCGTATTGCATGTGTGATTCATTGAACAAACCAAATACACGTTCAGTTGATTCTGCATTGATTGCATCAAAACCTGCTTGGTCCATCACATATTGACCCGCTGGGTATTTCGCTTTCCATTCTGCGGTTAGGTCGCGACCATCGGTACGGTCGCCTTCAACAGAACTCACAGCATCTGCTGAGTTAAATGCAGCGTCTTTAGGTAAGAAATGACGACGACCGCCGCCCATCACAACTTCTAAACCATCAACATTTAAGCCTGCATAGCGTGCTTCTAAGTTCGCTTCGAAGTTCACTAACTGCGATGCAATATCTTCACAGCCAGCAGTAACTGCAGCTTCAGGCATATCTGATACATCTTCCCAGTTACGATCAGCCGATTTTGCATACGTTGCAGCAGGCGTTGCGTGCGTTATACGCGCAGTCGATACAATCCCTGTCGACTTACCAGCAATCTCAGCAAGCTCCGTCGCTGTTACCAGCTCATTACCCGCAACCGTTGCGCAGTTACCACGTTCGATATCTTCATCAACGCCGATAACACCTGCATCGGTTTTTACACCTGATGCCATTGCCGTCATCGTGCCCGCTGAATCAGGTGTTTGCGCATCCACGTTATAGGTTTTAGCAAAACCAGAAAACGGTAGGGCTTCAAAGCTAAGTTGGTGCTCTTCACCTAGCTTACCTTCTAGCTGACCTGCCATAATACGTGCAGCAGTCACGGTCGAAATACCCATGCCATCACCTACAAACAGGATCACGTTTTTCGCTTTACCTGAGTCTTTCGCAACTGCAGCAATGTTTTCTTCGCTAGTAGCCACTTTGACTTGCGCTTCTTTAAACCAGTCATTATCCGTAAGCGGCGCTAGCTGTGCTGCTGTTAAGGTGGTTGCCGGTGAATTACATGACAAAGTTGTATCGGTAACTTCTGCTGAGTCTAACGTACCGTTATCATTGCTATCGGTGCCAGTTAGAGTTTCTGTTCCACCGTTTACACACTGCTCTGACCCCACAGCGAGTGTGTTTTCAACAGTTAACGTTTTTGGTGAGTTGTCATCATCATCAGAACAACCCGCTAATGCCACTACTACAGCAAGAGAAATTAAATTTAGTTTTTTCATCGTCGTCGCCATTATTCTTCAATTAGTTCGAGAGCTTGATTAATGATGTGGAAAATTACATTCTGCTCCACAACCCCTTGCGCAAGCTGCGCACCTGGACCTTTCGCATGCAATGAAATATCTTCACCAGCATGTGTCTCTGAACTTAACGGCACGATGGCTTCTTGGTGATAACCTGGTGCAGTCGTATCAACCCCCACTAAATCAGCGCGGCCAGCAAAAGCAGCGTCGTTGTATGATGCATCTGCATCAGTTTCATCGCCTAAATCACGGAACCCTAAACCATTTGCATAACCAACGGTGGTATAAGGCATGCCATCTGCAGCAAGACTTGGCTCTTCGCTACCAACTGCAACTACTTGACCTAGAATTGGATTACCACGCTTAGGATAGCCAGCAATTGTAAATACATGGCTGTGATCAGCGGTAACTAGGATTAACGTTTCTTCAGGGTTCGTGTTATCGACTGCTGATTGAACCGCTTTAGCAAATTCAATAGTATCGTTTAACGCGTTATAAGCGTTGCCTGCGTGATGAGCATGATCAATACGACCTGATTCAACAGTTAAGAAAAAGCCTTTTTCATTACTCTTCAAGATATCGATTGCTTTAGTTGTCATTTGTGAAAGTGAAGGCTCACCTGCAACGTCATTATCGCGATCTGCTTCATACTGCATATGTGATTCATTAAACAGTGCAAAGACTTTTTTCTCGTCGCCTACCAGTGCATCGAAGCCAGCTTGGTCCATCACATACTTGCCATCAGGGTACATTGCTTGCCATTCAGCAGTTAGGTCACGCTCATCGGTACGGTCACCTTCAACACTGCTGACAGCATCAGCCGAATTAAATGACACATCTTTTGGTAAGAAGTGACGACGACCGCCGCCCATTACCACATCAAGACCATCGACATCCGTACCAACAAAACGCGCTTCTAAATTTTTCTCAAAATTAACGAGTTGTGAGGCTATGTCTTCACAACCAGCTTCTATCGCAGCAGCTGGCATATCTGATACATCTTCCCAGTTACGATCAGCCGATTTTGCATAGGTCGCTGCTGGTGTTGCGTGTGTGATACGTGCTGTAGAAACAACGCCTGTAGCCAAGCCCTTAATCTCAGCTAGCTCTGTTGCCGTAATTAACTCATTACCAGCAACTGTAGAGCAGTCGCCACGCACAATATTTTCATTAACACCAATAACCCCCACATCCGTTTTAACGCCTGAAATAATTGCCGTCATAGTGCCTGCGGAATCAGGTGTTTGTGCATCAACGTTATACGTTTTAATTTGCGCTGAGTAAGGGAATTCCTCAAAGCTGAGTAAGCCTTCTTCACCCGTTTTACCTTCCATTTGCCCTGCCATGATACGGGATGCAGTGAGCGTTGAGATACCCATACCATCACCAACAAATAGAATGACATTTTTTGCTTTAAATGTTTGCTCAGCCTGAGCTGCCGCTTCTTTTTTTGTTACTTTAGCTTCTGCGGCACTATACCAATCATTTTGTTTTTGACTATCTGGTAACACGCCCGCATTGGCGGTGGCTGATAATGCCAACGTTAAGCCAATTGCAGTGGCAATTTTATTAATTTTCATCGTTACGTTCCGTTAGTACGTTATTTTTTAAAGAGTTAGAGTGCTAACTAAACTGCACAAGAGTAATCAGCGCGGTTATGGTAAAACCGTTTTGTTACTTAAAAAGTGACTTTTCATGACGAAATGATGAAACAAAAGAGGAAGTCTAGTGGTAAGTTAAGCTATTAGTTTTAGAGGAATAAAAAGTAGTAATAATAATGAGTGGATGCTCAACTCATTTTCTTTAGGCATTAAAAAAGGTCGCCTAGGCGACCTTTTTATAAGCTGTGAAGCTCTATCTGTTGATATTACTCAACGATAGTTGCTACAACACCAGCACCAACTGTACGGCCACCTTCACGGATAGCGAAGCGTAAACCTTCGTCCATCGCGATTGGAGCGATTAATTCTACAGTCATCTTGATGTTGTCACCAGGCATTACCATTTCAACGCCGTCTGGTAACTGTACGTCACCTGTTACGTCAGTTGTACGGAAGTAGAACTGTGGACGGTAACCTTTGAAGAATGGCGTGTGACGACCACCTTCATCTTTAGAAAGTACGTATACTTCTGAAGTGAACTTCGTGTGTGGAGTGATTGAACCAGGCTTAGCTAGTACTTGACCACGTTCAACGTCTTCACGCTTAGTACCACGTAGAAGTGCACCGATGTTCTCACCCGCACGACCTTCGTCTAGAAGCTTACGGAACATCTCAACACCTGTACACGTTGTCTTCGTAGTTTCTTTGATACCTACGATTTCAACTTCGTCATTCACGTTGATGATACCAGCTTCAACACGACCAGTTACAACTGTACCACGGCCTTGGATTGAGAATACGTCTTCGATAGGCATGATGAATGGCTTATCGATGTCACGCTCTGGCTCTGGGATGTAAGAATCTAGTGCTTCTGCAAGCTCAACGATTTTGTCTTCCCACTCTTTCTCACCTTCTAACGCTTTAAGCGCAGAACCTTGGATTAGAGGTAGGTCATCACCTGGGAAGTCGTACTCAGAAAGAAGTTCACGAACTTCCATCTCAACTAGCTCAAGTAGCTCTTCGTCGTCAACCATGTCACATTTGTTCATGAATACGATGATGTAAGGTACACCAACCTGACGAGAAAGTAGGATGTGCTCACGAGTTTGTGGCATAGGACCGTCAGTCGCAGCAACTACTAGGATTGCGCCGTCCATTTGAGCAGCACCCGTGATCATGTTTTTAACATAATCGGCGTGTCCTGGACAGTCTACGTGTGCGTAGTGACGAGTTGGTGTATCGTACTCAACGTGTGAAGTTGAGATTGTGATACCACGCTCACGCTCTTCTGGAGCGTTATCGATTGATGCGAAGTCTTTCGCTACACCACCGTATACTTTTGCAAGTACGTTAGTGATTGCTGCAGTTAGGGTAGTTTTACCGTGGTCAACGTGGCCGATTGTACCTACGTTTACGTGCGGTTTTACGCGTTCAAACTTTTCTTTTGCCATCTTAAAAAATTCCTATAAAGAAATTAACGCCTGACCCACTATTGGGCCAGACAAGCTAAATCATGTAACAGCGCGAGCTGCAATTATTGCATCTGCAACATTCTTCGCGGCTTCTGCATACTTTAAGAACTCCATAGAGTACGATGCACGGCCTTGTGTTGCAGATCGCAGATCAGTTGCATAACCAAACATTTCAGAAAGTGGGACTTGCGCATTAATTTGCTTAAGACCACCAAATGCTTCTTCCATGCCTTCGATCATGCCGCGGCGACGATTTAAGTCACCAACTACATCACCCATGTTTTCTTCAGGAGTGATAACTTCAACCTTCATTACTGGTTCAAGAAGAGCAGGATTTGCTTCTAGCGCACCTTTCTTCATCGCCATTGAACCTGCAATCTTAAATGCCATCTCATTCGAGTCTACATCATGGAATGAACCATCAAATAGAGTCGCCTTGACGCCAAGTAATGGGTAGCCTGCCAGCACACCTTGAGTCATTTGCTCTTGGATGCCTTTATCTACCGCAGGGATGTATTCCTTAGGAACCGCACCACCAACGATTTCGTTAACGAACTCGTAAGTTGGCGCTTCATCTTCCGAAATATCCATCGGTTCAAGTTTAAGCCAGACGTGACCATATTGACCACGACCACCTGATTGACGTACGAACTTTCCTTCAACTTCAACAGCTGAGCGGATAGCTTCACGGTATGCTACCTGCGGCTTACCAACGTTACATTCAACACTGAATTCACGCTTCATACGGTCGACAATGATATCAAGGTGAAGTTCACCCATACCAGAAATAATAGTCTGGCCTGATTCTTCGTCAGTCTGTACGCGGAAAGATGGATCTTCTGCAGCTAGTTTACCCAGCGCAATCCCCATCTTATCTTGGTCAGCGATTGTGCGAGGCTCAACCGCAACAGAGATAACTGGCTCTGGGAACTCCATACGCTCAAGCGTAATAATTGAGTTCGGATCACACAGTGTTTCACCTGTTGTTACGTCTTTAAGACCAATAGCCGCCGCGATGTCGCCTGCGTAGACTACTTTGATCTCTTCACGTGAGTTTGAATGCATCTGAACGATACGACCAAGTCGCTCACGCTTACTTTTAACTGGGTTATATACCGCGTCACCCTGTTTAACTGTACCAGAGTAAACACGGAAGAAGGTCAAGGTGCCAACGAACGGGTCTGTCGCAATCTTAAAAGCAAGTGCGGCAAACGGTGCGTTATCATCAGCAGGACGTTCTTCCTCAGTACCATCTTCAACGATACCTTGGATTTGTTTCACTTGTGTTGGTGCAGGCATATATTCAATAACAGCATCAAGCACAGCTTGAACACCCTTATTTTTAAATGCACTACCACACGTCATGGGAACAATTTCGTTTGCTAATGTGCGCTGACGTAAAGCTGCTTTAATTTCAGCTTCAGTCAGGTCTTCACCTTCTAAGTATTTTTCCATTAGTTCTTCAGATGCTTCAGCTGCACTCTCAACTAAGTGAGAACGCCATTCTTCAGCTAATTCCTGAAGGTCTGCCGGAATAGCCTCATAAGTGAAAGTCATTCCCTGGTCTTCTTCATTCCAGTTAATGGCTTTCATCTTGATAAGGTCTATAACACCTTTAAAGTCGTCTTCAGCCCCAATTGGAAGCTGAATTGGAACAGGCGTTGCTCCAAGACGAGATTCCACCTGCTCTACAACCGTTAAGAAGTCAGCGCCTGTGCGATCCATTTTATTTACGAAGATCATTCTCGGAACTTCGTATTTGTTCGCTTGACGCCAGACTGTCTCAGTTTGCGGCTGTACACCAGATGAAGCACAAAGAACAACTACCGCACCATCTAGTACGCGTAAAGAACGCTCTACTTCGATAGTGAAATCTACGTGTCCTGGCGTATCAATAATATTGATACGATGGTCGTCAAATTGAGCGTCCATCCCTTTCCAGAAACACGTTGTTGCAGCAGAAGTGATTGTGATACCACGCTCTTGTTCCTGCTCCATCCAATCCATAGTTGCAGCGCCATCATGTACTTCACCGATCTTATGAGAAAGACCCGTGTAGAACAGAACTCGTTCTGTTGTGGTGGTTTTGCCTGCATCTACGTGAGCACAAATACCAATATTACGGTAACGCTCAAGTGGAGTTGTACGTGCCATATGATCCTCTTAAAGGTTAAGGGCAGATTACCAACGGTAATGAGCGAATGCTTTATTCGCTTCAGCCATACGGTGAACGTCTTCACGTTTCTTAACCGCAGTGCCTTTGTTGTCAGCAGCGTCAACGATTTCTTGAGCTAAACGTAAGCCCATAGATTTTTCGCCACGCTTACGTGCAGCGTCTACTAACCAACGCATACCTAATGCGTTGCGACGTACTGGACGTACTTCAACTGGTACTTGGTACGTTGAACCACCAACACGGCGAGATTTAACCTCTACCTGTGGGCGAACGTTTTCAAGTGCAGCTTCAAAGATTTCTAGGTGCGACTTGCCTGATTTCTCAGCAGCCACGTCTAACGCACCATAAACGATTTTTTCAGCAGTAGATTTCTTGCCGTCTAACATTACTACGTTAACGAATTTAGCAAGAAGTTCCGATCCGAACTTAGGATCTGGAAGAATTTTACGTTGACCTATTACGCGTCTTCTAGGCATTTTGTATCTCCGGTATCTTCAGGTTTGCTCTTTTAGAGTCAATACCCAAAACAATTAATTTAAAAATTTAGTGCTTGGCCTTACTAACGGAGAACCATTAGCCCTTAGGGCGTTTAGCACCGTATTTAGAACGAGCTTGACGACGGTCGCTAACGCCTGCACAGTCAAGTGCACCACGTACAGTGTGGAAACGCACACCTGGTAAGTCTTTAACACGACCACCACGGATTAGGATTACACTGTGCTCTTGTAAGTTGTGGCCTTCACCACCAATGTATGATGTTACTTCGAAACCGTTAGTTAAACGAACACGCGCTACTTTACGTAATGCAGAGTTTGGTTTCTTAGGTGTAGTTGTATATACACGAGTACATACACCACGCTTTTGCGGACACGCTTTAAGCGCAGCTGAGTTACTTTTAGTAACCTTGCTACGACGTGGCTTACGCACTAGCTGGTTAATAGTTGCCATTTAAATAGCTCCTGAAATTAAAATTACTACTGAAAAAATAAAAAATCCGCCCTGTTTACATGCTCGTTACAAAACGTGCAGGCAAATGGGTGGCGGAATTTTAATGAGCAAAGTTTAACCTGTCAACCTTAACTCATCGTAAGGCAGCAGATTACTGCCTCACGATTTCTTAATCTATTGATTAAGCTGAGATTATTGGTTTCCAGAGATATCTGCGTTAAGTGCATCAGTTAGTGCCTGAGTTGCCTCTTCAGCGCTTACTGTTTGCTCTTCAACGATTTCACCTTGCTTGCGACGGTTCAAACGGTCTTGGTGATACGCAAAGCCAGTACCGGCTGGGATCAGACGACCCACGATTACGTTCTCTTTCAGACCACGAAGCTCATCGCTCTTACCATTTACAGCTGCTTCAGTTAGGACACGTGTAGTTTCCTGGAACGATGCTGCAGAAATGAAAGATTCTGTTGCAAGTGACGCTTTAGTGATACCCATTAATTGGATTTCAAACTTCGCTGGGATCTTGCCTTGTTTCTCAAGTTCACGGTTCGCGATATTAACGCGTGCCACTTCAACTTGTTCACCGGCTAAGAACTCAGTGTCACCGCCGTCAAGGATGATACATTTACGTAGCATCTGACGAATAATTGTCTCAATGTGCTTGTCATTGATCTTAACGCCTTGCAAGCGGTAAACCTCTTGCACTTCGTTAACGATATAGTTAGCTACATGAGTTACACCACGTAGGCGTAAGATGTCATGTGGTGACTCAGGACCATCGGCGATAACCTCACCTTTAGACACTTGCTCACCTTCGAACACGTTAAGTTGACGCCATTTAGGGATCATCTCTTCGTATGCGTCACCCTCAGCAGGAGTGATTACAAGACGCTTCTTACCTTTCGTTTCTTTACCGAAGCTGATTGTACCTGTGATTTCTGCAAGGATTGCAGGATCTTTCGGCTTACGTGCTTCGAATAAGTCAGCTACGCGAGGTAGGCCACCCGTGATATCACGAGTTTTCGAACCTTCTTGCGGAATACGTGCAAGTACGTCACCTGGGTTTGCAGTTGCGCCGTCTGTTACTTCAATCGTTGTGAATGAAGGTAGACGTGTTTCTTGCAGACCACGCTCATCGCTTTCGATGATTAGTTTCGGCTCTTTCGCATTCGCTTTACCTAAGTCTTTAACAACCACACGTGTTAAACCAGTTAACTCGTCTGTTTGTGCTTCGGTATTTGAGTCATCAATGTCGCTGAACGAGATTTTTGACTTGTGCTCAAGAACGATTGGGTGACTATGCGGATCCCAAGTTGCAACGATATCGTTACCTTGAACTTCTGCATTATCTTGTACAGTTAACACCGCACCGTAAGGTACTTTATAACGCTCTTTCTCACGACCAAAGCTATCAATGATAGTGATCTCTGTTGAACGAGACGTGATAACAATCTTACCGTCTGTGTTTAATACGTACTTCGCATTGTGTAACTTCAATGTACCGTTAGTTTTAACTTGTACACTGTTTTCAGCAGACGCTCGAGATGCCGCACCACCGATGTGGAAGGTACGCATCGTAAGCTGTGTACCCGGCTCACCGATTGATTGTGCCGCGATAACACCTACTGACTCACCTGGGTTGATGATGTGGCCACGCGCAAGGTCACGACCGTAACACTTAGCACATACACCAAAGTCATTATCACAAGTGATTACTGAACGAACGCGTACTTCGTCTACTGAGTGCTCTTCTAAAAGGTCACACAGTTTTTCGTCAAGCATGATGTTACGCTCAACAAGTACTTCGTTTGTACCAGGGATTAATACATCTTCAGCAATAACACGACCAAGAACACGTTCGCGAAGTGCTTCTACAACGTCACCACCTTCGATAAGCGGTTTCATTGTTAAGCCATCTTCTGTGCCACAATCGTCTTCATTGATTACTAAGTCTTGTGCAACATCTACTAGACGACGCGTTAAGTAACCCGAGTTTGCTGTTTTAAGTGCTGTATCGGCAAGACCTTTACGCGCACCGTGCGTCGAGATGAAGTACTGTAGTACGTTTAGACCTTCACGGAAGTTCGCCGTGATTGGTGTCTCGATGATTGAACCATCTGGACGTGCCATTAGACCACGCATACCCGCTAACTGACGGATCTGAGCGGCGCTACCACGTGCACCTGAGTCTGCCATCATAAACACTGAGTTGAATGAAGATTGCTCTTCTTCTTCGCCTTTCGCGTTAATTACAGTGTCTTTTGATAAGTTCGCCATCATCTCACGTGATAAGTTTTCATTTACACGTGACCAGATATCGATAACTTTGTTGTACTTTTCACCAGCCGTTACAAGACCTGATTGGAATTGTTGGTTGATTTCAGTTACTTCAGCTTCCGCTGATTCAATGATTTCTGCTTTAACCGGTGGGATAACTAAGTCATCGATACCGATTGAAACACCTGACTTCATCGCGTAGTGGAAACCTGTGTACATTACTTGGTCAGCAAAGATTACTGTATCTTTAAGACCTAGACGACGGTAACACTCGTTTAATAAGCCAGAAATTTGTTTCTTACCTAGGGCTTGGTTGATTAGCTCAAACGGCATGCCTTTAGGTAGGATTAGTGAAAGAATTGCACGACCTACTGTTGTTTCAACAATAGATACTTGCTCAACTGCATCACCCTCTTCTGTACTAATTGTCTCGCTGATACGTACTTTTACGCGTGCATGTAACTCAGCGTTACCGCTGCGGTATGCTTTTTCAGCTTCTTTAGGATCTTTAAATACAGTGCCTTCGCCTTTCGCATTAATGCGATCACGAGTCATGTAGTAAAGACCTAATACAACGTCCTGTGAAGGAACGATGATTGGCTCACCATTCGCTGGAGATAGGATGTTGTTTGTAGACATCATTAGCGCACGTGCTTCTAACTGTGCTTCAAGCGTTAACGGTACGTGTACCGCCATTTGGTCACCATCGAAGTCAGCGTTGTACGCCGCACAAACTAATGGGTGTAAATGGATCGCTTTACCTTCGATAAGCACAGGTTCGAACGCTTGGATACCCAAACGGTGAAGAGTTGGTGCACGGTTAAGTAATACTGGATGTTCACGAATTACTTCGTCTAATACATCCCATACTTCTGCCACTTCACGCTCAACCATCTTCTTCGCAGCTTTGATAGTCGTAGCCATGCCGCGACGCTCTAGTTTGCCGTAGATAAATGGTTTGAATAGCTCAAGTGCCATCTTCTTAGGAAGACCACACTGGTGTAGTTTAAGCGTAGGACCTACTGTGATTACAGAACGGCCTGAGTAATCTACACGTTTACCAAGTAAGTTCTGACGGAAACGACCTTGCTTACCTTTGATCATATCAGCAAGCGATTTAAGAGGACGTTTGTTAGAACCTGTGATCGCACGACCGCGACGACCGTTATCAAGTAGCGCATCAACCGCTTCTTGTAACATACGTTTTTCGTTGCGTACGATAATGTCTGGTGCAGCTAAATCTAATAGACGCTTAAGACGGTTATTACGGTTAATAACACGACGATAAAGATCATTCAGATCAGAAGTCGCAAAACGACCACCGTCTAGTGGTACTAATGGACGTAGATCAGGTGGCAGTACTGGAAGTACAGTCATGATCATCCACTCAGGGTTGTTACCTGATTGGTGGAAAGATTCCATTAATTTAAGACGTTTAGTGATCTTCTTACGCTTCGTTTCAGAGTTAATTGTTGGTAACTCTTCACGCATTTCAGCAATTAATTGGCCAAGATCAAGTTCACGAAGCAAGTCTAAAACTGCTTCAGCACCCATCTTCGCTTCAAACTCATCACCGTGCTCTTCTAGTGCATCTAGGTACTCTTCTTCACCTAAAAGTTGACCACGCTCAAGCGTTGTCATACCAGGCTCAGTTACAACGAATGATTCGAAGTAAAGTACGCGTTCGATGTCACGAAGTGTCATGTCTAGCATTAAGCCGATACGTGACGGTAATGATTTTAAGAACCAAATGTGCGCAACTGGGCTAGCAAGCTCAATGTGACCCATACGGTCACGACGCACTTTAGTAAGCGTTACTTCAACGCCACACTTTTCACAAATAACACCACGGTGCTTAAGGCGCTTATATTTACCACATAAACACTCATAATCTTTCACTGGGCCGAAAATACGGGCACAGAATAAGCCGTCGCGCTCAGGCTTGAAAGTACGGTAGTTGATTGTCTCAGGTTTCTTTACTTCACCGTATGACCATGAACGAACCATATCTGGCGAAGCAAGACCAATGCGAATTGCATCGAATTCTTCGGTCTTATTTTGTTGCTTCAGAAACTTAAGTAAGTCTTTCACCTTAGCTCTCCTGTCGGAGGTTAATCTTGAGGGCGAACCAATCGCCCCTACATTCTATTCGGCCTAACAGGTGCGGCTTACGCCGCACCTAAATGGCTTAATTTTCTTCCAACTCGATGTTGATACCCAGTGAGCGGATTTCTTTCAACAATACGTTGAACGATTCTGGCATACCTGGTTCCATCTTATGGTTACCATCTACGATGTTCTTATACATCTTAGTACGACCGTTCACGTCATCCGATTTCACTGTTAGCATTTCTTGTAGAGTATATGCGGCACCGTAAGCTTCTAGTGCCCACACCTCCATCTCACCGAAACGCTGGCCACCGAACTGCGCTTTACCACCCAGCGGCTGCTGAGTAACAAGGCTGTAAGAACCAGTTGAACGTGCGTGCATCTTGTCATCAACCAAGTGGTTAAGTTTCAGCATGTACATGTAACCAACAGTTACTTGACGTTCAAACTGATCGCCAGTACGGCCATCATAAAGTGTAACTTGACCGCTTCTTGGATAACCACCAAGCTCTAGTAAGTCTTTGATCTCGCCTTCACGAGCACCATCAAAGGCTGGAGTTGCGATCGGTAAACCACCTTTCAAGTTTTCAGCTAAGCGACGAACTTCGTCATCTGAGAAAGTGTCAATATCGACTTTCTGACGACAATCACCTAATTCGTAAACTTTCTTAACGAAGCTACGGATTTCGTGCAGTTCACGCTGCTCTTTCATCATTTCTTCTAAGCGCTCACCCACACCACGTGCAGCAAGACCCATGTGTGTTTCTAGGATCTGACCGATGTTCATACGTGATGGTACACCTAGCGGGTTCAGAACAATGTCTACCGTACGACCTTTGTCATCGTATGGCATATCTTCTACTGGTACGATAGTCGAGATAACACCTTTGTTACCGTGACGACCCGCCATCTTATCACCCGGTTGGATACGACGTTTAACAGCTAGGTATACTTTAACAATCTTAAGTACGCCTGGTGCTAAGTCATCACCTTGAGTGATCTTACGACGTTTGTTTTCAAACTTCTTATCGTATTCAGCTTTAAGCTCATCGTACTGTGCAGCTAGTTGCTCAAGTTCAGCTTGCTTGTCTTCTTCAGCAAGGCTTTGAGTAAGCAGCTTTTCAGCATTTAGTGATGCAATTGAATCTGCGTTCAGACCTGCGTCAACAAGTAGCTTACGAGCACGGTCTAATACACCGGCTTCTAAGATACGGAACTCTTCGTTGAAGTCTTTCTTCGCTTCGCGAAGCTGCATGTCTTCAACTTCTAACGCACGCTTATCTTTTTCAACACCGTCACGGGTGAAAACTTGTACGTCGATTACAGTACCAGTTACAGAGTTTGGTACGCGTAAAGAGCTGTCTTTAACGTCTGACGCTTTCTCACCGAAGATAGCACGTAGTAGCTTTTCTTCTGGCGTTAATTGCGTTTCGCCTTTCGGAGTCACTTTACCTACTAGGATATCGCCGCCTTTCACTTCAGCACCGATATAAACAACGCCTGATTCATCAAGCTTGCCTAGTGCAGACTCACCCACGTTAGGGATATCTGCTGTGATCTCTTCAGGACCTAATTTAGTATCACGTGCGATACATTGTAGTTCTTGAATATGGATAGTCGTTAGACGATCTTCTTGAACTACACGCTCAGATAGTAGGATTGAATCCTCGAAGTTATAACCGTTCCATGGCATGAATGCCACGCGAAGGTTCTGACCAAGTGCTAAGTCACCTAAGTCAGTCGAAGGACCATCTGCTAATACGTCACCACGTGTTACCGGCTCACCAACCATACACGTTGGTTTTTGGTTAATACATGTATTTTGGTTTGAGCGAGTGTATTTAGTAAGGTTGTAAATATCGATGCCCGCTTCACCTGGAATACGCTCATCTTCATGTACATTTACAACGATGCGGCTTGCATCCGCATACATTACTTCACCACCACGCTTAGCAACGATCGTTACACCAGAATCTTTCGCTAGTGTAAGCTCGATACCTGTACCTACTAACGGTTTGTCCGCGATAAGTGTTGGTACGGCTTGACGTTGCATGTTTGAACCCATCAATGCACGGTTAGCATCATCGTGTTCTAGGAACGGGATAAGTGCTGCCGCTACAGAGATCACCTGCTGTGGTGATACGTCCATATATTGCTGGTCCATCTTGCCCATAAAGGTTGATTCACCTTTGTGACGACATGGAATTAGTTCATCAACAAACTCATTGTTGTCGTTCAAGTTTGAGTTCGCCTGAGCGATAACAAACTGACCTTCTTCAATGGCTGATAAGTAATCTACTTCATCAGTAACTACACCGTTTACCACTTTACGGTAAGGTGTTTCTAAGAAACCATAGTCATTAGTACGTGCGTACGTAGACAATGAGTTAATTAGACCGATGTTTGGACCCTCAGGCGTTTCGATTGGACATACACGACCATAGTGAGTTACGTGAACGTCTCGCACTTCGAAGCCAGCGCGTTCACGTGTTAAACCACCCGGACCTAATGCAGAAATACGACGCTTGTGCGTTACTTCTGAAAGCGGGTTATTTTGGTCCATGAACTGTGATAACTGAGATGAACCAAAGAACTCTTTAACCGCTGCCGAAATAGGCTTAGCGTTAATAAGATCTTGTGGCATTACCGCATCAAGGTCACCTAAGCTTAAACGCTCACGTACAGCACGTTCAACACGTACTAGACCAACACGGAATTGGTTCTCAGCCATTTCGCCAACACTACGGATACGACGGTTGCCTAAGTGGTCGATATCATCAACATCGCCAACACCGTTACGAATAGCGATAAGCACTTTCATAACAGCTACGATGTCTTCTTTCGATAATGTGCCTGGGCCTGTATCTGAGTCATAGCCTACACGGCTATTGAACTTCATACGACCAACTGTTGATAAATCGTAACGCTCGTCAGAGAAGAACAAATTATCAAATAAGGCTTCAGCCGCGTCTTTCGTCGGTGGCTCGCCTGGGCGCATCATACGATAAATTTCTACTAATGCTTCTAAACGGTTGCTTGTTGTGTCGATACGTAATGTATCTGACATGTAGGCGCCGCTGTCCACTTCGTTGATATATAGTGTATCAATCTTAGTGTGACCTGCTTTAACCAATTCAGCCATTAGCTCAAGTGATAGCTCGTCATTCGCGTTTGCGATGATCTCACCTGTTGATTCATCAACATAGTTTTTAGCTACAACACGACCAATGATGTACTCATGCGGTACTTCTAATTGGTTAATACCTTTTTTCTCGATGTTCTTGATGTGACGCGCAGTAATACGACGACCCGCTTCAACAAGGACTTCACCGTCTTCGCCTTTGATATCAAAAGCGGCAGTTTCACCACGTAAACGTGAAGGCACAAGCTCCATAAGAACTTTACCATCAGTTACTTCAAACGCAGTGGTATCGAAGAAGATATCTAGAATTTCTTCTGTAGAAAACTCTAGTGCACGTAAGATAATTGACGCCGGTAATTTACGACGACGGTCAATACGTACATATAGGTTATCTTTTGCATCAAACTCGAAGTCTAACCATGAACCACGGTAAGGAATTACACGCGCGTTATAGAGTACTTTACCTGACGAGTGAGTTTTACCACGGTCGTTATCAAAGAATACACCAGGGCTACGGTGTAGCTGAGAAACGATAACACGCTCTGTACCATTGATTACAAAGGTACCGGTATCAGTCATGAGCGGAATTTCGCCCATGTAAACTTCTTGCTCTTTTATGTCTTTAACTGTGCCTGGTGCTTCTTTGTCCATCACCACAAGACGCAATTTTACGCGAAGTGGAGCAGAATAAGTCACACCGCGAATTTGACATTCTTTTACATCGAATACTGGCTCACCAATACGATAACTTACGTATTGTAGCTCAGAATTTCCCGAGTAGCTTTTGATCGGAAACACAGAACGGAAAGCAGCTTCCAAACCGTGATCGCCATCAGCGTCAGGGACTAAGAATTTTTTAAACGATTCTAACTGCGTCGACAGTAAGAAAGGTATATCCAAAACTTGTGGACGTTTACCAAAATCCTTACGGATACGTTTCTTTTCAGAATAAGAGTAAGCCATGGGGTTCCTCAGCTTGCTGATCTTTGACCCGACCTGTTCTTGTAAGAACAGACTTAACTGGCATCTATGCCAAGATGTACAACATTAAATTGTTGTTCTATTTTGCTCGGTTACTTTCACCGTTAATTTACATAACAAATTGAAAATAAAGAGAAAATTAGATTTTGTTTGCGCTACAGGATTGCATCGCTCCATAGCGCAAAAAGGCCGGTGATTAAATAATCACCAGCCCTTGCCTGATTACTCAGGCAGCGAACCTAGCGTAAGCTAGATTACTTAACCTCAACTTCAGCACCAGCTTCAGTAAGGTCTTTTGCAAGCGCTTCAGCTTCTTCTTTAGATACACCTTCTTTAAGAGGTGCAGGAGCTGATTCAACAAGAGCTTTCGCTTCTTTAAGGCCAAGACCAGTTGCACCACGTACAGCTTTGATTGCAGCAACCTTGTTAGCGCCAGCGCCAGTAAGGATTACGTCAAACTCAGTCTTTTCTTCAGCTGCATCACCAGCAGCAGGACCTGCAACAACAGCAGCAGCTGCAGTTACGCCGAATTTCTCTTCCATTGCTTCAACTAGAGCAACAACGTCCATTACTGACATTTCAGCAATAGCATCAAGGATTTGGTCTTTAGTTACAGACATTACAAATTTCCTAATTATTACGGACTAATTCTAGCCCAAAAAAAATATTACACCGAAAGTGAACAAAAAAACAGCTTAAAATTAAGCAGCTTGCTCAGCTTTCTGTACACGTACTGCTTCAATTGTTTTACACAATTTGCCAGCAGACGCTTCTTTCATAGCGCTCATTAAGCGTGCAACAGCTTCGTCGTAAGTAGGTAGAGTTGCTAGCATAGCTGCGTCTACTACATTACCTTCAAATGCAGCCGTCTTAACTTCGAATTTCTCATTCTTTTTCGCGAATTCTTTAAAAATACGCGCAGCAGCACCTGGGTGCTCTGATGAGAAAGCGATTAAGCTTGGACCAACAAGTGAGTCAGAAAGGCACTCAAAGTCTGTACCTTCAACAGCACGTTTAGCTAAAGTGTTACGAACAACTTTCATCCATACACCAGCTTCACGAGCTTCTTTACGAAGGGCAGTGATAGCACCAACTGTTACACCACGAGAATCTGCAACAACTGCAGAAAGAGCACCAGTGGCTGCTTCGTTGACTTCAGCAACAATTGCTTTTTTGCCTTGAAGATTTAAAGCCATGGGTGTTACTCCTGGTTTAATGGGTCGCCTACATAGGCTTCCCTGTTCTACTCTTCCCCATCAATGATGGAGATGCTTTTTACGGCGAGAGCCAGAAGATTAGGAAAAATCTATCTGGGGATTCACACCGTCTACGTAGGTAAATTTATTAAGGCCGAAGCCGCCTACGGTCTTGGACGGAAGCTCAATTTATCGTTTTTACCCGAAGGCAGTACGAAATTATGGACTTCAACCCGAATTCTTTACTTGTTTCGAAATTAACTTTCTCAACAAAATGGCGCAAAATTATAGTTTAAATTTCGCGCCATGTAAACTCTTAATTAAGCAACAACTGTGCTTAAAGAGTTTTGGTCAACAGCAACACCTGCGCCCATTGTTGTAGAGATAGTTACTTTTTTCACGTAAGTACCTTTTGCTTGAGAAGGTTTAGCCTTCTTAAGCGCAACAATAAGAGCTTCAAGGTTTTGTTGAAGTTGCTCAGCAGTGAAATCAACCTTACCGATAGTAGTATGGATGATACCGTTCTTGTCGTTACGGTAACGAACTTGACCTGCTTTCGCATTTTTAACTGCTTCTGCAACGTTAGGCGTTACAGTACCAGTTTTAGGGTTTGGCATTAGACCACGTGGGCCTAAGATTTGACCTAGTTGACCAACAACACGCATAGCGTCTGGAGATGCAACAACAACGTCAAAGTTCATCTCGCCTTTCTTAACTTGTTCAGCAAGATCTTCCATGCCCACTAATTCAGCACCAGCTTCTTTCGCAGCATCTGCGTTAGCGCCTTGTGTGAATACAGCAACACGAACTTCACGACCAGTACCGTTAGGTAGTACAGTTGCACCACGAACGTTTTGGTCAGATTTACGAGCATCGATACCAAGGTTAACAGCAACGTCAACACTTTCTACGAATTTAGCTGTCGCTAACTCTTTTAAAAGAGCAACGGCTTCGTTGATTTCGTAATCTTTAGTCGCATCCACTTTTTCGCGGATTGTACGCATACGTTTAGTTAATTTTGCCATTATCTTAGTCCTCTACGTTCAAGCCCATCGCACGCGCAGAACCTGCGATAGTGCGAACTGCAGCATCCATATCAGCCGCTGTAAGGTCAGGTCGTTTTGTCTCAACGATTTCTTCAAGTTGAGCACGAGTAACTGTACCCACTTTTTCAGTGTTAGGACGGCCAGAACCTGATTTGATACCTGCAGCTTTCTTAAGTAAGTAAGCAGCCGGTGGAGTTTTCATGTCGAACGTGAAAGAACGGTCACCGTAAACAGAGATCACTACAGGAACTGGAGCGCCTTTTTCGATAGACTCTGTACGTGCGTTGAACGCTTTACAGAATTCCATGATGTTTACACCGTGTTGACCTAGTGCTGGACCTACTGGAGGACTAGGGTTAGCCATACCAGCGGCAACTTGTAGCTTGATAATAGCTTCAACTTTTTTAGCCATAATAAATACCTCATTTGGTGGGTCATAGCCTTGTGCGCGCGAGGACGCGTACTCTAACGGCTTCCCAGTTTAAAAATTGGTTCTCACTTTTCGTGATAAAACAAGTGATAAAACAAGTGATAACTTGCCCTAACACAAAAAGGCCGCTGATTATAAGTTAATCAACGGCCTTTTTCAAGCTTATTGCCAAAATATTAAACGATTTTGGCAGCTTTAATTTTTTTACTTATTTGTCTTGTTCAACTTGACCAAATTCAAGCTCAACTGGTGTCGAACGACCAAAGATAAGTACAGATACTTTCACGCGGCTCTTTTCGTAATCCACTTCTTCAACGACACCGCTGAAGTCAGCAAATGGACCATCAATAACACGAACAACTTCGCCTGGTTCAAATAATGTTGCAGGCTTAGGTGCTTCAGCATTCTCTTGCAGACGATTTAAGATGCGATCAGCTTCTTTTTTGCTGATTGGTGCAGGACGGTCTGATGTACCACCAATAAAGCCCATTACACGCGCAGTGCTGTTCACTAAGTGCCAGCTTGCATCGTTCATGTCCATTTCTACCAATACGTAACCTGGGAAGAATTTACGCTCAGATTTACGCTTTTGACCAGCACGCATCTCAACAACTTCTTCAGTTGGTACTAAAACTTCACCAAAACTATCTTCCAAACCTTCGATCTTGATATGCTCAAGAATAGTTTGTGCAACACGCTTCTCATAACCCGAGAAAGCTTGTACTACGTACCAACGTAGTTTCTTTTCGTTCTTCTCATCCGACATGGGATCAGATCTCCAATCCAGTTAAAAAGCCTACAGCGCGGAATAAAATGCCATCTAATCCCCACAGGATAAGTGCCATAATCACAGTTGCAACCATTACAATTAATGTTGTATGGGTTGTTTCTTGGCGCGTTGGCCAGACAACTTTACGCACTTCAATACGTGCCTCTTTTGCAAACGCAATAAAAGTACGGCCTTTTTCAGTAAGTGAGGCAATACCTAAACCTGCTGCAACAGCAACCACTACGCCAATTGCACGTAATAATACAGATTGGTCTGCGTACATGTGGTTACCAACAACTGCGCCTGCTAGTAGCGCTATCGCTACAATCCACTTCACTGAATCCATCGCACTTGATGGTGTTTCTACATTCGTGCTCATAATATTATTACCTTAACTACAGACACAACAACCCTGCTCTTTGGCAGGGTTAATCCATTAAAATCTAAACTTAAAAACTGACTGTTTAAACCGATTTTTAATTTTAGACTTCACACACAGTGTAAAAGTGGCAGGGGCGGAGAGATTCGAACTCCCAACCGTCGGTTTTGGAGACCGCTGTTCTACCAATTGGAACTACGCCCCTGCAAAGTGGATGCCTATTATACTTACGCAATTCATTAACACAAGTGTAAAAGATACCCAGAAGTTAAATTCTCGTCAGTCTATTTAAAAATCAATATTAACATTGATTAAAAAGCAGTTTATTATAAACCCAATAAAGGAACTGAAAACGACATGGATACATGTGTTGCCGTTAAAATTTGCCCGCTACGTTGTATTATTTAGTATCACTTTGCTTGTTAGTCAGCTTGCTAATGCTCGCCCATTACACCTGACAACCTTTAATAGTCAGCAAGGTTTAAGTCAAAACTCCATCAATTGCAGTATTACTGATCAACAAGGCTTTTTATGGCTTGCCACACAAGGCGGGTTAAATCGTTTTGATGGTTATGAATTTAAACGCTTCAAAGCCAACAACCATAGCAAAAGCATTTCGGGAAATTGGATCACTTCCTGCCAAAAAGATCAGCATCAACAACTCTGGTTTGCAACTGCAAGTAAAGGACTCAATCGCCTTAACACGCACACTGGCGAGTTCGAAGTATACTCGTCAGGCAATAATTCAGGGCTAAGTGACGATAAAATTTGGTCGATGGCATTGACGAAAAGCGGTAACCTTTGGCTCGGGCATGAGCAAGGTAGATTAAGCTATTTTGATCTAACCACGAAAGAGTTCAAACATTTTCAATTTAAGGCGCATGGTCAGCAAAACACGCTCATTCGCGACATCATCATCACTGATAAACAGCTTTGGCTCGCTACCAGCCAAGGGTTGCTTTCATTTAATCCAAATACACAGCAATTTACTCAACACGCGAGTATCAGCTCGCCGTTATGGCATCTCAATCTACTTAGTCATGAAAAGTTGCTTGTTGGCGGCAAGCAAGGACTCTATATACTTAATTTAACAACGTTAGTGAGTGAACCAATTAAGCACTTTGAAGGTACTTGGATCACTGACAGCCTTATTGATGCTCAAAACAACCTTTGGCTAACAAGCTATGGGCAAGGTTTATACTTTTTACCTGCTGAGGCAGACTTACAAGAAGAATACATTCAATACCGTCATGACAAACAAGAGCACAATAGTTTAAGCAGTGATTATCTCCTTTCACTCTATCAAGACCCACAAGGTGTTATTTGGCTAGGGACTGATGGCTATGGCGTACACAGATACGACCCCAAACAACAGCAGTTTTCTCATCAATCAACAACCTCTCAACCACATTCTTTGAGCCATAATTTTGTTCGCTCAATCATAAAAAGAGCGAATGGAGAGGTATGGATTGGCACTCGTGATGGGCTGAACCGTAAAACAACCCAAGGCTATCATCACTATAAAAACGCATTACCAAACAGTAATATATTTGCCCTCCATGAAGACGCTAATCATCAGTTATGGATTGGCACCTACGGTGGCGGCTTGGTCAAATATCAAGATAGCAGTGATAGTTTTGAAGTTTTCACCACGCAAAGCCACCAGCTTAGTAGTGATCGTGTTTATGCGATAACCAGTGACAAAACGGGTGCACTTTGGCTTGGCAGTAACCAAGGACTTACTCGGTTTGAGCCTAAATCAGCAAAGGTCACTCACTTCAAGCATAACGACACAAACAACAGTCTTGCAAACAACACTGTATTTACGCTTGCCTATGATAGTGATGACCATGCTCTTTGGATTGGCACCCGAGCAGGGCTCAATAAGCTAGATATTGCAAGTGAGCAATTCAGTTTATTAGATCAACAAAGCTCAGCCGATACAGGGCTTAGTCATAACATGGTGACTTCTTTACTGCTAAAAAAGAACATCATTTGGGTTGGTACAATGCAGGGACTGAACCAAGTCAATAAACATAATTTTAACGTTAAACAAATTACCGAGCAGCACGGCTTAGCGAATGATAATATTTTTGATATTTTAACTGATCAGCAAGACATGCTTTGGCTAGCAACCAATGGCGGACTAACACGCTATAATCCATCCACAGATCAGATACAGCAATTTTTGCCAGAAGACGGTATTCAGCACCAATCATTTATACTGGGCGCGAGCTTTCAAGCAGACGATGGCGAATTATTTTTTGGCGGTATTAATGGTTATAACCATTTTTATCCAGAGCAGTTAAACTTATCGCACGCTCCCCCTACTCCCGTGTTAACTGAGCTATTACTGAACAATCACGTAATTGAAAGTAACCACTTTGGAAAGCAAACAAACACGCTTGCCAGTTCCACCCATTCACTCTCTTTTGAGCAATCAGCTGGCGTTATTGGCTTTAAATTTAGCGCATTAAATAATGGTGCCACACCAAAACATTACCAATATGGCTATAAGTTAGCAGGCTTTGATGAACAGTTTTTGTATACAGATGCATCCCTTAGGCAAGTTAACTATCCACAGTTGCCAGCTGGTCACTACCAATTATTAATCAAGACAAAAGACCAATATGGTCTATGGAGTGACAGTGTATCTTTGCTAGAACTAACCGTTGTGCCTCCTTGGTGGCAAAGTAAATTAGCCTATGGCATCTATCTAATAATGGCATTAACGTTAACTTGGTTACTTCTAAATGCGCTCTACCAACGCAAGCTTGCTGAGCAAGAGAAGCAAACTGAAATTGAATTAAACAAATTAAAAGATCAATTTTTAGATAACATTAGCCACGAGCTAAAAACGCCACTGAGCTTAATACTTGCTCCAGTGAGTCAGTTACAGCACAGTAATACTGACCAACATACACAAACGCAACTTGCTAGTATAAAGCGCAATTGCCAGCGTTTGCTTGAGCTCATTAATCAACTTTTACAATTGAGCAAACGTCCAAGTACAGCTATTTATACGGTATCACCGTATTCATTAAATGATTTTCTGACCAACTTGATAAACGACTTCACGCCGCTCTTTAAGCAAAAGCAACTGCAATTTAATTTTCACACTAATACGGCTGAAGAATGCATGATTGCCCTTGCCCCCGAGCATGCTCACTCTATCTTTAGCAACCTAATTAGTAATGCCCTTAAATACACTCCGCACGGTGGTAGAGTAGATATTAGCCTCTCTATAGAACAGCAACAGGCACTGTTTAGCATTATCGATACGGGTATCGGAATTGCCGACAAGCACCAGCAACAAGTTTTTAAACGCTTTACTCGGGTGGCTGCATCTGAAGAGTCAGGAAGTGGGATCGGCCTGACCTTGGTAAAGCAGCTAGTTGAAGAGTACGGCGGGGCAATAACCCTAGAAAGTCAAATTAACAAAGGGAGCTGTTTTAATGTATCACTTCCTCTTGCAATCGCCTCTGGTAAACATATAAATAACTCAATTGAACTGCATTCCTCACAGCCAACTATTCTCATTGTTGAGGATAACCAAGACATGGCTGAGCTATTACTTTCGTTATTTAATGAGGAGTTTCGTTGTATCTGCGCAATTGATGGTCAACAAGCTATTGAACTATGTCAAACGAGTCTACCAGACCTAATCATTAGTGATGTCATGATGCCTAACATGGATGGCTATCAACTATTGGCTAAACTACGTGCCAATCCCGCCACCAGCCACATTCCTGTCCTATTGCTTTCAGCAAAGGCAGACACACATAGTCGTTTAAAAGGCCTCGACTTATTAGCCGATGATTTTTTAAGTAAACCGTTTGAACCAGCAATACTGATCAGCCGTGTAAAGGGGTTGCTTAATTTAAGACACATCTTAAACCAGCATTTAACAGCGCAGCTTGCTGCCCCGCTACACACAGACCCATCCGCGCAGATTACGGTTCACAATAAAGACTACTCCTTTACAGAGAAGCTTAAGCAGGTAGTGCAAACTCATTATCAAGATGAAAGTTTCTCCGTCGAACAACTTGCCTCTGCATTATGTTTAAGCCCCCGTGCACTTCAATTAAAAATGAAAGCATTATATTCACAAACTCCATCAGACTATTTGCGCAATACACGTTTAGAATTTGCAAAAGAACAACTAATCAATAGCACATCAGCAATTGGCCTGATAGCTGAACAAAATGGCTTTAGCTCGCAAAGTTATTTTGCTCGAAGCTTTAAAAGTTATGTTGGCCTATCACCAAAACAGTATCGAGATAACCATCAAAAACGCGCTGATTTCGTGTGAGTGAATAAACTTTTCGCTTGAGTGCTATTTTTAATGCACTGATTTTTATAACTTATCCTAATAAACATTTATAACAACTAAGCCCGTATTGTGGCGTTATTTACTGCATGAGATATAAGTTAAGGAAAGTCATATGCTCACCAAAACACACAAAGCGATTACGCTCACTTTACTTGCTGCTGCACTAACTGCATGCCAAAGTACCACGACAACCACAAGCAATAACAACAGCCCGAATATCAACGAAGTCGCGCAACAACAATACAATGGTCCTAAAGCCAGAGTCGCAGTGGCACGCTTTACCGATAAGTCCAACGACTCGCGTTGGTGGCGTAAAGAAATTGGTGAAGGTATGGCAGATCAGCTAACAACTGCATTAGTTAGTACCAATCGATTTATCGTCCTAGAAAGACAAGCACTTGATGCTGTTTTATCAGAGCAAGACTTAGCGGTATCAGGTCGAGTAAGTGCAGCATCAGGCGCAGCCTATGGCGAAATAGAGGGTGCCGAAATTGTGGTTGTAGCAGCGGTCACAGAGTTCGATGACGACAACTCTGGCACTCGTGTAGGGAGTGGTGGGTTTATTGGTGATGTGTTTAGTTCAGTATCAGCGGGCTTTTCAAGTTCACACATGGCTATTGATTTACGTTTAATAGACACCCGTACCTCGCGTATTCTAGCAGCCACTAGCGTAGAAGGCGGCAGTAAAGATTTTAATTTTACCTCTGCTGCAACTAACTTTGGTGGCGCCCTAGTCGGCGGCAATCTAAGTAGTTGGTCAAACACACCAAAAGAAAAAGCATTGCGTGAAGTGATTGTAAAGGCGGTTGAGTTCTTAGAATCAAAAGTGCCAGCGACTTATTATCGTTACAACAGTGATAACACGATAGCGGCTGGTCACACAGCGCCTGCGCCATTAAAAGTAACGGCTGCTACAGCCCCCGCTAAAGCCCCAGTCGCATCGGTTAGCGTTCCTAATCACAGAATGCCTTACTACGAAAAAACAGACTTGGCGATGTCACGACTGAACTTGGTTTGTTTGGGTTATTTGAAAAGACAGCCTCACTATGAAGAATATGAAGTAGAAGACGTAGAGTACGATGAAGCAACCGTGATTGCACTCACTGAGTATCAGCAAGAAAAAAAGCTCAAAGTGACTGGTCTTGCGGATGAGACGACCAAAAAGTCTCTTGATGATTCAGGCTGCATTGCCAAAACTAACAAATCAAGTTTAGAAAGCCTTGGCAGTATTTTTAAATTCAACTAAGCAAACTAACAGCCAGTGCCAGCACTGGCTGTATACATTTTCGTTTATCACTACAAAATTTGTATCAATTCGCCACGGTAAAAATCACACAATAGCCAAATTTGTTGAAATGGATGTTTTGCTGGCACTTTTAAGTTAGTAAGTACTGACTTAAAATCTTCTAGATGCCAAATCGTACTGGCATTTCGTATTAATAACCAAGGGTGAGTAGACTCGTAATGTTTCTTGGCCTTTTGTGCAAGCAATCGATGCAAAGCACAGTGCAGACGCTCGTTACTCGGTGCTAACGCCATTTCCGCAAGGTCTCGTTGCATACCAATCGACAAAGGTCGGCCAAGCACCGCCATCGCTTCTGTTTCACTGGCATATAAATGCGCTATTTCAATATCGAGTCGCTCATCACCTTTATAGCAACTAACATCGGGCTTACTCGGTGTGTTATGCCAGATATTACGCATAGTTACACCAAATTGCTTTTCGTAACAGCGCAAAAATAGCTTTGCCGCACCATGCTCTAGCGCTATTTTTTCTTGCTCACTTTCACGATTCATTTAATGTCGTATACACATCACTTAATAAACCTGAAGCGCCAAACCGAAAAAGCTCGGGTTGTAAATACGCTTCACCCATAATTGACTCAGCTAAAGCTAAGTATTCAGCAGCGTCAGTAACAGTTCTTACTCCACCCGCCGCTTTAAAACCCACCTTTTTACCACTTGCTTCAATGGTCTCTAAAATAATCTTAGTCGCCGCAAGGGTGGCATTCACAGCGACTTTACCAGTACTGGTTTTCACAAAGTCGGCACCGCCTTCTATCGCCAGCTTAGTTGCTGTAGCAATCAACTCATTGGTCAATTCACCGCTTTCAATGATCACTTTAAGTTGCACTTGAGTACCGCAGGCATCTTTTGATGCTTGAACATACTCTAAAACTTTGCGTTCATCACCGGCAATCAGTGCTTTGTATGGAATCACTAAGTCTACTTCATCGGCTCCGCGTTCAATGGCAAACAACGTTTCGTTTATCACTTGTTCTAAAGACTGCTCCCCATTAGGAAAGTTAGTCACAGTAGCCACTTTAACTTGTTGTAACTCGCGCTCAGCGAGTGCAAGCTTGGCGTCACTAACAAACTGGCTATACACACAAACCGCAGCAGGAATGCCTAACTTTGGCTCAACACTCGCAACCAAGTTATTAATAGACTCTGTAGTGTCGGTGTCATTCAGTGTTGTTAAATCCATTAGTGCCACCGCTTGGGCAGCGATTGTTTGCATGTTAGTCATTGATCTTATTTTGTATTGCCATATTAGTACTCTATAGTAGCAAATTTTTATGATCTGGCTATAAATCATAACTAATCACCATAAGGCATTTAATTTCCTTGTAACTCGCCGCAATCCCTTGTTAACTAAGCCTTAAGCCAAACAAAGCCACCAAATATAACTTTTAGTTATATAAACTTGGTTTTAATTATTTTTTACTTTATTTAGAGCACTATATTCTGCTTGCCTGCAATAAGCAGTTTCTTTGATGTGTTTTAGGGGTGAGAACAACGTGCAATATTTACCTATCTTTACCAAGTTAGACGACAAACCTGTATTGGTAGTCGGCGGTGGAGATGTTGCGTTACGCAAGTGCCGTGCATTTTTAAAAGCACGTGCCAATGTAACGCTAGTCGCCCCTGAGTTTTGTGATGAACTTACTGCGCTTGCAACGCAAGGTGAAGTAACGCTTATTGTTGATATATTTAAAGAGCAGTATTTAGATCAACAAATGCTAGTTATTGCGGCGACGGATATCGACAGCGTCAATAATGACGTTTTTGAACGTGCCAATGCGCGTAATATTTTCGTTAATGTGGTGGATGACCAGCCTAAATGCAGCTTTATTTTTCCTTCGATTGTTGACCGTGATCCAATCACAATTGCTATTTCAAGTGCTGGCACTGCCCCCGTACTTGCACGTCGGTTACGTGAAAAACTCGAAACGCTTATTCCACAACACATTGGCCCACTTGCTACATTAGTTGGCAGCTTTCGCGATAAAGTAAAACAGCGTTTCAAGCACTTTGCTGACCGTCGCCAATTTTGGGAAGGGGTGTTTGACTCATCAGTTGTGAGTAAAGTGCAAGCGGGTAATACCGAGGCAGCAACTGTGCAGTTAGAGCAACTGTTAGATGCAAAGCCAGAGCCTGAAGGCGAAGTGTATGTTGTCGGTGCAGGCCCAGGTGACCCTGAGTTATTAACACTAAAAGCACTGCAGTTAATGCAGCAAGCAGACGTCGTTGTGTATGACTATTTAGTCTCTGATGAAATTATGGAACTTGTGCGTCGTGACGCTGATTTAGTCTGTGTTGGTAAACGCTTGGGCGATCACAGCGTTGCACAGGAAGATACCAATCAAATGCTCGTAGATTTTGCCAAACAAGGTAAAAAAGTATGCCGTATTAAAGGAGGCGACCCATTTATTTATGGTCGTGGTGGTGAAGAAGTGCAAGTGCTAGCCGCAAATCAAGTACGTTACCAAATCGTACCGGGTATCACTGCTGCTGCCGGCTGCAGTGCTTATGCTGGGATCCCTCTAACACACAGAGACCATGCACAAGCCATTCAATTTGTGACAGGACACTGTAAAAAAGATGGTCAAGAACTTGATTGGCAATCACTAGCAAAACCAAATCAAACTTTGGCAATTTATATGGGTGTCATTAAATCTCCCCATATTCAAGCACAATTATTAAAACATGGCCGTGGTGCAGAAACACCGGTTGCCATTATTGAAAATGGTACGCGAAAAGAACAGCGTGTCGTTACAGGACAACTGGGTGAATTGGCGGACTTGATTGCCCGTCATAGTATTATCTCACCCGCTTTACTAATTATAGGCGAAGTTGCATCATTGCATCACCAGCTTGCATGGTTCGGACAAACCGAACAAACCAGCAGCTTTGCCCAGCCTATTACAGGCGTAGCGTAATTTAACTTTTAATCATTTTAGTAGGACGACTAACAATGGCTTTAACACACCTTCAGCAATTAGAAGCTGAAAGTATCAAGATCATGCGCGAAGTGGCTGCTGAGTTTGAACATCCGGTGATGCTTTACTCGATAGGTAAAGATTCATCGGTATTATTACACTTAGCACGCAAAGCGTTTTACCCAGCAAAGATCCCATTTCCATTATTACATGTTGATACCAACTGGAAATTTAAGGAAATGATCGAGTTTCGTGACCGCCTAGCCAGAGAATACGGCTTTGATTTAATCGTCCACAAAAACCCTGAAGGGTTAGAGATTGATATCAACCCATTTGTACACGGCTCAGCAAAACACACTGATATCATGAAAACCCAAGGCTTAAAGCAAGCATTAGATAAATACGGCTTTGATGCTGCGTTTGGTGGAGCACGTCGTGACGAAGAGAAATCGCGTGCTAAAGAGCGTGTTTACTCATTCCGTGACAAACACCACAGATGGGATCCAAAAAACCAACGTCCAGAGCTTTGGAATACATATAACAGCCAAGTTAACCCAGGTGAAAGCATTCGTGTTTTCCCGCTATCTAACTGGACTGAGCTTGATATTTGGCAGTATATCTACCAAGAAAACATTGAAATGGTTCCACTTTACCTTGCCAAAGAACGCCCTGTTGTTGAGCGTAACGGCACGCTAATTATGGTTGATGATGAGCGCATGCCTCTTGAGGAAGGCGAAGTACCACAAATGAAATCTGTGCGTTTCCGTACTCTGGGTTGTTACCCGTTAACGGGTGCTGTGGAATCAACGGCAGGAACCTTAACGGAAATTATTGAAGAAATGCTGCTTTCAACCTCTTCTGAGCGTGAGGGCCGTGTGATTGATCATGATTCAGCTGGTTCAATGGAAAAGAAAAAACGTGAGGGCTATTTCTAATGTCTAAAACAAACGACACGATTAACGAAGTAAGAGAGCTAGGCATTGACGCTTACCTCGCACGTCAACAAGATAAAAGCCTTTTACGCATGCTGACATGTGGTAGCGTTGATGACGGTAAATCAACGCTGATTGGCCGCCTTTTACATGACAGCCACCAAATTTATGAAGATCAACTTGCCGCCCTGCATAAAGACAATGAAAAGGTCGGTAATGCGGGTGAAGAGCTTGATTTAGCACTCCTTGTTGATGGCTTACAAGCTGAGCGTGAACAAGGTATTACGATTGACGTTGCTTATCGTTACTTCTCAACAGCAAAACGTAAATTCATCATTGCTGACACACCAGGGCATGAGCAGTACACACGCAACATGGTAACCGGTGCATCAACAAGTGATGTTGCGATTATCTTAGTGGATGCGCGTTACGGTGTACAAGTACAAACAAAACGCCATAGTTTTATCTGTGATTCGCTTGGTATTAAGCAGTTTGTTGTTGCTATCAATAAGATGGACATCGTCGACTTTGATGAAACCGTGTATGAAAAAATCAAAGCGGATTATCTTAAATTTGCGGAGCAGCTAAACGTTACAAATATCAAGTTTGTGCCTATGTCTGCACTTAAAGGTGACAACGTAGTAACACGCTCAGAGCACACACCTTACTACACAGATAAACCACTGCTTGAGTTACTTGAAGACTCGCCAGCTGCTGAAATTGATAACGGTTTCGAAGCTCGCCTTCCGGTGCAATATGTCGTACGCCCTAACTTAGACTTCCGTGGCTTCCAAGGTACTTTAACCTCTGGCAAGTTCAGTGTTGGTGATGCAGTGAAAGTGCTACCATCGGGTAAAAGCTCAAGCATCAAAGAGATTGTCACTTTTGATGGCAACTTAGATACCGCTGAAGCAGGACAAGCAATCACCTTAACATTAAACGACGAGATAGATATCAGCCGTGGTGATGTGATTGTACCAGCCGCTTCAAAAGCCGCGGTCACAAATCGTATTCAAGCTAAATTAGTATGGATGCACGAAGCGCCGCTTGTATTAGGTAAAAGCTATAACTTTAAGTTAGGCAGCAAGAACATCTCTGCAGTGGTAAGAAAAATCGATCACACGATTGATGTAAATACCCTAGAGCATGGTCAAGCTGACTCATTACAACTGAACGAAATTGCCATTGTAACCTTAGAACTTACAGAAACAATTTTGGCTGATGAGTACCACAACAACCATGAAACAGGTGCGTTTATCCTAATCGATCGCCTATCAAACCTAACTGTAGCAGCAGGTATGATTGAGCAATTACTTAACATTGAAGAACAGCAAAGTAACTTTAGCGACTTTGAAGTTGAATTTAACGCTTTAGTACGCAAGCACTTCCCTCACTGGCAAGCGCTTGATATAACTAAGCTTAAATGATCACTTTTCGCCTGTTATAGGAAGTAATAGCATGTATCAACAGCTGGTATTAACAGGCATTATGCTGGTATTAGTCGGGTGCCTTTTTGGCACACGACTAAAACCAGCATGGTTATTTGTTGGCGCCATTGGTATTAGCTATCTAGCAGGGCTTATAAGCCTTGAAGATATGCTGGTGAACTATGCAAACCCCTCTTTAATTACTTTAATACTGCTTGTATTAGTGTCTATTGCTGTAGAAAAAACCACGTTAGTACAGAAACTTGCTCAGTCACTTTCTAAAGGAAGTCTAACCAGCTCAGTGACTAAACTTGGTTTATCTACTGCTTTTTTATCATCATTTACTAATAATACGGCGGTTGTGGCCTCACTTATTAGTGCAATAAAAGACAGCCCAACTCATTCCCCGTCTAAGTTGTTGTTGCCCTTGTCGTACACTGCAATTTTAGGGGGCACGATTACCCTAATTGGCACATCAACTAACTTAATTGTTAATGGTTTTGCAGTAGAAGCTGGCATGGCGCCCCTTGGCTTTTTTGATTTTACATTAGTGGGCTTGGGTGCTTTAAGTGTTGGCTTAATCACTATCATTGTGATGTTGAAATACCTTCCTGATAATGGCAAAAACGATCAAGAAGTCGTCCCTTTCTATCTAGAAGGTAAAGTTGAAATCGGCTCAAAACTCGCGGGTAAAAGCGTTGAAGAAAATGGTCTTCGTGAACTTAAAGACCTATTCTTAGCCGAAATCATCCGTGAAGATAAACGTATCTGTGCAGTCACACCAAAGCAAGTGATAAAAGAAGGTGACGTGCTTCTATTTGTCGGTGACATAAAATCGGTGCCGCTGCTTACTCAGTTTGATGGTCTAAAAGTCGTTCACGACAAACACGAAAAAGATGTTGAGCACTTAGTTGAAGTCGTTGTCAGCCATTCATCTAAATACATAGGTAAAACCGTTAAGGAAGTGCGTTTTCGTGAGCAATTCCATGCGGCAGTTATTGCCATTCGCCGTGGTCATGACCGTTTGCAAGGTGGTTTAGGTAAAGTACAACTTCAAGCTGGTGACTCACTCATTCTTGCACCAGGTAAAGAGTTTTACTCGCTTCCTGACCTTAAAAGAGAGTTTGTTTATATTTCAGGCCTTGATTTACAAACTCACTTAAAGCCAAAGAAATCTAATATCGTATTGGCAAGTTTTGCGGGGGTTTTAGGCCTGAGCATTCTTGGAATCGTGCCCTTGATTAAAGGTCTACTTGTTTTACTGATCGGCCTAATGCTAACTGGCACAATTAAACTTAGTGAAGTAAAGCGCCGCTTTCCGATTGAGCTACTCGCCGTGGTAGGCAGTGCTATCGGCCTGGCTAAATTAATGATAGGCACAGGCCTTGCCGGTGAAATATCATCAGGTATGTTATACGTGCTTGGCGATTTTGGACCTTATGGTGCTTTCATTGCCATTTTCTTAATGACCGTGATGTTTACCGAGCTCATTACCAATAATGCTGCCGCGGCACTTTCGTTTCCAGTTGCCTACGCATTAGCCATAGGTTTTGATGTATCGCCACTCCCTTTTATTATGGCTGTCGCTTTTGGTGCATCGGCCAGTTTTATTTCACCATATGGTTACCAAACTAACCTAATGGTATACAGTGCGGGTAACTACCGTTTAAAAGATTACATTGCAATGGGCTTACCGTTATCGATTATTTATTCAATAACGGTGCTGACATTAATACCACTGGTTTTTCCATTTCAATAATGAGAGTAAAAACAATGGATGAGAATATTGTATGGCATAACTACGCCACCACTAAAGCACAGCGTAGTGAGCAAAAAAAACATAAGCCAACTATTTTATGGTTCACTGGTTTTTCAGGCTCTGGCAAAAGCACCGTTGCCAATGCACTAGAAAGTGCCCTGAATCAATTAGGTGTGCACACATACCTATTAGACGGTGATAATGTCCGTCATGGTTTATGTAAAGATCTTGGCTTTAGTGATGAAGACCGTATTGAAAATATTCGTCGGGTGGGTGAAACCGCAAAACTCATGGTTGATGCCGGACTTGTGGTACTCACCGCATTTATTTCACCCTTTCGAAGTGAACGCGATATGGTAAGAAACTTAGTTGAAGAGGGTGAATTTATCGAAGTATTTTTAGATACCCCATTAGACGTTTGCGAAAGCCGCGATCCAAAGGGTCTCTATAAAAAAGCCCGTGCAGGTGAGATAAAGCACTTCACTGGAATCGATTCTGATTATCAACCCCCTATTTCACCAGAAATTAAAATCGATACGAGCGCAAACACCCTAGACCAATCGGTGCAAGAACTGGTAGCGTATTTAAAACAACAGCAAATTATAGGTTAAGCCATGAATCAAACGGAACTGCTAGAAGAAATCTTACTCCTCGCACGCCAAGCGGGTAGCGCAATAATGGGGATTTACGAAAAGGACTTTAATGTTGAATACAAGGCTGATGAAAGTCCTGTTACCGACGCAGACCTAGCAGCTCATAAAGTGATTGTGAATGGCTTAAAACACCTTACCCCAGATGTGCCAATTCTAAGTGAAGAAAGCGCTGATATAAGCTGGGACGTCCGCCAAGCATGGCAACGCTACTGGTTAGTTGATCCTATAGATGGCACCAAAGAATTCATCAAGAAAAACGGCGAGTTTACCGTCAATATTGCACTGATCGAAAATGGAAAGCCTGTATTAGCTGTGGTTGATGCACCCGCTTTGGGCGTTTCGTATATTGCAAGTGAAGCAATCGGTGCCTTTAAAGATAAAGGCGATGAGCGTATCGAACTAAAAGTTACCCGCAAACCAAACAGAGGACTTATCCGTGTTGTTGGCAGTCGCTCACATCCTTCTCCAGATCTTGCTGAGTTTGTAAAACAGTTCGATGACGTAGAAATGGTCTCAAAAGGCAGCTCACTAAAACTATGCTTAGTAGCCGAAGGCAGTGCAGATATTTACCCAAGGTTAGGCCCAACCTGTGAGTGGGATACAGGCGCAGGCCATGCGATTGCCGAAATAGCAGGTGCAACGGTTAGCAAGCTCGATGGCAGCCCATTACGGTATAACAGTAAAGAAGAGTATCTGAATCCATATTTTGTGGTATCAGCGTTAGAAGGTTAAGGTAAATAGAAAAGTGGCTTCAAAAGCGTTAATTTTTTCAGGCTGAGTTGAATATCACAGAACTTAATCTATTGAAAACTCAAAAAGCCTCAGACAATTCCCTCTAAAATATTCTAGAGGGAATTCCAAACGAGCTGATTTAGAAACACAGCTCTACTAACTGTTTAAATAGTTTATATTTACCTACAATCTGGAATAAAGCCGTTTACCATACTCAGATTTTCGATATTTAACTGCATTCCACCCACAAAACCAATACTGCCCTGAATGCCATTTCTCTCATGTAAATCACATAATTTAGATACATCAGACACCTCAAAAACAGAATCGACAAACTCGACTCTTGAACCTATTGCCTGAATTGCATTCGGCTTATTAGCTTTTACATAGCAGTTTTTACATGAGAAATCATTATACCAAAGCTTTAGATTGTGTCTGTTAATATCACCTGATAACGATGTAACTTCTTCTAAAGTGGTACTTTGACTTTTTATATCAAGATCTGCATCTCGACTGTTCGACACCAATACATTTTTAATTGTAACACCGGTGACATCTGAATTTACAACAATACCATCCCCCTGCTGATAACCCCCGCAATCAACTGAACCGCCTACATTATTTGAAATAGATACATTTTCAATATTTATATCTTTAGCCTCACCGCTGACACTGATACCAGTAATATGACAATCTTTAGTAGAATCTATATTTGAATTTAACCCATCTATTTTTGAGTTTGTAATAGAAATATTTTTTGGTTTACCATTAATGCGAATTCCTGCTTTATGGTAAGCTAAGGTGGTTAATTCATTGATTGTAATGTTACTAAAAGCTGCTGAGTCATTTTTATCAAAATCTACACAACTCATTGTATTGTGCGCATATATGCGATCAATATTTACATTCGATACTGAACCTTCCTTAAACCTAAAACAATATTGTGTATTAATAAACTTTATATTATCAAAGCTAATATTGCTTCTCGCAACAATAAAGCCTGAGCTCCCGCTATTACCACTATTATAGTCACTGGTAATTATAACATTACCTAAACCAGAAATTTTAACGGGGTGTGCCCCTTGGCTAACCGACAAATAATTATTCTGATAATATATCCCAGATTTTAAAATAATATTTGCTATACTCGCATCTGCTAGAAACCCATTTAAATCTGATAAATTCGCTGGCCTTTCTATATCATACCCATCGCCAGTACCATCTGAACTTACATACACGGTATTTGCGTAAGATAAGTTAGCTACGCCCAGAAAAACCAATATAAAAACAAAATTTTTCATAACAAAATCCTTATTAATTTTCATTTAGAATCCACTACCTAAAAAAGGTACTTATTTATAGGTGAAAAATAACAAAACTACAAATATAAAACATAGAAAAAGACGTATTAACTACACACATAAAACCCATTAATAAAAAAACACTAAAATCATGCTTTATAAAAACCATTATCACATACTAAATTTTAAATTTAATACTTAAAAATTCCGCTAAATATTACATTGCAAAACTAGTCAATGAAGCAATGTTCCGTTAATATTTTGCTCAATTATTTATAGTGAAGGAATAAAAATGACAACGGTTGAAAAGGCAATTGAAGCAGCGTACGAATCACAAATCACCTCGCTTTATAAGGCTCTCTCACAAAGCATTCTTGCCGCAAATGGCGATGAAGCAGAAATCAGTGCCGCTGAGGCTCGCTTTAAGAAAGGCTTAGCATTTGCTGCTGATATAAAAACACGTGCACTAACGGCTGCACAATAACACTCTAAGCTGGGTGGAGCAGTGCAAAACTCAGCTAGCCAAATAAGCAATATTCCTTTGTGTAAGTCTCCCCTTACAGCATAGTTATTTAAATACAACGCTAAAACATGCATTCTTAGTCGCTTTTCTATATGCTGCGCGACAATTATTATTCTAATAGTGGAGTGCTAATGAACACACATCAAGATGCTGCGCAGTACAACGCATCGACAACAAGTAGTAACTCGAAATGGAATCTTCATGACACCCAATGGGTATTAAGCTTATTTGGTACCGCAGTCGGCGCTGGTATTTTATTCTTACCGATTAATATTGGTATTGGTGGATTCTGGCCATTAGTGATTATGGCTTGCTTAGCCTTTCCTATGACTTTTCTGGCTCACCGTGGTTTGGCCCGTTTTGTATTATCATCTAAACAGTCCGATGCTGATTTTACAGACGTAGTTGAAGAGCATTTTGGTATTAACGCTGGTCGCTTAATTTCTCTTTTATACTTCCTTTCGATCTTTCCTATTTTACTTATCTATGGTGTTGGCTTAACCAATACCGTCGACAGCTTTATTGTGAATCAATTAGGCATGGAGTCACCACCTCGAGTTCTATTATCAGGGGTTTTAGTAGGTGGTATGATTAGCTTAATGCTTGGTGGTGAGGCACTTATGCTTCGCGCTTTTTCTATTTTAGTTTATCCTCTGGTTGGTATCTTATTCTTCTTATCATTATATTTAATCCCTAGCTGGCAAATGCCTAACATCACTATTCCTGAATTCTCAGGTTTTATGAAGACGCTTTGGTTATCTATTCCCATTATTGTTTTTTCGTTTAGCCACGCAGCTGCGATCTCAAGCTTTGTCCATGTACAGCGAGCCCATTATGGCAATAATGCCAAAATGAAATCTGAAGCAATTCTTAAACGTACCAGCTTGTTACTGATTGTATTTGTGTTGCTGTTTGTATTTTCTTGTGTGTTGTCTCTGTCATCTGAGCAAATGATACAAGCTAAAGCTGATAATGTGTCTATTTTGTCATTTCTAGCCAATATCACAGATAACTCTTTTATTGCCACACTTGGCCCTCTGGTTGCTTTTATCGCAATTACTTCATCATTCTTAGGACACTTCTTAGGTGCTCGTGAAAGCTTTAATGGGCTAGTTAGTAAGCAAGCACATTTGAATCCAAAGTTAGTTGATAAAATTGGCACAGTAATCATGTTCTTCGCTATTTGGTATTGCTCAGTGATCAACCCAAGTATTTTAGACATGATGGATCAGCTGTCAGGCCCTATCATTGCCATGATCCTTTTCATCATGCCGATGATTGCCGTTTATAAAGTACCTAGCTTACACAAATACAGAAACCGCTTAAGTACACTGTTTGTGCTTACAATTGGCTCTCTGGCGGTATTTGCGCTTATTTATAGCATGATTAAGTAACGACACTTACTACATAAAAAGCCCAGCAGGGAATCTCTGCTGGGCTTTTTTGGTTATGTCAGCATACTGCTAAGATCCGGCTTTAGGAATAGTCTGGACATACAGCAGAGGTTTTTCTTTAGTATTAGCGCAACCACTTTACAAATAACCTCTGCATTCTAGTCTCGAACAGCAGCGGGTTCATCCCGCGTCATGGGTTGTGCGTCCACTACGTCTATCACGCGATATAAAATCGCGACGACACACACAAAAAAGCCGTTGAATTTCTACAACGGGTTTCGCTTATTTGGAGCCATGGTGGGCTACGCAGTGGATATCTCGCTTTTTATGGCATCTGCCACACTCTCATTATATTGGATGGCTTATCGCGTAGCCGCGAGCTTACTCCACGTCATTGGCTCTTTATTCGCGGATAGAGCGCGATGTAAAATCGCGACGACAAACGTCTTGGGGTGGCCTTGTCGCGTAGCAGTGGGTTTATCCCGCGTCATGGGCTGTCTATTTACGGATAAAGCGCGATATAAAAGCACGACGACACGCACAAAAAACCCGTTGCATTGCTGCAACGGGTTTCTTTAATTAGGAGCCTGGCGATGTCCTACTTTCACATGGCAAATGCCACACTATCATCGGCGCTGTTTCGTTTCACTACTGAGTTCGGCATGGGGTCAGGTGGGTCCAAAACGCTATTGTCACCAAGCAAAATACGTGGAAAGGATTCTCGATAAAGCGCGTAGCGCTTACGAGTCCTTTGCGCAAGGTGAACTGATTTCGCATTAAGCGTTGCGGTTCACCCTACTAAAATTCGGAATGCTGATTTTAAGTAAATGTCTACTTTAGTTTTTTAACTTCTGTCTGTTACGCTGTCACAAAACGCGTTTGGCGTTGTATGGTTAAGCCTCACGGGTAATTAGTACAGGTTAGCTTAATGGCTCACACCACTTCCACATCCTGCCTATCAACGTTGTAGTCTTCAACGGCCCTTCAGAGACTTTAAAAGTCTAGTGAGAACTCATCTCGAGGCCTGCTTCGCGCTTAGATGCTTTCAGCGCTTATCAGTTCCGAACGTAGCTACCGGGCAGTGCCATTGGCATGACAACCCGAACACCAGCGGTTCGTTCACTCCGGTCCTCTCGTACTAGGAGCAACCCCTCTCAATTCTCAAACGCCCACGGCAGATAGGGACCGAACTGTCTCACGACGTTCTAAACCCAGCTCGCGTACCACTTTAAATGGCGAACAGCCATACCCTTGGGACCGACTTCAGCCCCAGGATGTGATGAGCCGACATCGAGGTGCCAAACACCGCCGTCGATATGAACTCTTGGGCGGTATCAGCCTGTTATCCCCGGAGTACCTTTTATCCGTTGAGCGATGGCCCTTCCATTCAGAACCACCGGATCACTATGACCTACTTTCGTACCTGCTCGACGTGTCTGTCTCGCAGTTAAGCTGGCTTCTACCATTACACTAACCGTACGATGTCCGACCGTACTTAGCCAACCTTCGTGCTCCTCCGTTACTCTTTGGGAGGAGACCGCCCCAGTCAAACTACCCACCAGGCACTGTCCGTAATCCCGATCAGGGACCAACGTTAGAACATCAACACTACAAGGGTGGTATTTCAAGGACGGCTCCACAAAGACTAGCGTCTCTGCTTCAAAGCCTCCCACCTATCCTACACATGTAGGGTCAATGTTCAGTGCCAAGCTGTAGTAAAGGTTCACGGGGTCTTTCCGTCTAGCCGCGGGTACACAGCATCTTCACTGCGATTTCAATTTCACTGAGTCTCGGGTGGAGACAGCGTGGCCATGGTTACACCATTCGTGCAGGTCGGAACTTACCCGACAAGGAATTTCGCTACCTTAGGACCGTTATAGTTACGGCCGCCGTTTACCGGGGCTTCGATCAAGAGCTTCGTCCGAAAACTAACCCCATCAATTAACCTTCCGGCACCGGGCAGGTGTCACACCGTATACGTCATCTTGCGATTTTGCACAGTGCTGTGTTTTTAATAAACAGTCCCAGCCACCTGGTCACTGCGGCTCCCGTCCGCTTAGAGAGTAAATCTCATCACAGATAGGAGCGTACCTTCTCCCGAAGTTACGGTACAATTTTGCCTAGTTCCTTCACCCGAGTTCTCTCAAGCGCCTTAGTATTCTCTACCTGACCACCTGTGTCGGTTTGGGGTACGATTCGGTATAATCTGAAGCTTAGAGGCTTTTCCTGGAAGTATGGCATCAGCAACTTCACACCCTTGGGTGCTCGTCTCGTATCTCAGTCTTAAGAGTCCGGATTTTCCTAAACTCTCAACCTACTTACTTTCACATGGACAACCAACGCCATGCTTGCTTAGCCTGCTCCGTCCCCCCATCGCAATTATACCAAGTACGGGAATATTAACCCGTTTCCCATCGACTACGCCTTTCGGCCTCGCCTTAGGGGTCGACTTACCCTACCCTGATTAACATGGGATAGGAACCCTTGGTCTTCCGGCGTGCGGGTTTTTCACCCGCATTATCGTTACTCATGTCAGCATTCGCACTTCTGATACCTCCAGCAAACCTCCCGGTTCACCTTCAACGGCTTACAGAACGCTCCCCTACCACTCAAACAAAGTTTGAATCCGCAGCTTCGGTGCATAGTTTAGCCCCGTTACATCTTCCGCGCAGACCGACTCGACCAGTGAGCTATTACGCTTTCTTTAAAGGATGGCTGCTTCTAAGCCAACCTCCTGGCTGTCTGGGCCTTTCCACATCGTTTCCCACTTAACTATGACTTTGGGACCTTAGCTGGCGGTCTGGGTTGTTTCCCTCTTCACGACGGACGTTAGCACCCGCCGTGTGTCTCCCGGATAGTACTTTACGGTATTCGGAGTTTGCAAAGGGTTGGTAAGTCGGGATGACCCCCTAGCCTTAACAGTGCTCTACCCCCGTAAGTATTCGTCCGAGGCTCTACCTAAATAGATTTCGGGGAGAACCAGCTATCTCCCGGTTTGATTAGCCTTTCACTCCTAGCCACAGGTCATCCCCTAACTTTTCAACGTTAGTGGGTTCGGTCCTCCAGTTGATGTTACTCAACCTTCAACCTGCCCATGGCTA